>NZ_JBSFDI010000017.1:0-218086 GCF_053593835.1 Streptomyces sp. NPDC002076
TGATTTTTGGCACGCTGTTGAGTTCTCAAGGAACGGTCGCTTCCTTTGTACTCACCCTCTCGGGCTTTCCTCCGGGCGCTTCCCTTCGGTGTTTCAAACTCTACCAGGCTTTTTCCGTCTCTCTGACCACCCCTCTGCGGACATGCAGAAGCGGATCCAGAGATAGGATCTGACGAGTTTGGGTTCTGCTGAGTGGGCGCTCTTGCGGCGCTCCGCCCCAAGCAGGAGTACGACTGTACACGGAGTCTCGAAGGCGGTGCAAATCCATGGAGCTGGTGGTCTAGACCACTAACTGGTAGCTTCTATACGGAACCACCAGTTCATCTGACATACGCTGCTGCCAGCGCCGTCCGGCACAGGCAGTGACGGCCCGTAAGCAAGCTCCACTCCTTGGGAGGCTTCCCATGACCACCGTGACGTCCCCGCTCGCTGGACGGGCCATCGGACTGGCCGAAGTGCCGGATCCGGTTTTCTCCGGGGCCATGGTCGGCCCGGGCACCGCCATCGACCCCGTGCGTGAGCCGTCCGAGGCCGTGGCGCCCGTGGACGGCGTCATCGTCTCCCTGCACCCGCACGCCTTCGTCGTGGTGGACAAGAGTGGGCACGGCGTGCTCACCCACCTCGGCATCGACACGGTGCAGCTCAACGGCGAGGGTTTCGAGGTGCTCGTCAACAAGGGCGACACGGTGACGCGCGGCCAGGCCGTCGTGCGCTGGAACCCCTCCGCGGTCGAGGCCGCCGGCAAGTCCCCGGTGTGCCCCGTCGTCGCCCTCGAAGCCACCGCCGAGTCTCTCTCCGACGTCCGTGACAGCGGAGACGTGAAGGCCGGCGACAGTCTCTTCGCCTGGAACTGACGGCAGTGCCGTCGTCGGACGGCGATCAGGACAACCACCGCGGCGGCGGGACCCGCCGCACTATCGGAGACGGGTGAGATGGAGACAACGCTGCGAGGCGTCGGCGTGAGCCATGGCGTGGCGATCGGCGAGGTTCGGCACATGGGTACGGCGGTGCTGGAGCCGCCGGCCAAGCAGATCCCCGCGCAGGAGGCCGAGCGTGAGCAGGGGCGCGCCCGCCAGGCCGTGGACGCCGTGGCCGCCGATCTGATGGCGCGCGGCAATCTGGCCGGGGGCGAGGCCCAGGCCGTGCTCGAGGCGCAGGCCATGATGGCGCAGGACCCCGAGCTGATGGCGGACGTGGACCGGCGGATCGCCGTCGGCAGCACGGCCGAGCGTGCGGTGTACGACGCGTTCGCCGCGTACCGGGAGCTGCTGGCCGGTGCCGGTGAGTACCTCGCCGGCCGCGTGGCCGACCTCGACGATGTGCGGAATCGTATCGTCGCCCGGCTGCTGGGCGTTCCGATGCCGGGTGTCCCGGACAGCGACCAGCCCTATGTGCTCGTGGCGCGGGATCTTGCTCCCGCCGACACCGCGCTGCTGGATCCCTCCCTGGTGCTCGGTTTCGTGACCGAGGAGGGCGGGCCGACCAGCCACAGCGCAATCCTGGCGCGGGCGCTGGGTGTGCCGGCGGTCGTGGCGCTGCCGGGTGCCGGTGAGCTGACCGAGGGCACGGTGATCGCCGTGGACGGCAGCACCGGCGACATCTTCGTGAACCCGAGCGAGGCGAAGAAGGCGGAGCTGGAGGCCGCGGCCGCCGAGCGCAAGGCCGCGCTGTCCGCCTCGACCGGGCCGGGTGCGACCGCGGACGGGCACAAGGTGCCGCTGCTCGCCAATGTGGGCGGTCCGGCGGACGTGCCTGCCGCTGTGGAGGCCGGGGCCGAGGGCGTCGGTCTGTTCCGTACCGAGTTCCTGTTCCTGGACGACAGCAAGAACGCTCCTTCCGAGGCGAAGCAGGTGGAGGCCTACCGGCAGGTGCTGGAGGCGTTCCCCGAGGGTCGTGTGGTCGTGCGGGTGCTGGACGCGGGTGCGGACAAACCGCTGGACTTCCTGACCCCGGCCGACGAGCCGAACCCGGCGCTGGGCGTGCGGGGTCTGCGCACGCTGCTGGACCACCCCGAGATCCTGCGCACGCAGCTGACCGCGCTGGCGAAGGCCGCCGAGGGGCTGCCGGTCTATCTCGAGGTCATGGCGCCCATGGTGGCGGACCGTGCGGACGCGAAGGCGTTCGCGAACGCCTGCCGTGAGGCGGGGCTGCAGGCGAAGTTCGGCGCGATGGTGGAGATCCCGTCGGCCGCGCTGCGGGCGCGTTCGATCCTGCAGGAGGTCGAGTTCCTGTCGCTGGGAACCAACGACCTCGCGCAGTACACGTTCGCGGCCGACCGGCAGGTGGGCGCGGTGTCCCGGCTTCAGGACCCGTGGCAGCCGGCGCTGCTGGACCTGGTCGCACTGTCCGCGGAGGCGGCCAGGGCCGAGGGCAAGAGCTGTGGTGTGTGCGGTGAGGCCGCGTCCGACCCGCTGCTGGCCTGTGTGCTGACCGGTCTGGGTGTCACCTCCCTGTCCATGGGTGCGGCGTCGATTCCCTATGTCCGGGCGACGCTGGCGAAGTACACGCTGGCGCAGTGCGAGCGGGCCGCGGCGGCCGCGCGTGCCGCGGACAGCGCCGAGGAAGCGCGCAGCGCGGCGCAGGCAGTGCTGTCCGGCGAGTAGCCGTACCGGCGGCGCGTCGCGTGTGCCGGGTGCAGGGGCGTCCCGCCTTCGGGTGGGGCGCCCCTGGTGCGCTCGGCATGCGTTCGGCGTGCTGTCGGCGCGGTCGGCGGGGACCGGCGCGCCGGTTCGGTCAGTGCCGGTGGCCGGGTGCCGTGTTCTCGTCCCCGAGGTCGGGGGGCTCGCAGTAGTCGACGTCGGGTTCCGGGGCGATGAGGTCGCCGGATTCGATGTCGGTGCAGTAGGCGTCGAACACTTCGGAGGCGGTGAGTGGTTCGAGGCCGCCGGAGCGCAGTCGCCAGCCGTAGACGCGGTCGGGCGTGTCCGGGGCGCTGGTGCGCAGGACGAGTCCGCCGGGGCTTCGGGTGGCGAGGCCGAGTGCGAGGACGCTGGTGAATTCCAGGGCCTCGGCCTCGTCGAGGCGGATGCCGCCGTCGTCGTCCTGGTCGCCGTGCAGGACGGAGACGAGGGTCTCCGGAGATCCGGAGACGCTGCAGACGAGGTGCCGATCGCGGGGCGGTGCGGTGTCGAGGATGCGGACCAGGAGGTCGGAGGCGCGGGTGAAGGCCGCCCTGCCGATGTCCTCGCCGCAGGTGGGGCAGGGTCCGAGGCGGGACAGCAGGGTGGTGGCGTACTCCCATGTCGCCTGACGTACGGCTTCGTCGACGAGGGCGGGTACGAGTGTGGCGAGGGGTTGGCCGTCGTAGGGGATGGTGGGGCCGGTGGCCGCCAGTTCGGCGGTGAAGCGGGTCCGGGTGGTCGGGGCTTCCGGGTCGAGGCCGGTTTCCGCGCAGTAGGCGGCGTAGTCCTCGGGGTCGAACAGGGCGAGTGTGGTGTGGGTGCCCTGGGCTGCGCGGGCTTTGAGAACGGCCTCGACCTGCTTCAGGTAGGTCGCGTGGTCGTCGAAGGTGAAGCTGCGGTAGCGCCGCATGGCGCTGAAGTCGTGTTCGTCGGTGAGCAGGCCGATGGTGCCGGCGATCTCTCGGCGCAGGACGCGTCGCATGGTCTGGTGGTCGGTGTGCACCATGTTTCCCCCAATGTGCGTGGTCGATCAATGCTCACTCACCGTAACCGGCGGCACTGACAACGGGACCTCTGGTCTGCCTTGGGAAGGGCCTCGTGCTCAGCTGACGGGCGGCCGGCGATCGGCCCACGGGTGTGCGAGTTCGAGGGTGCGAGACGCCTGGATCAGGAGGTCCTCCCGCCATGGCGCAGCGACGATCTGGACGCCGACGGGCAGGCCGGTGGTGTCGTCGTGGTGGAGAGGGACCGAGATCGCCGGTTGGCCTGTCACGTTGAACACCGACGTGAACACCCCCATCGGATAGCTGTTCCGCAGCGCCGTCAGGGGATCGTCGTCGCTGCCTGCCCGCCAGGCACCGACGAGCGGCGGGAGGCACGCCATCATGGGCGTGACCAGGAGGTCGAAGCGGGCGAGGAAGCCTTCGACGATGCGCCGCGACAACTGTTGGGTCTTCCTCACCCCTTCCGCGTAGGACCACGAGTCGATCGATCGTGCCGCGTCACGCAGGGCACGGTTGTGGGGCTCGATGCGGTCCGGGTCCGCGAGTGCGATCCCGGCAGCGCCGACGTTCCAGATGGTCGTGAACGCCGCCACCAGCTCGTCGGTCGGGGGCAGCGGAAGGCGCGTGTCGACGACGTGGTGACCGGCCGATTCGAGCGTCCGTAGAGTGACGGCGACGGCTTCGGCACACGCCGGGTGCACGCCTGTCCCGTCGATCGGAGAGTCGGTGAGCGCACCGATCCGCAGCCCGGTCGGCAGGTCCGTCTCCAGCGCGGTGGCCAAGGACCTGTGCGGGGTCCGGGGTGACCACCACGCGGCCGGGTCGTGGCGCGCGAGCACATCGAGGGCGGCCGCGGTGTCCGCCACCGTGCGGGTGAGTACGCCGCTGGTGCCGAGGCCTTCCACGCTGACGGTCGCGTTGGTGACCAGGCCGCGGGTGGGTTTGAGCCCGACGAGGCCGTTGCACGACGCGGGGATGCGGATCGACCCGCCGCCGTCCTCGGCGTGGGCGATGGGCGCCATACCGGCGGCGACGGCAGCGCCCGCTCCGCTCGACGACCCGCCCGGCGTGCGATCGGGGTTCCACGGGTTGCGCGAGATGCCCAGGGCTTCGCTCTCGGTGAAGGGCAGGGCACCGAACTCGGAGGTGGTGGTCTTGCCGAGCAGGATGAACCCCGCGTCCACGAACCGTTGCACGACCGGGTCCGATGCTGCGGCCGGCGCCTGCGCGGCGCCGGCGGACCCATGGGTGGTGGGCCATCCGGCCACGTCGAGCAGGTCCTTGATCGGCAGCGGGACGCCATGGAACGGCGGGAGGTCTTCGGTCGACGGGGTCCGCGCCACCGCGTCGGACGCGGCAGCCGCGGCTTTGCGGACGTCGTCGTCGGCCCGGTGGCAGAAGGCGTTCAGCCGGGGGTCGAGCTCGTCCATCCGCTCGAGACAGCGCTCCGCCACCTCGACCGGGCTCACCTCCTTTCGGCGTATGGCTGCGGCGAGTTCGACGGCCGGCGTGAACGGGTCGATCGGCGAGTGCGTCACGAGCGGTCCTTTCTGGTCCGCGGTGCTTGCAGGAGCCGTCAGTGTCGTCGCGTCGGCGACATCGCGTCTTGGATGAATGTCGCGTAGCTTGACGCCATGCGATCCGCCGAGTCGGCTCATGACGCCGCAACGGTGTGGGACATCGCCACCCCGTCGCGGCCCGGCCTGCTGCCGGGGGCCAGCATGGCCGGATTCCGGGCTCGTACCACGGACTTCGTCGACCTGGGCGTTGTCCCGTATCCGGCTGTCACGGTGGCCATCGACCTGGGCGACGGGCCGCTCGCCGTCGATGACATCAGCGGCTGCCGGCAGAACGGCAGTGTCGTCGTCGGACTCGTGCCCAGCGGCGTTCGAGGGCGCGGCCGTGACATCGAGTGCCTGCAGGTGCGGCTGTCACCGGTGGTGGCGCACGCGGTGCTGGGCGTCTCTTCGGAGTTGGGCGGGATGGTGGTCTCGCTCGATGACCTCTGGGGCCGCGACGCTGCGCGCACCCATGAGCAACTGCGCGCTGCCCGGTCATGGGACGACCGGTTCGCGATCGTGGGGGCCGCGCTGTTACGACGACACGAGGTTGGCCGGGCGGTCGATCCTGAGGTCGCCTTCGTGTGGGGGCAGATGGTCACGAACCTGGGAGGGGTTCGGGTCGAGCCGCTTGCAGCCGAGGTCGGCTGGAGCCGTAAGCGTCTGTGGTCCCGGTTCCGCGCCCAGATCGGTCTCAGCCCCAAGCGCGCCGCTCAGCTTGTCCGTTTCGACCACGCGGCCCACCGCCTGGCCGCGGGTCACAGCGCCGCACAGGTGGCGGCGGAGATCGGCTACGCCGACCAGTCCCACCTTCATCGGGATGTCCTGGCCTTCGCGGGTGTGACGCCCAGGGCCGTTGCGGTTGCGCCATGGCTTGCGGTCGACGACGTCGCGTGGGCCGCCCCCGAATACCTGTCCACGCCTTGACGCGACGGTCTGCACGCGGTGCGGCGTCGACGCTCCGGCGTTCCCGGCGGTGACCGGCGCCGCCGGCCGGGCCCGCGCCTCGCTGCCGGCCAGGCGGCAGGGACGAAACGCGATGGTTGCGTGGGCGGATCAGGGCCGGCGGCTGGAGCCTGCCGACGCCGCGCGGCCGGCCTCGGACGTCACCGCCGTGCCGGGCAGGTCCGAGGCCGCCTACGGGGGTCAGGCGCGCTTGCGGGCGAGTTCCTCGTAGAAGCCGAGCAGGGAGAGGTTGTCGATGGAGCCCGGGTTGACCGCCTTCTCCAGGGGCGTGCCCTGCAACAGGCGCTTGACGGGGACCTCGATGCGCTTGCCGGTCAGGGTGTGCGGGACGCCCGGTACCTCGATGATCTCGTCGGGTACGTGGCGCGGCGACAGCTGTTCGCGGATGGTCTGCCTGATGCGGTTCAGCAGTGCCTCGTCGAGGACGACGCCGGGCGCGAGGTGCACGAACAGCGGCATCCAGTAGCCTCCGTCGGGCTGCTCGATGCCGATGACGAGGGACTCCCTGATCTCGGGCAGGCGCTCGACGACCTCGTAGATGTCGGCCGAGCCCATGCGCACGCCCTGCCGGTTGAGGGTGGAGTCGGAGCGGCCGTGGATGATCACGGTGCCGCGTGAGGTGACGGTGATCCAGTCGCCGTGCCGCCAGACGCCGGGGTAGGTGTCGAAGTAGCTGTCGTGGTAGCGGCTGCCGTCGGGGTCGTTCCAGAAGCGGATCGGCATGGAGGGCATCGGGTTGGTGACGACCAGCTCGCCGACCTCGTCGATGACGGGCTTGCCGCTGGGGTCCCAGGCCTGCAGATCGGTGCCGAGGCCGGGCGCCTGGAGTTCGCCGGTGTACACCGGGAGGGTCGGTACGCCGCCGGCGAAGCAGGAGCAGACGTCGGTGCCGCCGCTGACGGAGGCGATCCACAGGTCGGCCCCGCTCTCCGCGAACTCGTCGTGCAGCCAGCGGAAGCCGTCCGGCGGCAGCGGCGAGCCAGTGGTGGCGACGCACTTCACCTTGGAGAGGTCGTGGTCGCGCGCGGGGTGGACGCCGGCCTTGCGGCAGGCCATGACGTAGGCGGCGGAGGTGCCGTAGAGGGTGGCCCCGGTGCGTTCGGCGACCCGCCACTGGGCGCCCGTGTCCGGGTAGCCGGGACTTCCGTCGTACAGGACGATCGTCGTGCCCGTGAGCAGGCCGGAGACGAGGAAGTTCCACATCATCCAGCCGGTCGAGGTGTACCAGAAGAAGCGGTCCTCGGGGCCGAGGTCGCAGTGCAGGCCGAGCTGCTTGAGGTGCTCGACCAGGATGCCGCCCTGGGACTGGACGATGGCCTTGGGCAGGCCGGTGGTGCCGGAGGAGTACAGCACCCACAGCGGGTGGTCGAAGGGGACCTGCTCGAAGTCGGGCTCGGTGTCCCCGGCCGTCAGCGCCGCCCATTCCAGGGCGCCCTCGGGGGCCGCGGTGCCGAGCAGCGGGATGTGGACGACGGCGCGCACGGTGGGCAGCTCGCGGCGCAGTTCGGCGACGATCTCGCGGCGGTCGTGCTCCTTGCCGCCGTAGCGGTAGCCGTCGACCGTGAACAGGACGACGGGTTCGACCTGCTGGAAGCGGTCGAGGACGCTGCGGGCGCCGAAGTCGGGGGCGCAGGAGGTCCAGACGGCGCCGACGGCGGCCGTGGCGAGCAGGGCGACGACGGCCTCGGGGATGTTGGGCAGGTAGCCGCTGACGCGGTCGCCGGGGCGGACCCCGAGGGCGCGGAGTTCGGCGGCGAGGGAGCCGACCTGGCGGCGCAGCTCGGACCAGGTCACCGGGCGCGGTTCGTGGGTCTCGTCGACGCGCAGGAGGGCGGGTGCGTCCGGGCGGTCGGCCGCGGCGCGCAGGGCGTGCTCGGCGTAGTTGAGGGTGGCTCCGGGGAACCACTGGGCGCCGGGCATGGCGCGGTCGCCGAGCACGCGCGCGTAGGGCGTCGAGAAGCGGACGCCGAACCACTCCGTGACGGCCTTCCAGAAGGTGTCCAGCTGGTCGACGGACCACTGGTGGAGGGCGGGGTAGCCGCCTTCGGCCGGGGCACCGTGGTGCTCGGCGGCCCATGCCTGGAACTGGGTGATGCGTGCCTGGGCGATCCGCTCGGGATCGGGCTGCCAGAGCGGCTGGGGGTTCGCGGTCGTCATGGGGGCGGCTCCCGGGCTGTGCGCGTCGTGTGCGTCGGTCCGCGCACGGGCTGGGGTGTGCGCGTGACGCGGCTGACAGGGACGATGCCATGTGATCGACTTCTGCACCAGGGTGTACCCCACATAGTCGGCGTCGTGAAGATGTGGTCCTGGCACGGGTGAACGGCAGTTGAACGACACGCGCGTGTGGGGTGCTCAGTGGCAGGGTGAGCAGCATGGACGGTCGTGACCTGGTGCGTTCGGTGAGTGTGGTGGGCTCGGGGAGGGCGGCTCGGGGGTTGCGTACCGTACGGGCGGCGTGGCGCAGGCGGCAGATCGACGCCGCCGGGTTGCCGCGGCGGGGTGCCGAGCGGGCGCGGGTTCCGGGGCAGGTGGAGAGCGTGGAGCCGGGGCCGGGTGGCGGACTGATCCGGTTCGGCCGGTCCGAGCTGCGGATCACCGTGGCGGTGAACGGGGCGGTGTTCTGGGGATGGGACGGGGCGGGTCCGCAGCCGTCGTACGCGCTGGCGGGGGGCTGTCCGGAGCCGGATCCGCGCGCGGTGCTGGAGCCGGACAAGGACGGTGGCTGGCGGGTCGTGGCCGAGCGGGTGACGGTCACCGTCTCGCGGCGCGGCGCGGTGGAGGTGTGTACGCCGGGTGGCGTGACCCTGCGGCGGGATCTGCCGCCGCGCTGGTGGGAGCCGGTCGGCGGGGGCACGGCGCGCTGGATGCAGCGGTCGGAGGTGGCGGCGGACGCGCGCTTCTTCGGTCTGGGCGGCCGGTCGTCCGGGCCCCGGCTGCGGGACGGCACGTACCGGCTGTGGAACACCGACCCCGGCCGGGCGTTCGGCCCCGGCGACGATCCCCTGTACGTGACCATGCCGGTGCAGCTGGTGGTGGCCGACGCCGGCACGCATCTGGTGTTCCACGACACCACGTGGGACGGCACGGTCGTGCTGCGCGAGGGCGAGGAGGGCGCCGGGTCCGGGCACGACCGGGCGGGGCGCTGCGAGCTGCGGATGGACGGCGGGCCGCTGCGCTGCTGGGTGATGGTGGGCGCCCCCGCGCGCGTGCTGCACACCTGGGCCTCGCTGACCGGGGCGCCCGCGCTGCCGCCGGCGTGGGCGCTCGGCCATCAGCACGCGCGGTGGGGCTTCGGCAGCCAGCAGGAGGTGCGCCGGATCGTCGCCGGTTACCAGGAGCGCGGGCTGCCGCTGGACGCCGTGCACCTGGACATCGACCACTACGACGACCACCAGGTGTTCACGGTCGACCGGAAGCGGTTCCCGAAGCTGCCGCAGCTCGCCGAGGAGCTGCGCCGGGACGGGATCCGGCTGGTGTCGATCGTCGACCCGGCCGTCAAGGCGGCGCCGGGCAACGCCGTGTACGACAGCGGTTCGGCCGTGGACGCGTTCGTGCGGGACGCCTCCGGGCGGACGGTGCGCGGTGTGGTGTGGGCCGGGGAGTCGGTCTATCCGGACTTCACGCACGCGCGCGTGCGCAAGTGGTGGGGCGGACTCTACGAGGAGCGCCTCGGGCAGGGCTTCGCCGGGTTCTGGCACGACATGAACGAGCCGACGTCGTTCAACGCCTTCGGGGAGCTCACCCTGCCGCGGTCGGCCCGGCACGCCCTGGAGGGACGCGGGGGCGACCACCGGGAGGCGCACAACGTGTACGCGCTCTGCATGGCCCGGGCGGGCTACGAGGGGCTGCGCGAGCTGTCGCCCGGGGAGCGGCCCTTCCTGTTCTCCCGGTCGGGCTGGGCGGGGATGCAGCGGTACGGGGGCACCTGGTCCGGGGACGTGGCGACCGGCTGGCCCGGGCTGCGGGCCTCGCTGTCGCTGGTGCTGGGGCTCGGTCTGTGCGGGGTGCCGTACTCAGGTCCGGACGTGGGCGGTTTCGACGGCAGTCCGTCGCCGGAGCTGTATCTGAGGTGGTTCCAGCTCGGCGCGTATCTGCCACTGTTCCGCACCCATGCAAGTCTGCGGGCGGGGCGTCGGGAGCCCTGGGAGTTCGGCGCCGAGGTGCTGGAGCACGCGCGCGTGGCGCTGCTCGAACGGCGGCGGCTGCTGCCGTACTTCATGACGCTGGCGCATCTGGCGCGGCGCACCGGCGCCCCCTTTGTGCGGCCGCTGTGGTGGGGGGCGCCGGAGGACCGGGCGCTGCGCGACTGCGAGGACACGTTTCTGCTCGGGGATGCTCTGCTGGTGGCTCCGGTGCTGGATCCGGGTGCCGACCGGCGTGCGGTGCAGCTGCCGAGGGGCCGCTGGTACGACACCGCGACGGAGGCGGCGTACGAGGGTCCGGCGCAGGTGCTCGTCGACGCGCCGCTGTCGCGGATACCGGTGTTCGCGCGCGCGGGTGCGGTCGTCCCCGTGCGCGGCGTGGACGACCGGGTCGAGCTGGAGGTGTGGGCACCCGCGCGTGGCCGCACGGGAGGCGGTCTGGTCGTGCCGGACGCGGGCGGCGGGTGGGACGAGCCGGAGATCGAACGCTACGTCGCCCGGAGGCAGGGCCCTCGGGTGGTGGTCACCCGGGAGCGGGAGGGCGGTTCCGCCGAGCCCCCCTACCCGGTGCGGGTGCGGGGGCTCGGCTGAGCCGCGTCGCTCAGTACCGGCCCTCGAACCAGGCCCGTACGGCCACGGTGTGCAGCGGGAACGCGAGTTCCTCGGGCCTGCGCAACAGCTGCCAGCCCTCGGTCTCGTCCGTGGGGGCGGCCGGCGGGAGCCCTTCCACGGGACGCTCCGGGAGGAGTCCGAACAGCAGCAGGTGACCGTCGGGCGAGCTCATGGCGTCCACGAGCCGCACGTCCCGGGCGGCCGCGTCGATGCCGGTCTCCTCCTTGAGCTCGCGTACGACGGCCTGCCTCCAGTCCTCCCGGTCGTCGATGTAGCCGCCGGGCAGTGCCGTGCCCCCGCGCGCGGGGGCGACGGTCCGGGTGATGACGACCAGGGCCGTGCCCTTGGTGTCGTACACGGGCTGGAGCGCGATCGCCACCGGCAGCGGATTGCGGTAGGCGACGGTCCCGCAGGACGGGCAGGTGCGCGGCCAGCCGGAAACGCCCTCTCCGTAGGGCGCTCCGCAACTCGAACAGTGCGAGTCCGGTGCGAAGTTGTCAGTTGAGTGCTGAGTTTCGGACACGCGCGGACTGTATCCGATCAGAGGAGGGACATCTTCCGGAGGTTGCTCACTGGCCGCCGACGAGCGAACTGGAGGACACGGGGAAGTCGAAATAGGTGTCCGGATAGGGCTCGGGCTTGTACGTGTAGTGCCACCACTCCTCGGCGAGGTTCACGAATCCGAGGCCCTCGAGGGTGTTCTTGAGCAGCAGGCGGTTGGCGCGCTGTTCGCCCTGGATGCGCGGGTCAAGTGTGTGCGCGAGGGTGTCGAAGCAGTCGAATCCGGTGCCCATGTCGACGGAGTTGTCGGGGAAACGCTCGTCCTTGGGCGCGAAGCAGGGCACCAGCGGCTGTCCGGGATGGTAGGGCCGGGTCGGCCTGGCGGGGAGCTTCACGATGGTGAGATCCATGGTCGAGCCGCGGCTGTGGCCGGATTTCTCGGCGATGTAGCCGTCCGCGAACAGTCGGGTCTTGTCGACGTTCGGGTAGAACTCGCCCTTCATCGCCTGGTCGCCGAGGTCCTTGGCCCAGCGCACGAAGTGGTTCACGGCCCGCTGCGGCCGGTAGCAGTCGTAGACCTTGAGGGTATAGCCCTTGCGCAGCAGGGTGAGCTGCGCCCTGTGGAGGGCTTCGGCGGCGGGGCGGGTGAGGATGCACATCGGCTGCTGGTAGCCGTCGATGCGCTCGCCGACGAAGTTGTGCGGGGTGAAGTAGCGCATCTCCTGGATGATCGTCGGATCCACGGTTCTCAGGGCCACGAAGTCCTTCGGTGCCTTGGGCTCCGTCGTCGCCCCGGCGGTGGCGGGGGCGGTGGTCACGGCCAGCAGGGCGGCGAGAGCGGTGACCAGCCCGCGTACTGCACTGGTGAGTCGTGTCATGTCTCCTGCACTGCCCAATTCCGGATGCCCGTGACACACTTCTGACGTTCCGTCAGATATCTCGGCAGGGAGGGACGATGTCCCGCACACGTACGCCCGTGGTCGACGGATGGTTCGTCGGCACAGGTGACGATTTCAGGCTTCTCGGCACCCGTTGCACGGCATGCGCCTCGGTGTTCTTTCCCCGCGAGGACTCCCACTGCCGAAATCCCGGGTGTCCCGGCGGAGATCTCGAGGAGGCGCCGCTGTCGCGACGGGGGCGCGTCTGGTCGTACACGGACAGCCGGTACCGACCGCCGTCACCCTATGTGAGCAATCCGGAACTTCCGTGGGTGCCGTACGCGTTGATCGCGGTGGAGCTGGCAGCCGAGCGGATCGTGGTGCTGGGACAGGCGGCTCCCGGCGTCACCGTCGCCGATCTGACGGTGGGCATGGAGGTGGAGGTCGTCCCCGGAGTGCTCCACGAGGACGTGGAGACGACCTGGGCGACCTGGCACTGGCGGCCGACGGGGGTGAGGGCGTGACGACGGACGTGGCGGTGCTCGGCGCGGGCATGCACCCGTGGGGCAAGTGGGGCCGCTCCTTCGTGGAGTACGGGACGGCGGCGGCCCGCGCGGCGCTCGCGGACGCCGGTGTCGACTGGCGCGAGGTCGGCTCGGTCGTCGGCGCCGACACGGTGCGGGGCGGGTATCCCGGGTATGTGGCGGGAGCGACCTTCGCCAGGGCCCTGGGCTGGCAGGGGGCCAGGGTCGCCAGTGTGTACGCGGCGTGCGCTTCCGGGGCGCAGGCGATCGCCACGGCCCGGGCACAGATACTCGCCGGGCTCGCGGACGTCGTCCTCGTGGTGGGGGCGGACGCGGCGCCCAAGGGCTTCTTCCGGCCGGCGGGCGGCGACCGGCCGGACGATCCGGACTGGCTTCGCTTCCGGGTCCTGGGAGCGACCAATCCGGCGTACTTCGGGCTGTACGCGCGGCGGCGTATCGCGGTGCACGGAGACACACCGGAGGACTTCGCCCTGGTCAAGGTGAAGAACGCTGCGATGGGCGCGCTCAACCCGTACGCGCGCTACCGCAAGCGGGTCACCGCCGAGGAGGTCGCCGCGTCCGCGGTGGTCGCCGATCCGCTGCGGCTGCTCGACATCTGTGCCACCTCCGACGGCGGGGCCGCCCTGGTGCTCTGCAGCCTGGAGTTCGCGCACCGGCACGGGGTGACCCGGCCGGTGCGGATCCGGGCGGTGTCGACGGTGACCCCGTGCTTTCCGAACACGGTGCTGGACCTGCCGGACATCGCCACGGACTCCACCGTGGCGGTGGGCGCCCCCGAGGAGACCTTCCGGGCTTCCATCGCCCGGGCCGCCTACGAGGAGGCCGGCGTCGGCCCCGGCGACCTTTCCCTGGCCGAGGTCTATGACCTGTCCACCGCGCTGGAGCTGCAGTGGTACGAGGACCTGGGGCTGTGCGGCGAGGGCGAGGGCGCGAAACTCCTGCGGGAGGGCGCGACGGCCCCGGACGGCCGCATACCCGTCAACGCCAGTGGCGGGCTCGCCTCGTTCGGGGAGGCGGTGCCCGCCCAGGCCATCGCCCAGGTCTGCGAGCTGACCTGGCAGTTGAGAGGCTCGGCGGGCGACCGGCAGATCGCCGGGGCGCGCGTGGGGATCTCCGCCAACCAGGGGCTGTTCGGGCACGGATCGTCGGTGATCGCGGTGAGGTGACGGCGCGGGCGGTCACGGTGGGGCGATGGGTCGGGCAGGCGGCGTACGACACCAGAGGCCACAGAGGTTTTCCACGCTGTGTGATCACCCCGGAATCCTGCGTGAACGTCTCATGAACTGCGCCTGGGCGCACGCGGGCAGCGCCATCATGCTCCCGTGCACTCCTGGACGGATACTCTCCGCTTCGCCTTCCAGCCAGTGGTCAACCTGAGGACGGGCGCGGTCACCGCACTGGAGACACTCGCCCGCCCGGAGACCGGTGACATCCTGGCCGAGGCCCGCCGAGACCCCGAACTCGACGGCAAACTGACGGTGTTGGCTCTCCGCGCCGCGACACACAAGGAAACCCTGCTGCCGCTGCACCTGAACGTCTTCGCGGCCACCCTCGCCGACCTCGGCGGCCTCACGCCGCTGCACGACGCCGTGCGCGCGGCAGGGCGCCTGCCCTGGGAGGTGACGCTGGACGTGGTCCCGCCCTACACGCATGTGCCGCAACGGGCCCTGCTGGAGGCGGTGTCCGCGCTGCGCGAGCAGGGCTTCCGGATCAGCGCGGACGGCATCGGGGACGGCGACGTACCGCTCCGGCTGCTCACCGACCTCTCCCCCGACCTGGTCAAACTCGACGCCTCGCTGCTGTCCCGGCCGGCCGCGGTGCGGGCCATGCGGACCCTGTGCGAGGAACTGGGTGCCCTGGTCGCGGTGGAGGGCGTGGAGACCGAATTGCAGTACGCGGCGGCGTTGGCGGCCGGGGCGCAGCTGGGCCAGGGCGAGTTGTTCGCGCCCCCGGCCCGGATCCCCGCCGCGGACGTATACGTTCCGCCCCGCTCCCCCGGCACCGTAGGTGTGCCCCGGTCCGGGCCGTCGGTGCGGGAGTTCGTGCGCCCGGCCGCCGTACTGCCGGTGACCGCCTCGGCGGGGCAGGTGCGGGCGCTGCTGACCGGATCGCCGGACGTGTCCGGTGTGCTGCTGGTGGACCAGGCCGGCCGGCCCGTACGCTCGGTGCACCGCTCACGCTTCCTGCTGTCGATGTCCGCCCGCTACGGGCACGCGCTGTACGCCGACCGGCCGGCCTTCAAGCTGGGGGACGCGCCCCGCACGGTCGGCGTCGACGCCACCGCCTGGGAGGTGCTGGACGTCGTCGCGATCGGCGGCCGGGACCGGACCTCCGACGATGTGGGGGTGGTCGACCGGTACGGCCGGTGCGTGGGCGTGGTGCGGCTCGCGGACCTGGTGCGGGCCCTGGCCGAGAGCCGGGTCGAGGAGGCCGCCGGGCTCAATCCGCTGACCCGGCTGCCCGGTTCGGACGCGATCACCAGCGAGGTGGACCGGTGGATCGCGGACGGCCGGACCTTCGCGCTCAGCTGGCTGGACATCGACCATTTCAAGCAGGTCAACGACGGTGCCGGCTTCGCCATGGGCGACGAGCTGATCCGGTCGGTCGGGCGCGCGCTGCAGCAGGCGGCCTCGGGGCACGCGCGCGTGGGGCACATCGGCGGGGACGACTTCCTGGTGCTGGCCGAGGAGGCGGCGCTCGACCCGCTGGTCACGGCCGTGCTCGACACGCCCTGGTCGGCGGGAGACCGGCCGGTCACGCTCTCCCTCGCGACCGTGGTGTGCGCGCCGGGAACCGTGGGCGACCACCGGCAGGCCGCGGCCCAGCTCGCTCCGCTGAAGCGGGCGGCCAAGGCGCTGCGCGGCGCGAGCTGGGTGCTCGGACGGGCCGGACTGCCCGGTCACGAGGTCCGGCGCGGCACCGGGGTGGCACCGGCGCCGGCCGGGTACGCCACCGTCGAGCCAGGCCGGTGAACATCCGTCCCGACTGGGTCCGTTGCGGCCCGGCGGCGGTGACCTGGGCGTCGAGTGCGTCGCGGGCACCGTCGCCGCCGGGCCGCAGTGCGAGTCGCCGTCACCGTCGCTGTCGGCAACCTTGACGCCCCCGGGGCGCCGGTGAACACTTCCCGGTGTCAGCCGACATCGCCGTACATTCTCGCGTTATCAGGCGCGCTGCGCCACGGGTCCGTCCTGCTCCACGGCCCCTCCCTACCTGGCGATACGGCTGCGACGGCACGCTCGTCACAAACGCCGGGCGGGGCGCGGGTCTGCCTGCCTACGGCTGAGACGCCAACGGAACGTTCCTGCACGGAGGCCGGGGCTCACCGCCCCCTACCGGCGCCAAGGGAGCCGTCATGAGCAACGGAGACATCTTCGTCGGCGAGGTCATCGGCACCGCGATCCTGATCCTCTTCGGTGCCGGAGTCTGCGCCGCCGTCACTCTCAGATACTCCAAGGCGCGGGCCGCGGGCTGGGTCGTCATCGCGTTCGGCTGGGGCTTCGGCGTCCTCGCGGGCGCGTACACCGCCGCTCCCCTCTCCGGCGGCCAGCTCAATCCGGCGGTCACCCTCGGCATCGCCGTCGACACCGGCAAGTGGGGCAAGGTCTGGGTGTATCTGCTGGGCCAGCTCGTCGGCGCGATGCTCGGGGCCGTGCTGGCCTATCTGGTCTACCTCGCCCAGTTCCAGGCCAACATCCGCAAGGAGGGCACGACGGAGGGCACGGCCGACGAACCGGTGCCCACGCTCGGCATCTTCTCGACCATCCCGGAGATCCGGAACCCGGTCGCCAACCTCATCACCGAGATCATCGCGACCATCGCGCTCGTGCTGCCGATCCTCGCGTTCGGGCTGACGAAGGGGCTCGGCGAGTCCGGCACCACTGTGCTGATCGTCTCCCTGCTCGTCGTCGGCATCGGGCTCTCCCTCGGCGGGCCCACCGGCTACGCCATCAACCCGGCCCGCGACCTCGGGCCGCGCATCGTCCACACGTTCCTGCCGATCCCCAACAAGGGCACGTCGGACTGGGGTTACGCCTGGATACCGGTCGTCGGGCCCCTGATCGGCGGGGCACTCGCCGGCGTCATCTACAACGCGGCGTTCTGATCGCCCGTACCTCACTGCGCGATCCGTACGCCACGTTCCGTACACCCAGCGACCCAGGGGACTGCCATGACGGACACCGCCGACACCTATGTCGCCGCCATCGACCAGGGCACCACGTCAAGCCGCTGCATCGTCTTCGACCACAGCGGCGCCATCGTCGCCGTCGACCAGCGCGAGCACCGCCAGATCTTCCCGAAGCCGGGCTGGGTGGAGCACGACGCCACCGAGATCTGGTCCAAGGTGCAGGCCGTGGTGGCCGGGGCACTCGCCAAGGCCGGGCTGCGCGCCGACCAGCTGAGCGCGCTCGGCATCACCAACCAGCGGGAGACGACCGTCCTGTGGGACCGCGCCACGGGCAAACCCGTGCACAACGCGATCGTCTGGCAGGACACCCGCACCGCCGCCCTGTGCAACGAACTGGGCGGCACCGACGGCCAGGACCGCTTCCGTGAGCAGACCGGGCTGCCCCTGGCCAGCTACTTCTCCGGGCCCAAGGCGGCCTGGCTGCTGGACCATGTGCCAGGCCTCAGGGAGCGGGCCGAACGCGGCGAGATCGCCTTCGGGACGATCGACTCCTGGCTGATCTGGAACCTCACCGGCGGTACCGAGGGCGGCCGGCACGTCACCGACGTCACGAACGCCGGCCGCACCATGCTGATGAACCTGGAGACGCTCCAGTGGGATCCCGCCATCCTGTCGGCCATGAACGTGCCCGAGGCGGTGCTGCCCGAGATCAGGTCCTCCGCCGAGGTGTACGGCACGGCGGTCGGGCAGCTCGCCGGGGTGCCGGTGGCCTCCGCGCTGGGCGACCAGCAGGCCGCCGTCTTCGGGCAGGCCTGCTACGACGTGGGCACCGCGAAGAACACCTACGGCACCGGCAGTTTCCTGCTGCTGAACACCGGCACCCGGCCGGTGCCGTCCAAGAGCGGACTGCTGACGACGATGGGCTACAAGATCGGCGGGGAGGCGCCGGTG
This sequence comes from Streptomyces sp. NPDC002076, assembly GCF_053593835.1. Taxonomy (NCBI): domain Bacteria; kingdom Bacillati; phylum Actinomycetota; class Actinomycetes; order Kitasatosporales; family Streptomycetaceae; genus Streptomyces; species Streptomyces sp. NPDC002076. Next base: position 17,906 of record NZ_JBSFDI010000017.1, read on the forward strand.
TACTGCCTGGAGGGGTCCATCGCGATAACGGGCGCACTGGTCCAGTGGTTCCGCGACCAGCTCGGGATCATCAGCACCGCCGACGAGATCGAGACGCTGGCGGCGAGCGTCGAGGACAACGGCGGCGCCTACATCGTGCCCGCGTTCTCGGGCCTGTTCGCGCCCTACTGGCGCTCCGACGCGCGCGGTGTCGTCACCGGCCTCACCCGCTACGTCACGAAGGCCCATCTCGCACGGGCGGTGCTGGAGGCGACGAGCTGGCAGACCCGGGAGGTCGTGGACGCCATGTACCAGGACTCCGGGGTGCGGATCACCACCCTCAAGGTCGACGGCGGCATGACGAAGAACAACCTCCTCATGCAGCACCAGGCGGACGTCCTCGGCGTCCCGGTCAGCCGGCCCCGGGTGTCGGAGACGACCTGCCTGGGCGCCGCCTACGCGGCCGGCCTGGCGACGGGCGTGTGGAGCGACCTGGACGAGCTGAAGTCGCACTGGCAGCAGGACGCGGAGTGGACGCCGGCGATGGAGCCGTCGGTACGCGACCGCGAGTACCGCAACTGGCGCAAGGCCGTGGAGAAGAGCCTCGGCTGGCTGGAGGAGGACGGCGCGTGACGGTGCGCGGCACGCGCGCGTGAGCGTTCATCCCTTGGCACGCGCGCGTGAGGGCTCCTTGTGCGGCACGCCCGCGTGAGGGCTCCTTGTGCGGCACGCGCGCGTGAGGGCTCCTCACCGGACCACGGCCCGTACCCCGGTCGGCGGGGGTACGGGCCGTGCCCGTGGATCAGCCGAGGGCGGCCTGGCGGCGATCGGCCGCGTACTCCATCGCATGCCGGACGACTCCGATGAGTACCTCCTTGACCGATTCCCGCTCCCGCGCGTCACAGTGCAGGACGGGTACGCCGTCGTCCAGGTCGAGGGCCTGCCGGACCGCCTCGGCCGGATAACGGGCCGCTCCCTCGAAGCAGTTGACGCCGACGAGAAAGGGGATGCCACGCCGCTCGAAGTAGTCGACGGCGGCGAAGCAGTCCTCGAGGCGCCGTGTGTCGGCGAGGACGACGGCGCCGAGCGCGCCCTCGGACAGCTCGTCCCACATGAACCAGAACCGTTCCTGCCCGGGAGTGCCGAAAAGGTACAGCACCAGGTCCTCGCGCAGGGTGATACGGCCGAAGTCCATGGCCACGGTGGTGGTGTGCTTGGCCTCCACACCGCTGGTGTCGTCGACCGGGCGGCCGGCCTCGGTGAGCAGTTCCTCGGTGCGCAGCGGCCTGATCTCGCTGACCGCTCCGACGAGGGTGGTCTTGCCCACGCCGAAGCCGCCGGCCACCAGGATCTTGAGCGTGACGGGCTCGACCGGGGGCTTGCCGCGCTCAGAACGCCCGAGGATCATCGGATTCTTCTCCTGCTCGAGAGGTCTTGCCGGACGGGTCACAGCGCCCGGAGGCCGTTGATCACATCGCGCAGAATGCTCTCGTCGGGCAGTTCGGCCGGTGGCACCGGGCGCGTGACATGGACGAGTTCCGCATGCACCAGGTCGCCGATGAGTACCCGCACCACGCCGATCGGCAGGTCGAGGCCGGCGGCGAGTTCGGCGACCGACTGCGGTTCGCCGCGGCAGAGCCCGACGATCTCCACGTGCTCGGGCGACAGCGCCGGATCCGTTTCCGGGTCGCCCGCGCCGGATTCCGTGACGACCACCGCGATCAGATCGAGCCGGTGCTGGGCCGGACTCGTGGTACGGCCGCGTGTCATGGCGTACGGACGGACGACCGGTCCGGCCTCGTCGTCGAACCAGTGGTTTCTTACCTGACCGTCTGCGCTCATGTCATCCCACTACCCGCCTGCGGGCAGATCGGTGCGCGGGGCGGTGCCCAGATGCACGCCGACCCGCTTGACCAGGAGCGTCATCTCGTAGGCGACCTGTCCGACGTCGGAGTCGGCGTCGGACAGGACGGCGAGGCAGCTGCCGTCCCCGGCGGCGGTGACGAACAGGAAGGCGTCGTCCAGCTCGACCACCGTCTGCCGGACGCCGCCCGCGTCGAAGTGACGGCCCACGCCCTTGGCGAGGCTGTGGAAGCCGGACGCGACGGCGGCCAGATGCTCGCCGTCCTCCCTGGTCAGATCCTTGGACACCCCAGTCGGGAGCCCGTCGCCGGACAGGACGACGGCCTTGCGGATGCTGGCGACCCGGTCGACCAGGTCGTCCAGAAGCCAGTTCAGCCCCCCGTTGTCGGTCGCCGTGTGGCCGGTCGCCTTCGGTGCGGTCATCGACCGTCCCCCTTAGTCGTTCCTTGTGCTGTGCCGGTCTGGTCTCCGTCGCCCCCTGCGTTCTCCTCCCGGCCGCGCTGCCAGCCGCGCTGAAGCGAGGCCATACGGCTGCGGACCTCCTCGGCGTCGCGGTCGGCGGGCTGCGCCGCGCGCTCGGCGCGCGGGGCGGTGTCCTGCTTGAGCTGCGGGGCGAGGCTGGCCTGACGTATGCGCCGGGGCAAGGGCCCGGTGGCCGGCTCGTCGCCCGACGCTTCGGCGGGCTGTCCGGGCGTGTGGCCGCTGGGGCCACCGGGACGGGACTCCTCACCGGCGTGCTCGCCCGGGTCGACGCGCTCGACCGGTCCGGCGCCGGACCGGCCCGTGGCGCCCGGGCCGTCGGCGGCGGGGGGCTCGGACGGCCGGGTGCGCCGGGGCAGAGCCGGGACGTCTGGCGCCCTGTCGATGTCGGCGGCGGAGGGCTCGGACGGCCGGGTGCGCCGGGGCAGAGCCGGGACGTCGGGCGCCGTGCCGGCGCCATCGGCGGAGGCCGCACCGGGTTGCTGGACTCGGTCGGTGAGTTCGGCGGGGGCCGCGTCGCGCTCCTGGAACCCGTCCCTGAGTTCGGCGGGAGCCACATCGTGCTCCTGGAACCCGCCCCGGCGGGAGGACGTGGTGCGCCGGCGGGAGGGCAGCGGGGCCGGTCCGCCCGTCTCGGGGCGACGGGACGAGACGGAGGGCAGCTGGTCGGGTTCGTCGCGGCGGGGGCGCTGGCCGGTGACGGGCCTGCCGTGCGAGCTGACCAGTTTGGGAGTCTGACGCCGCGGTAGCGGTACGGGACCGCGGTCGTCGGTCTCGTCGCGTGACGCGCGGTCGGCGAACGGGGACGACGCCTCGTCGCCGGCGCGGGTGCGACGGGGCCGGAACAGTCCTCCGCGCTCGCTGTCCTCGTCCCCCAGGACGCCGGGGAAGTCGTCGATGGCGTCGAGATCCACCGGCGCCCCCAGTTCGACCGGGCCGTCCAGCAGTGAGGTGGGCACGCCGGGCAGCTGCGCCGGTGCCGCGGACCGTCCGGCGCCGCGGCCCGCCTGCCCGATCCCCTTCGCCGGGCGGTCCCGGTCGAGGCGGAAGCCGAGGCCGTTGGTGTCCGGTACGTCGTCGCTGAGCAGTGCGTCCGGGATGAAGACGACCGCGGTGGTGCCGCCGTAGGGCGACGGCTGGAGCGAGACCCGTACGTTCTGCCGCTGGGCGAGGCGGCTGACCACGAACAGGCCGAGCCGGTCGGTGTCGGACAGTTCGAACTCGGGGGTCTCGGCGAGGCGCAGGTTGGCGTCCAGCAGCGCCTCGGCCGTCATGCCGAGACCCCGGTCGTGGATCTCCAGCGTGAAGCCGTTGGCCACCCGCTCGCCGAGGACCTGGACCGCGGTGTGCGGGGGCGAGAAGACCGTGGCGTTCTCCAGGAGTTCGGCCGCGAGGTGGGTCAGGTCGGCGACTGCCGGGCCGGTGACGGCGATCCGCGGCAGCCGCCGTACCTCGATGCGTTCGTAGTCCTCGACCTCGGCGACGGCGGCACGTACGACGTCCATCAGCTGCACCGGGCGGCGCCACTGCCGGGAGGGGGCGGCGCCGGAGAGGATCACCAGGCCCTCGGCGTGCCGGCGCATACGGGTGGTGAGGTGGTCCAGGCGGAAGAGGTCGGCGAGTTCGTCGGTGTCCTCGGTGCGGCGCTCCATGGTGTCGAGGAGCGTGAGCTGCTTGTGCAGGAGCACCTGGCTGCGGCGGGCGAGGTTGACGAAGACCTCGGAGACTCCGGAGCGCAGTTCGGCCTGTTTGACGGCGGCCTCGACGGCGGCCCGCTGCAGGGTGTTGAGGGCCTGGCCGACCTCGCCCATCTCGTTCTTGTCGTACTCCAGGCGCGGAACCTCGGTCTCGACGTCGACCTGCTCACCCGCGGACAGCCGGCGCATCACGCTGGGCAGCCGCACCCCGGAGGCCTCGTGCGCCTCCAGCCGCAGCTGGCGCAGGTCACGGATGAGGCCGCGGCCGATCCGGACCGACAGGAAGACGGAGAACACGAGCGCGACCAGGCCGAGCAGGCCCGCGACGGCCGCCTGCAGGATAACGCCCATGGCCACCGGGTGGGTACGGTCCTGGAGGCGGTCGCCGACCTGGTCGTCAAGGGTGCCGAGTGCGTCCAGGACGCTCGCCGCCGCGGAGTCCCAGCTCTGCGCGGTGACGCCGCGGGGCGTGCCGGAGTCCGTGCCGATGACGGTCTGTTCGGCCGTGCGCAGCGGGGCGGTGGTGGCGTCCTTCCAGAAGCGTTCGTAGCGTTCGCGGTCGGCGGCCGGCAGCAGCGGCAGGCTGACGTCGTACAGGACGCTGCGCTGGGCGGCGAGGGCGGAGATGTCGCGGGTCTCCTCGCGCGTGAGCCGCCCGACGACGAGGGAGGAGCCGAGCAGGGCGTCCTCGCGGGAGAGCAGTTCACGGGCGCGGCTGACGTTCACCAGCGCGCGTTCCTGCGTGTCCAGATCGACGTCGTCGATGCCTTCGAGGGCGGCGAACAGCGTGAAGCAGGGGTCGACCAGGCGGTTGTAGAGGCCGAAGGCCTGAGCGCGGGTGACCGTGCGCTGCTCGACGTCACGGCGCAGGGAGCCGAGGCCGTCGAAGGCGTCGAGGACGGCGGTGAGGCGTTCGCTGTCGTCCGCGTCCATGTTGTCGACGACGTCGTGGTCGCCGGCGTTCTTGCGGATCGTGGCGATCGCCCGGTCAGTGGCGGCGCGGGTGCGCTGCAGCGCGGACAGGCTGTCGGCGGCTCTCGGATCGGCGAGGTAGACGAGGGTCTGGCGGCGCTCCTGCTGCAGTACGCGGACGGTGTCCTCGGCGGGGAAGCCGATGTCCTGCTTGACGTCCGTCACCTGGAACAGGCGGGCGACCTCGCGCCCGGTGAGTACCGTTGCGAAGCCCCAGATGGCGGTCAGGGACACCAGCGGCACGAGAAGCAGCGCCACGATCTTCCGGCGGATCGACTTCCCGCGAAAGCGCATGGCCTCCCCCAGCTCGACCCCCGCCGGTCGGGGGCGCACATGTCCGTCAACAAACGGCGCGAGCCTACTACCGCCTCACAGTTAACTCGAAGACATGTCCGGAGGACGAACTTCCGCTCCCGCGGCGAGAGATGGCGAGTTGTCCGGGCATTGCGGGAGATTGCCACCGCGATCCCGCCGCCGCGCCCGGCCGGACGGAGATGTCTTGACCGGGCGGTTGGCTGGTTTTCTTCCCCGTCGGGAATCTTCCGGCGAGGTCGTTCGTCCTTCTGTACGGGAAATGGGGGCGGAATGGGCCACAGGTGCCGCATCCCGCATCCCGGCGGCGTAAAACAGCGCAAGCCGGGCAGCCACTGGGGAGCCGGGGTCTTGTGACACCGGGGCGAGCGGTCTGCTGGCGGTGGGGAGTGACACGGGTGATGGGCACGACGGAGTGGCGCGAAGCGCCCGAGAAGAGCGTGGCGGGGCGCTCGGCGGCCCGGCGGGGCCCGGAGGCACCGGATCGCGACATTCCGGCGCAGGGGCGCGCCAGGGAGTCCACCGGCGGACAGCAGCGGTACTCCCGGCCGTTGTGGGTCGAGGAACCCGCCAGACGCCATCCGATGCCGGATCCGGTGCGTACGGCGGCGGTGCGGGCGCTGCTGATCATCGCGGTGACGCTGATCCAGGCGATGGTGGCGTTCCTGTGCACGCTGGCCGAGTCCTGGCTGGCCTTCCCCATGGTGATCAGCAGTGTGGCGAGCACGGTGGTGGCCACCTGGGCCGTGGTCGACGTGTGGGTGACCCGCCAGGTGTGGAACCAGCGGTACGGCGTGGTCTCCGAGCCGAGCAGCACGGCCCGGGCACTCCGCCGCGAGCGGCGCGCCCGCCGGCGCGCGGAGCGCGCGGCCCTGCGCGAGCAGGACCGCATACGCCGCCGGGGCGGCACCGGGCAGCTGTCCCACCTGTGATGCCGCGCCCTTGAGTTCCTCGCGGCCGGCTGCTACGGCGTGTTCGACACCGGCTTCCTGAACATCCGCGTCGCCGTGATCTCGCTGTGCACCGCCTCTCCGGCCTGCGGCTGCTGGGGCAGTCCGGGCCGGAGGTGTTCCTCCACGCTGATGTACTTCAGGCCGGCCCTGAGGTCGGCGTCATTGCGCAGGCGGATGACCAGCGGGAACTCGGCGAGGGCGGTCGTGTCGAACAGACCGGTGGTGTACAGCAGCTGCACACCGAGCGCGTCCGACACGGCCCGCTGCAGCTCCAGCAGGTAGGTGGCGTTGGCACGGCCGATCGGGTTGTCCAGGAACAGCGTGCCGGCGTGCCGCTGCTTGTCCCGGCCCCGGTCGTTGCTTCGCAGCGCGGCCATCGTGCAGTACAGGGCGATCGCCGCGGTGAGCAGCTGGCCGCCGGAGAAGACATCGCCCATCTGGCCCACGGGTACGCGCTCGGCGCGCAGTACGGCGTCGGGCTTGAGGATCTCGACGGCCACGCCCTTCGGCTGAAGTGCGGCCGCGACTCCCCGCAGCAGCAGCGACATGCCGTCCCGGCGCAGGTCGGAGTTCTTCTTCACGGCCGCGCGTGTGGCGTCGTCGATGACCTCGCCGAGCCGTTCGGTGAGCGTGGCCTGGTCGGGCTCCTCGAAGCGGATGCGCAGGAACTCCTGGCCGGACCACTCGCCGAGACCCTCCGGCAGCCGGGACAGCCGCTGGGCCGACCTCAGCGTGGCGAGGGCCGACTCCACCAGGCCCCTCAGGCGGTCCACGATCGAGTCGCGGTTGCGCTCCAGCTGGGCCAGCTCGTCGGTCAGGACGCGCAGCCGGGGCGCGAACGCGTCCGCCCACTTCTGCGCGTGCTCCGGCAGTGCGGACGCGGGCAGTTCGCGGATCTGCTGGCGGGCGGGGGTGCGGACCTGCTCGTAGCGCGTGGAGTTGGCGTGCCGGACGAGGACGTCGCTCGCCTCGCGCACGGCCGACTCGGCGGCGGACAGGTCGGCGGCGCAGCCCCGCAGCGAGCGGCGGGCCTCGGCCGCGGAGTGCCGGGCCTCCTCCAGGCTGCCGGGGTACGGCTCCGGCTCCTCCTGCTCCTCCTCGGGGGCGTGTTCGCGCAGCAGGTCGCGGAGCATCGCGGCGATCTCGTCGAAGCCGCCGGCCGCGTCCTCGGCGGCCCGGTGGGCCTCCAGCAGCTCCGCGTGTGCCTCACGGGCCTCGGCCAGCGCCTCGGTGCGGGCGGCGAGCTCGCCCGTCGCGGTGCGCAGCAGCGCCTGGGCGTGTTCGGCGTCACGCGGGACGAGTTCCTCGGGCAGCTCGGTGTGCGCCTCACCGTCCTCGGGGGCGTGCCGCTCGGCCTCGCCGCGCAGCCGGCCCAGCTGCTCGCTCGCGCTGGACATACGGGTCTCCAGGAGCTGCACCAGCTCCTCAGCCCGGGCGGCGGCGGCCTGCCGGGAGGGTCCGTCGGAGCCCTCGGGCGACTGCAGCAGCTGCTCGGCGCGGGTGCGGACCTTGTTGCTGAGCCGGTCCAGCTCGGCCCGGGCGGCGCTCTCGTCGCTCTCCGCGCGGGCCTGCTCGGCGCGCAGGTCGGCACCGACGCCGACCTTCTCGTACACCTGCGAGGCGGCCCGGTAGGCCTCGCGGAGGGCGGGCAGGGACGCCTTGGGGGCGTCCGCGTCCTCGACGGGTACGTCGTCGGGGGCGCCGGCGATCTCGGAACGCTCGGCGCGCAGGGCTCGTGCGGTGCGGCGGGCGTCGTCGGCGGCTCGCTGGGCGGCGCGGCGGTCCTCGTCGGCGGCGCGGGCGCGCTCCAGGCAGGCCTGGGCTCGGGCCTCGGACTCGGCGGCCTCGTCGGCGAGTTCGCGGAGTTTCACCTGCCAGCCGGCGCGCTCGCGGAGGCGGTAGGCCAGGCCGGCGAGGGCATCGGCGGCGCGGCGGGCCTTCTGCGCGGCCTCCTGCCGCTCGTCGCGGACCTGCGCGGCCTCGGCGGCGGCCTCGTCGGCCTCCGCGCGCGCCGTGCGGGCCTCGGCCAGCTCGGCCTCGGCCTCCTCGGCGAACGCGCGGGTCTCCTGAGCGGCCTGAGCCAGTTCAAAGAGGCGTCCGGCGGGGCAGCCGGTGCGCCAGGAGGCGAGCCGGGCGGCCAGTTCGCGGTCCTTGCCGAGGCGGGCGGCGAGCGTGCGGATCTCCTCGTCCCGCTCGGTGGCCCGCGCCCGCAGTGCCTGCCGTTCCTCGTCGGCGGCGTGCTCGTCGTGCATGGCCGGGTTAGGCGGCACGAGGAAGACGTCCCCGGAGGCGGCGCTGTCGGCGGGCGGCGGGGCGAGCAGGGCGGCGGCCGTGCCGACGGCAACGGCGGAGCGGGGCAGCAGGGCGGCGTCGCCGAGCGCCTCGCGGGCACGCGCGTGCGTGTCGGGGTCGGTGATGATCACGCCGTCGACCAGTTCCGGGCGTGCGGCGAGCACACGCGCGTGGTCGGCGGGGTCGACGGCCTGGGCGAGATAGCGCCAGCCGGGCAGCGCCGGGATGCCGTGCTCGCCGAGGAACTCCACCGTGGCCAGGACGTCCGGGCCGGGCGGCAGCAGTCCGCCATCACCGAGCGCGCCAAGGATCCGGGAGTCGTCGGCGGCGGCGGTGCGCAGCTCGAACAGGTGCCGTTCGGCGGTCGAGACGGCGTCATCGAGCAGTTCACGCAGTTCGTCGGCGAAACGGTCGAGTTCCTCGGGGGTAAGGGGGCCTTCGCCTGGGGGCCGGCCGTGCGGGGCCGTCCCGGTTTCGGAACGGGCACCGGACGCGCCTGCTCCGGACGTTGCCGGGCCGGCCCCGCCGCCGGGGTTGTCGTCGGCTCCGGTCCGGGGTCCGGGCACGTCGGCCCGGCCCGTCCCGGGCGCACCGGGCAGGCTGAGCAGTTCCGCCAGCCGCTCCTCGGCGGCCAGGGACTCGGCGAGGCGCCGCTCGGCCTCGTAGGACCGCTCGGCCGCCGTCGCGGCGTCCGCCGCGCGGGCGGCGGTCAGTTCCGCGCGGGACTCGGCGGCGGCCGCCTCGCGCGCGTGCTCGGTGACCTTGCGGGCGGCCTCGCGGGCCGTGTCCCAGGCGGCGACGGCACTCTTCTCGGCGTCGCTGGCGGCGAGCGCGGCCCGTGCCGGGTCGGCGTCCGGGGCGCTGTCGTCGAGCCAGCCCGCCCGGACTGCCTCGGCAGTCTCCTGCTCGACCTCGGCGAGGCGCTGGCGCAGATGCCCGGCCTCACTGCGGGCGCGCTGTGCCTCGGTGGCGGCGGTGGTGGAGTCGCGGTAGGCACAGTCGCCGACCTCCTGGAGGGCGCCGGAGCGCTCCTCCTCCTCGTTGGCGAGGGTCTCGGCGCTCTCGGCGGCCGCGTGCAGGGCTCGTACGAGGTCCACGGCGGCCTTGGCACGTGCGGCGAGCGCGGGCGCGGCGTCCCGCTCGGCCTCCTGGATGGCGGCGGACACGCGCGCGGCGCGGTCGGCGGCGGCACGGTGGCGCAGCACGGCCTCGGCGGCCTGCCAGGCGGAGTGCAGGGTGCGGGCGTCGGCGAGCTCGCGCTTCTGCGCGGCGGCGGACTTTTCGGCGGCGGCGAGCGCCAGGGAGGCGTGCCGGTAGGCGAGTTCGGCCGCGATCAGCGCGCTGCGCTCGCGGGCGCCCTCGGAGTGCGTGACGGCGTAGGCGGCGGCCGTGACCCGCTGGGCGAGGTCGGCGGCGCGCACCCGCTCCTGCACCGCCCGCGCGGACAGCCGCCGGGCGAGGGTGCGGGTACGGCGTTCGGCGCCCGCGTGGATGTCACGCGCGCGTGAGCGGGCCTCGGCGGCCTCGACGATCCGCCCGAGCAGGTCGACCGACCCGGCGGTGAAGTCCCGTTCGGCGATCAGCTCGGCACGCCGGCCGAGCTTGTTGCCGAAGCCGCTGACCAGGTCGGCGAGGCCGTCGGTGTCACGCGTGTCGGTGACGGCGCGCAGCAGCAGGTCGGTGAAGTCGGAGTCCTTCTTGACCGCGAAGAGCCCGGCCGCCTCACCCTCGTCGGCGTTCATCTCCCGCTGGTAGCGGAAGAGTTCGGGGTCGAGGCCGAGGTCGCCGAGGTGCTCGATCCAGCGGTCGTGGATCTCCTCCCAGTGCACCTCCAGGTGCGGGTAGGCCTTGCCGGCCTCCATGAGGGCGTCGCGGAAGCCCTTCATGGTGCGGCGCCGGCCCTGGGCGCCCGAGGTGCCCTCCACGGGCGGCCGTACGGCGGTGGACTCGGCGACGGGCAGGTTGTCCAGGCTCAGTCCGGGGCCGGGCCGGAAGGAGTACCAGGCCTCGGCGAACTTGCGCGGGTCGTTGGACACCTGCCGTCCGCGCCACTCGCTCACCTTGCCGACGACGACGCACTCGCCGGTCTGCACATGCTGCCACTCCAGCGCCACGTGCCCGCAGTCGTCGGCGAGGAGGAACTTGCGCAGCACACCGGAGCTGGCGCCGCCGAGGGTGTTGCGGTGGCCCGGCAGCATCACCGAGAAGATCAGCTTGAGCAGGACGGACTTGCCGCCGCCGTTCTCCAGGAAGAGCACGCCCGCGGGCGCGGGCCGGCGCGGCGGGCCGGACGGCTCCGCCTCGAAGAACTCCGCCTGTGTGGGCGCCGGGTCGGGCACGGGCTCGCCGACGCCCCGCAGGTCAAGCACGGTGTCGGCGTAGCGCGCACCGGCGGGACCGATGGAGTAGAGGCGGACCCGGGACAGCTCGTACATGGCGGACTCTCGTAAGTCTGGTGAAACGTGCGGTGGTTCAGGAAATGTGCGGGCTCGGCGGCCGGCCCTCAGGAGTGGAAGGGCAGCCCGGCGTCGGCCACCAGCTCCAGGTCCTCGGTGTCCTCGGCGGGCAGCAGGCTGGCCGTGCCGTCGGTCACCGGTACGACGCCCAGCTCGAGCAGTTCGGCCATGGCGGCGCTGCCGGCCATGTCGCGGACCTGGAGCTGGTAGCGGGCCGTGGTGCGGTAGGTGCCGCCGCCGTCGTCGCCGGTGCGCTGCAGGAAGCCCGAGTCGGTGAGGAAGGCGAGGGCCTTGGCCACGATGCCGGTGGTGGAGGCGGCCGGGCGGCGGGCGTCCTTGGTGGCGCCGGTGGCGCTGCGTCTGGCCCAGATGCGCCAGGCGGCCTCGAGGCCGGGCGCGTCGGTCGCCGGGTCGGTGTTCTCGCCCAGTTCCTCGGCCCGCTCCTCCAGGCGCCGGCAGGCCTGCCGTACGAAGGCGTCGACGCCGTTGACGGTGACGCGGCCGATGTAGGTGTCGTCGGCCAGGTCCTCCGGGCGTGGGAAGGCCAGCGCCGCGACGGCGAGATGGGCGAGCCCGTGCAGGAAGCGGTCGCCGGAGTCGGCGGCGGTGCGACGCGCGTAGTCGCCCATGCGGACGGCGAACACCGAGTCCTCGGCGGCCGTGACGGCCATGCCCGCGCGCGGGGACACCTCCAGTACGACGAGGCCCAGGCCGGCGGCCACGGCGTCGGCGAGCCGCGCGAACGCCGGGTCCTCGCGGTACCGGCGCAGCAGCTCCGTGTACTCCTGGTCCCGCGCTGGCTGCAACTTGGGCTGCAGCCCGAAGGCGACGAGCCGCGCCGCGTCGGCGGCATCGGCGGGGGTGACGGCGGCGGGCGCCGACGGCGCCGACGACTCCGCCTCACTCCACTCGACGTGCTCGCTCACGGTTGGTGCTCCTTGTCGCGCTGTTGTTGACTCATGCTGCTTCCGTCCGGTCCGCCGCCATCCCGGCCGCGTCCAGCAGGGCGGTTCCCACGATCAGGTCCGCTCCGCCGAACTCGGGATCGTCCAGCTCCGTCCCGTCGTCCACGGCGAACAGCAGCTTCTCCTCGCCCTGCCGGTACGCGGTACCGACCGCGGGACTGGCCGCATGAACCGCCAACAGGGCCACCAGATAGGCCAGATCGGGGTCCCCGGTGCGCCGGGCCTCGGACAGCAGCCCCGACAGCCTGCGCGGCGCGTCGGCCGGCAGGTCCAGCAGTTCCATCGCGGCGGCCAGCTGCTCCTCGCTGAACCGGCTGTCGTCCGGCGTGGCGATCAGGTCGGGTTCGGGCATCTCCGCGCCCAGGTGCTCCCGCTCCACGGGCGGCGTCAGCAGTATGTCGACGAGGTCCGCCACCCGGACGGACACCGGCGTGCGCAAGCCCGTGCCGTGGGCGAAGAACGCGTCCGTGACCCGGATCGCCTGCTCCAGGGGCAGCGGCAGGAGGGGGGCGACGAGATGGCCGTACAGGTCGATACCGGATGTCGTCGCCGGTGTGGCGAAGGCCTGCCGGTCCTGCTCGGCGCGGAACAGCGGGCCGGCCTCCAGCAGCCTCGACTGGAGCTGGGTGTGCCGCCGGATGCAGTCCTTGACGATGTCGACCAGTTCGGCGGCGCGGCGCTTGTGCTCGGGCTCCTCGGTCTCGTCGCGGGCCTTGCGGATGTTGGTGAGGATCGCGTTCTCGTGGCGGTAACGGTCGGCCACGTGGTCCAGGGCCTCGGAGATCATGTCGGGCACGGCGCTGAGCCAGTCGACCGCACGGACGTTGCGCCGGGTTGCCTCCAGGGCGCGGCGCAGGGTCTCCGAGTACTGCACGGTGCGGTAGCGGGCCTGTTCGGCGGCCAGCTGAGCGTCGGCGAGCCGGCCGCGGCTGATCAGCACCTCCAGCTTGACCTCGGCGGCGATCTGGGCGCTGGTGACGTCGGTGTCGAGGGCGCCGACCAGGACGTTGACCGCCTCGTCCGTCGTGCGCAGGTACACCGTGCCGCCGGGGCCGGGGACCTCTTCGATCAGCTTGAAGTCGTAGTCCCGGCGGACGTACGTGCCGTCCGGCGCGAAGGTGCCGTAGACGGCGCGGAAGCCGCGGTCGACGCTGCCGACGTTGATCAGGTTCTCCAGGACCCAGCGGGCCACGCGCTCGTGCTCGGCGGTCGGCCCGTGCGGGGCCTGGGCGGCGATGCGCGGGACGAGCCGGGCCACGATCTGCTCGTGGTCGGCGCCGGTGTCGAAGTCCATGTTGAGCGTGACCAGGTCGATGGCGGCGAGGGCCACCTCGGCCATGCCGTACACCGAGTACTCACCGGCCAGGTTGGCCTTGCGCGCGTCGAGGTCGTGCAGCGGCGCGGTGCAGGCGAGCGCGCGCAGCCGCCGCGCCAGTCCTTCGTCGGCGGCCGGGCCCAATGCGGGGCGCGGCCCCGCGCTGAGCTGGGGCGGAACGCTGTCCGTCGATGCAGGCGAAGTCACGGTGCACAGACTAGGTCCTGGGTCTGACATCGACCCAAACGGCAGGCTCCGCCGGTTTGTCGACAGGGTCGCGGGTCGTTACGGGGCGACCCGCCGCCGGTAGACCTCCACCATCCGCTCCAGTGAGTCCGCGAGGTACGTCTCCAGCTGCCGCTCCGCCTCGCTCTTCTGGCCGGCCTCCAGCGCCTGCAGGATCTCGCGGTTGCGGGCGAGGTACGGCTCGTGCAGCCGGCGCGGGTCGTCGACCACGTGGAAGGCGAGCCGCAGCTCGGCGAAGACGCTGCGCATCAGTTCGTCGGTGCGTTCGCTGCCCGCGAGGGCGACCAGTTCCCGATGGAAGTGGATGTTGGCGGTGCCCAGCGCCGTCCAGTCGTTCTCCGCGGCCGCCCGTTCTCCTGCGGCGACCGCCGCGGCGACGCCCTCCAGCCGGTACGGCGGCTCGCCGAGCCCGCGCACGACGGCGCACTCGACCAGGGAGCGCGTGCGGTGGATGTCCTCGACGTCCTCGACGGTCAGGACCCGCACGAACACCCCGCGGTTGAGCTCGTGGACCAGCAGGCGTTCGTGTGTGAGCAGCCGGAACGCCTCGCGCAGGGTGTTGCGGGAGACCCCGAGCGCCCCGCCGATGCCGTCCTCCGACAGCCGGGTGCCGGGCGGGAAGTACCCGTCGGCGATGCGGCTCCGGAGGATGTCCGAGACCCGCTCCGCCGTGCTGGTACGCCCAAGGAGCGCACGGTCGTCGGCCAGTGCGGTCGGCTGCTCTGTCATGCCGGAATTCAATCGCACGGACCGGAACGAAACAACATGGGTATTGAAGGATCGTTGAACGATCCTCTACGGTCTCGGAGACGGCATTGCTCTCATTCCCGAGGAGCCGGCATGACGCTGACACCGCGTACCGAGGACCTCCCCGTCACAGCAGTCGACCAGCGCGCGCACGCGTGGAGTCCGAAAAGCGCCCGGGCCCGCTTCCGGGAGGGCCTCGCGGGTCCGACGGCCGGGGTCGCGGCAGGCCACACACAGGCCAACCTGATCTCGGTGCCGGCCGACTGGGCCTACGACATGCTGTTGTTCTGCCAGCGCAATCCCAAGCCGTGCCCGGTGCTGGACGTCACGGACGCGGGCTCCACGTCGACCGTTCTGGCCGAGGGCGCCGACCTGCGCACGGACGTGCCCCGCTACCGGGTGTGGAAGGACGGCGAACTGGTCGAGGAGCCCACCGATGTACGTGCGCACTGGCGGGACGACCTGGTCTCGTTCCTGCTCGGCTGCAGCTTCACCTTCGAGTGGGCGCTCGCCCGGGCGGGCGTGCCGATCCGGCATGTCGAGCAGGGCCGCAACGTGCCGATGTACGTCACCACGCGCGCGTGCCGGCCGGCGGGCCGACTGCGGGGGCCCATGGTGGTGTCCATGCGGCCGGTGCCGCCTGAGCACATCCGCGCCGCGATCCGGGAGAGCAGCCTGTTGCCGGCCGTGCACGGCGGTCCGGTGCACTGCGGCGACCCCGATATCCTCGGTATCGAGGACCTGGCCCGCCCCGACTTCGGCGATCCGGTGACCGTCGCGCCGGATGACATCCCGGTGTTCTGGGCCTGCGGAGTGACCCCGCAGGCGGCCGTGATGGCGTCCCGGCCGCCGTTCGCCATCACTCACGCCCCGGGCCGGATGTTCCTGACCGACGCCCGCGACGAGCAGTACCGGCTGGCCGGCATCGTCTGAGGCCGGTACGCCTGCGGTGGGACCTGGACCTCGGCACGGCCGGGCCCCGGACATCCGGTCACCTTCCCGAAGGGCCCACCGACCGCCCGGAGTCACCAGGTGAAGCAGTCGTCCGCGCCGTTTGCGGCCTGGCGGCCGCGTGGGCGTGTCCGGCGCCGTGGCCCCGGGACGGGGCTCAAGGCCCCCCTCCCGGCCGGCCCTCCGCCCCGTCGGGCGCTACCCGGTGACCACGGTGGTCCGCCCCGGGTGCGCCCCCACGGCCGCACAGGCCGAACCGGGCGCCGGGGCCTCGCGGCCCGCATCCGCCACGACGGCCGCGCTGCCCGGCGCCGGCCTCGCCTCATGGGCCGCGCCCACCGCCGAGACCGTACGCACCGCACCAGCACCCGGCGCTCCGGCCTCGCCGGCCGCACGGACCGTCGAGGGCCTCACTTCGCCGGCCACACGAACCACCGACGGACCCACCTCACTGACCGCCCTGACCCCGGTAGGACTCATTTCGCCCGCCACACGAACCACCGACGAACCCACCTCACCGACCGCGCTAACCCCGGAAGGGCCCACCTCGCCCGCCACATGAACCACCGACGGACTCACCTCGCCGGCCTCACCGGTGAGCGTCGTGGCACGGGCCGTGCCGGCCCCACCGGTGAGCGTCGCCGCGAGGGCCGTGTCGGCGCCGGCGGCCCTTCGCGCCGGACTCGGTACGCCTGGTGCCGCGTTGGTGCCCGCAGGGCGCCGCTGAGCCTCGGCGTCCCGACCGGGGCCCAACGCGGCCAGGGCCGCGGACACCGCCGCCGCGGCGCTCAGGTCGAGTCGGGCACTGGTGCCCCGGGCCCGGTGGTGCAGTTCGTCGGCGGCCAGGCGCAGCAACTGGGGCAGCAGGTCCTTGCAGCGCCGGGCCACCCAGGCGGTGCCGGCCGTGGCCAGCCACAGCAGGCTCGCCGCCCGGGTCGGGGCGGGGAACTCCGGTTCGGGGGACGGCGGCTGTCCCGTCGCACGGCCCGCCTCGGTGAGCAGGGCGTGGAAGCGGACGGCGAGCTGCCGGTGCCCGCGCTCGCCCGGGTGCAGCCGGTCGGCGCTCCACAGGGTCCGGTCGGTGATCCAGGCACCGTCCGCGGCATGCAGGTGGACCGCTCCGTAGCGCTCGGACAGCGCGTGGACGATCGTGTTGACGGCCCGTTGCCGGCGGGCCAGCGGACGCGCCAGGGCGCTCGGCAGGCCCAGCATCGCACCGGGGTCGGGCAGGCAGGCGGTGAGCACGGTGGCGCCCTCGCGGGTGAACGCCGCGTAGACCGCGTCGAGGTGGGTGGCCACCGCCTGGATGTCGAAGGTATGGCGCAGCGTGTCGTTGACGCCGATCACCACCGACACCAGGTCGGGACGGAGTTCGAGGGCGGCAGGCGTCTGCCGCTCCAGCACGTCACGGGTCTGCGCGCCGCTGACCGCGAGGTTGGTGAACTCCACGGCGTCGGCGGTCTCGGCGAGGGCGGGGGCCAGCAGCCCGGCCCAGCCCCGCCAGCCGTCCCCGGCGGGGTCGCCCACGCCCTCGGTGAGCGAGTCCCCGAGGGCGACGAAGCGGACGGAGCTCATGCCACGCCCTCCGGCACGATGCGACGGACGCCGGTCGGGCGGAGCACCTCCGCGTCGTGGGCGGCCAGGAACGCCTCCACGGCCGTACCCCAGCCGAAGCACTCCGCACGCGCGCGTGCCGCGTCCCGTCGTGCGCGCTCGCCACGGTCCAGCAGCAGTTCGACGGCGTCCGCGAACGCCTCGCCGCGGTCGGCCGCGGTCGCCCCGGCGGAGCCGATGACCTCGGGCAGCGCGGACGAGGCGCTCGCCACGACGGGCGTGCCGCACGCCATGGCCTCCAGGGCGGCGAGCCCGAAGGTCTCGGCGGGCCCGGGCGCGAGGGCGATGTCCGCGGTCGCCTGGAGGGCGCCGAGCGCGGCCCGGTCGGAGACGTGCCCGAGGAAGGTCACGGGCAGCCCGTGCTCCCGCGCACGCTGCTCCAGCCGGGCCCTGAGCGGCCCGTCCCCGGCCACCACGAGCACCGCCCGGCGCCCGCGCCGTATCAGCCCCTCCAGGGCGTCCAGCGCGGTGCCGGGGCGCTTCTCGACGGAGAGCCGGGAGCACATCACGAGCAGCGCCTCGTCCCCGCGCGCGTGCAGGGTGCGCAGGCCCGGGTCGCGCAGGGCGGGGTGGCGTTCCGTCAGGTCGACGCCGAGGGGGGCGCGTACGACGTTGCGCGCGCCTATGCGCACGAACTCGCGCTCGGCGAACTCCGTGGTGCACACCACCCGCGAGTAGACGTGCGCGGTACGGGTGTTCAGGGCGTCGGCGGCCCGGCGGGAGAGGTGCTCGGGCAGGCCCCAGGTGCGCAGCACGCCGTCGGCGGTCTCGTGGGAGACCATCACGGCGGGCACGCGCGCGCGGCGGGCCCAGCGGCCGGTCCAGCGCAGGGTCGTACGGTCGGAGACCTCCAGGCGGTCCGGGGCGAGTTCCTCCAGGAGGGCGGCGACGCGCCGCTTGTCGGTGAGGACGCGGTAGCCGCCGGTGCCGGGCAGCAGCGGGCCGGGCAGGGTGATGACCCGGCCCTGCTCGGTGTCGCGGTCGGTGTGCCGCTCGCCGGGCACGATCAGGACGGGTTCGTGGCCGGCCGCCCGGAAGCCCTTGCCCAGCTCGCGCAGCGCGGTGCGCAGGCCGCCGGAGGCCGGGGCGACGAAGTTGGCGAGCCGGACGATGCGCAGGGACTGGCCGGTCATGCCGCCACCGCCGTCTTCCGTGCCGCGAGCACGTCGCCGTAGTGGGCGATCAGCTGGTCGCCGACGGCGGCCCAGGTGCGGCCCTCGACCATGGTGCGGGCGGCGGCGCCGAACGCCGTCCGCCGCGCCGCGTTGACGGCCAGTTCGCGGACGGCCTCCGTCACGGCTGTGACGTCGCCCGGCGGGACGAGGTATCCGGTGCGGCCGTGGGCGACCAGGTCGAGCGGGCCGCCGGCGGCGGGTGCGACGACCGGGACTCCGCTGGCCATGGCCTCCTGGACGGTCTGGCAGAACGTCTCGAAGGGGCCGGTGTGCGCGAACACGTCCAGCGAGGCGAAGATCCGCGCGAGGTCGTCGCCGGTGCGGCGGCCGAGGAAGACGGCGCCGGGCAGGGCCTCGGTGAGGTGGGCGTGGCTGGGCCCGTCACCGACCACCACGACCTTGACGCCGTCCAGGCCGCAGGCGCCGGCGAGGAGTTCGACGTGCTTCTCGGGGGCGAGCCGGCCGACGTAGCCGACGATCACCTCGCCGTTCGGCGCGAGTTCGCGGCGCAGCGCCTCGTCACGCAGATCTGGCCGGAAACGTACGGTGTCCACCCCGCGCGGCCACAGCCGGACCCGGGGTACCCCGTGTGCCTCAAGGTCACCGAGGGCGGCGCTGGAGGGGGCGAGGGTGCGGTCGGCGGCGGCGTGCACGGAGCGGATCCGCCGCCAGGCGGCCGCCTCGCCGGCACCCATGTAGGTGCGGGCGTAGCCGGCGAGGTCGGTCTGGTAGACGGCGACGGCGGGGATGCCGAGTTTGGCGGCGGCGGCCATGCCGCGCACGCCGAGGACGAAGGGGCTGGCGAGATGTACGACGTCAGGCCGGTGTCCGACGAGCGCGGCGGCGAGCCGCCGGCTGGGGAGGGCGACGCGGACCTGGGGGTAGCCGGGGAGCGGGAGGGAGGGGATCCGGACGACCGGGCACGGGGCGTCCGTGTCCGGTCCGCTGCCCGGAGCGGGGGCGGGGGCGACGACGAGCGGATGGTGACCGCGATCTACGAGGTGCCGGGCGGTCTGGAGCGCGCAGTGGGCCACGCCGTTCACATCGGGGGGAAAGGATTCGGTCACGATGACGACACGCATACGGGTGTTGTCGCCGCGCGGGGCGTGGCGGCGTCGACTTGGATCTTTCCGCCCGGGGAACGTCCTGTGAGCGTTGGGCTGCGCACCCGGGCAGGTCAGACGGCCGTCATGACCGCCTGACCTGCGGGACACCCGGTGTTCACACGGCGGGCGGTCGTCGGCCCGGGCCGTGTGTGTGCGTGGGGTCAGCCGAGGGCGGCGTCGGGTCCGAAGCGGCTGCGTACCGCCGTCTGCACTTCCGCCTCCTCGGCCGGATCGGCTGCCAGGCGGCGCAGGCGCTCGACGACCCGGGCGTCACCGGTCTCGGCATGCCGGGCGGCGAGTTCGCGGGTGGTCTCCTCGCAGTCCCACAGGCATTCGACGGCGAAGCCGGTGGCGAAGGAGGGGTCGGTGGCGGCCAGTGCGCGGGCGGCACGGCCGCGCAGATGGGAGGAGGCCGTCTCACGGTAGATGTGGCGCAGTACGGGGGCGGCGCAGGCGATGCCGAGGCGTCCGGTGCCGTCGACGAGGGTCCAGAGTGTGGGCGCGTCGGGGCCCTCGCCCCGCACGGCCTCGCGGAGGGCGCCGAGGACGAGGTCGCGGTCCTGAACTCCGCCGCGGCAGGCGAGCATGCGTCCGGCCGCGGCGCCGAGCACGTCAGGGCGCTGGGCCCAGCGGCGGGCACGGTCGACGGCGGCGAGACTGCGCATCCGTTCGAAGGCGTCGGCGGCGGCCTCCACGACGACGGACGTGCCGTCGGCGACGGCGGCCTCGATCAGATCGAGGGCCTCGGGGTCGTTGCTGTCGGCGAGATAGCGCAGCGCGGTGCAGCGGGCCCCGTCGATGCCGGTCCGGGCGGCCTGGACGATCTCCGGCCGGTCCTCGGGGCCGGCCACGGCGACCAGACAGCGGGCGGCCGGCACATGGAGGGCGGCGCCGCGGTCCATGCCCTGCTGGGCCCATTCGAAGACGGCGCGCACGCTCCAGCCGGGCCGCGGGCCGGTGGGCCGCATCTGCCGCTGCCAGCGGTCGAAACAGCCGGTCTCCTGGGCGGCACGCACGCGTGTGGCGATCGATTCGCGCGGATCCTCGGCCCACAGCCGCCAGGGCCGCGGCTCGAAGGCGTCGCGTACGGCGGCGGCCAGCTCGGCCTCGCCCTCGGGGTCGGTGCCGAAGCGGGCCAGAACGGGCGCGGCGAGGGCGCGCAGGCCCGCGTCGTCGTCCCTGAGGGCCAGCTCGTCCAGGGCCCAGGCCCAGTTGGAGCCGTGGGCGGCGTACCTGCGCAGCAGCACGAGGGCGTCCCGCCTGCCGTAGGAGGCGAGGTGCCCGAGCACGGCCAGGGCGAGGCCGGTGCGGGACTCGTCGGTGTCGAGGACGTCCTCGGGGTCGAAGAGGTGCGCCTCGATCGCGTCCAGCTCGCCGTTCAGGTCGAGGTAGAGCCGGGCGTAGTAGAGCGAGCGGTTCTCCACCTGCCAGTCGTGGCGGGGATCGCGCAGTACACAGTGGTCCAGGGCCGCGAGGGCTTCGGCGCGCGGGGCGGTGAGCGCGTGCAGCGTGCCGTCGCCGCGGCCCCGCTGGAGCAGGCCGAGCAGCGTACCGCTGGGCGCTATGACCGGATCGAACATGGGAAACAGCCTCACATCAAGCGTCGACGCAACCGGAGAACACGCACTACCTGGCCGCGTGACACAACGTCGGAGCGCCCGCCGTCTCTTGCTTGCCGAAGACCATTTCTCTCTGCCTCTCGTCGGTGGCCCATGCGGACCGCATCACGGTCCGCGCGGTGCGGCATCACCTGCCCAGCCATCGCGTCCGTGAATCACGTCGTCATGATGACCCGGCGGTTTGTGCTGCCGCGACCGTATTTCCGGCGGCCTCTTACCGCCTCCCCCGTTTTTCGTGTCGTACCTGCTCAGGACATGCGCGTCAGTGCGCGCCGAACAGCTCCAGGAGTTCCGTCTTGCCGAACATCCGGGCGGTGTCGACGGCCGACGGGGTCCCCGCGGCCGGGTCGGCTCCACCCTCCAGGAGCGCCTTGATCACTTCCGTCTCACCCTTGAAGACGGCACCCGCGAGCGGGGTCTGGCCTCGGTCGTTGATCTGGTCCGCGGCGGCGCCCCGGGCGAGCAGGGCGCGTACCGCGTCGGCGTGCCCGTGGTAGGCGGCGAGCATCACCAGGGAGTCGCCGCGGTCGTTGGTGAGGTTGGCCGGAACGCCGGCGTCCACGTAGGCCACGAGCGCCTCGGTCTGCCCCTGCCGGGCCAGATCGAAGATCTTGGTCGCCAGCTCCACGACCTCGGGGTCGGGGGCTTCACTCATCGGCCGGACCGCCTCTCCTGCGAACTTCGGGGACTTCAGGGAGCGTACGGCAGCGAGAGCGGAACGCAGCCGTACGAGTGAATCGCCAGCGTACTGGCTGGCGCGGCACATGACCCGATGTGCCCGAGGTAAAGATCACCGACAGCCCCGTCGGGGGGCAACCACCCAGCTCAGCCGGGCCGGACGTGACCACTGTGCCAGGTGGGTGAAATCTGCCGAATTTCACTCAGTTGCACCTTTAATCGTATGGATACATCCTGTGATCCTGGAAGAACTCATGGTGACTGTCCCCCACCCAATGACACCAGGAGGCCCGAAATGATCCTCTCCATCTCAGGCGTCATGCTGCTCGGCGTCGTCGTCTTCCTCTTCTTCCGCAAGGACGGCCTCAAGGGCTCGCACGCATGCACATCGGCCCTGTTCGGCTTCTACCTCGCCAACACGGGCATCGCCCCGAGCATCAAGGCCGGCGGAGAGAGCCTGGCGAGCCTCCTCGGCGGCATCAAGTTCTGACCGCCCGTCCCGCCCCGCACGCACCGTCAGGAGACAGCAGTGGCCCGGCGCCCTCTCCCCCGCATCCTGAGCAAGGACAGCGCCCAGATCGCCCGGACACAGCTCGCCCGGAGCCGGGAGCTGGCCCGGACGGCGGCCGACAGCGCCTCCGATGTCCTCCACCCGCTGATCACCGTCACGCGCGGGTTGCGCCTGCTGGCCTCGGCCGGACGGCGCAGATGGGCCGACACACCGCAGGACAAGCGTGGGCCGCTGCTCTTCCTGGCAGCCTCGGTGGTCCTGGCCGTGGCGCTGATGCCGTACGGGCCGCTGCTCGCCGTCATCACCCTGATGGCGGCGGCGGCCTGGCAGGGCCGCGACCGCACCCCGCCGGCCCCGGAGGGACCCGACGAGTCCCAGACCGAACGGCTCCAGTCCCTGTACGAAGCCCTGGTGCCGTACTTCTCCACTCCCGAGGACCCGGCGCCGCTGTACGCGCACGGCGGGGAGTGGGAGAACGCCTTCACCGCCCACGAGTTCGACGACGCGGGGCGGGTCGGCCATCTGGAGATCCGTTACCCCGCGTACTTCCCGGACGGCGAGCCCGAGGCCCGCATGCGCATCGAGCAGCTGCTCACCGCCAAGGCCGGCCGGGGCCGCGAATACCGCTTCACATGGGACGAGGAGGGCAACCAGCTCACCGTCACCGTCCTGCCTCCGCTGCCCGCCGACATCCCGGCCCAGCACTTCGTCACCGCGCCCGGCGAGACCGTCCTCGGCTTCACCGACCCCAGCGAGGTGCAGCGCACGCTCCCCCTCTCCTACGGAGAGGAAGAGATCGACGTGCCGCCGGTCGTCTGGCGCACCGGCATCCGCTCCACCGAGCCGCACCTGCTGGCCATGGGGCACCCCGGCAGCGGCACCTCGACCCTGCTGCGCTCCATCGCCCTGCAGGCCCTCCAGTACGGCGACGTCCTGATCGTCGACGGCGGCGGCACCGGTGAGTACGCGTGCCTGACCGGCCGGGACGGCGTCCTGTCCGTGGAGTGCGCGCTGCCCGGTGCGCTGGCGAGCCTGGAGTGGGCGGCGCACGAGACCGAGCGGCGGCTCATCGCCATCAACCTGGCCCGGCAGGCGGGCGACCCGCCACCGGCCGACGCCCGCCGCCCGCTGTGGATCATGCTGGACCGCCCCTCCGTCTTCGCCCACCTCGCCGCGATGGACGGCCGCAAGGACCCGCAGGCGCTGCTCCAGGTGCCGCTGCGGCACGGCCGTGCGGCGAACGTGACCGTCGTCGTGGCCGAGCAGTTCGACAGCGCGGAGGCCTTGAGCGACGCGGTACGGCAGCACACACGCGCGCGTGTCGTGCTCGGGCCCGCGGCGCCTCGGCAGGTGGAGGCGGTACTGGGCGCTCGACCGCACACCACGCCGATGGGCCACGTGCCGCCGGGGCGCGGGTATGCGCGGCTGGGGTCGGGTCCGGTGCACCGGCTTCAGGTGCCGCGTACGCCGGATCCGTACGACGACGAGACCAGCGACGCCGATCGGCAGGCGGTGCTGGAGTTGCTGCCGGCGCGGGCCACCGCCGTGGGGGCTCAGCCGGCTCGGCCGACACAGGCTCCGGAGCCGGCGGATCTGACGAAGCCGGGGGTGCCCGCGGAGGCGGCCGGATAGCGCCGTCGGGGTTCGGACCTTCTGCCGGGTGCGGGTCCGTCGTGGCCGTCGCGGCCACGACGAACCCGCAGCCGCCGACGCGCAACGCGCCCCGAGCCACCAGGCGCCCGGCCTACGCCACGAACGTGCCCGGCGCCTCCACACCCCCTGTGACGCCCGTCTCCACCAGTCGGACCGCCGCGGCCAGCCGGACCGCCGCCTCCTCCGCCACCGCTCCCCCGACCGTGAACGGCAGCCGGAGGTAGCCCTCGAACGCGCCGTCCACGCCGAAGCGGGGGCCGGAGGGGACGCGGACGCCGGTCCGCTCGCCCGCCTCGGCGAGCCGGGAGCCGGACAGGCCGCCGGCGCGGACCCACAGGGTCAGGCCGCCATTCGGCAGGTCGAACTCCCAGGTCGGCAGCTCACGCCGGATCGCCGCCACCAGCGCGTCCCGGTTCTCGCGGGCCTGGGCCCGGCGCAGCTCCACCGCCTGTTCCCAGCCTCCCGTGCTGAAGAGCCAGTTGACGGCGAGCTGTTCCAGCACCGGCGTACCGAGATCGGCGTACGCCCGCGCGGCGACCAGGCTGCGGATGACGTCCGGAGCCGCCCGCACCCAGCCGATCCGCATGCCCGCCCAGAACGCCTTGCTCGCCGAGCCGACCGTGATGACGGTCGAGCCGGCCGGGTCGAAGGCGCAGACCCGGCGCGGCATCCCGCGGTCCGCGAGCTCCTCGTCCAGCCACAGCTCGGTCATCGTCTCGTCGGCGACGAGCACCGTGCCGGCCGAACGCGCCGCGTCCACCAGCCGGCGCCGCTGGTCCTCGTCGGCGAGCGCGCCGGTGGGGTTGTGGAAGTCGGCGACGACGTACGCGAGCCGGGGCGCGGCCTCGCGCAGGACCTGGCGCCAGCGGTCCATGTCCCAGCCGGACAGCCCCTCGGCCATCGCGACCGGGACCAGCCGGGCACCCGCCTCGCGCATCAGCTGCAGGATGTTGGCGTACGACGGGGACTCCACCGCGATCCGCTCGCCACGGCCGGCGAAGAGATGGCAGATCGCGTCGATGGCGCCCATCGCACCGGTCGTCACCATGATCTGCTCGGGCATGGTGGGGATCCCGCACGCGGTGTAGCGCTCGGCGATCATCGAGCGCAGCGCGGGCAGGCCGGCCGGGTAGTCGCCGTGCGTGTGGGCGTACGGCGGCAGTTCCTCCAATGCGCCCTGCACGGCGCGGGTCAGCCAGGGCTCGGGGGCCGGCAGCGAGGCGCAGCCGAGGTCGATCATCGAACCGAGGGCCTCGGGGGGCAGGGGTTCCAGGCCCCGGGCGGGCAGCGGGTTGCCGGCCGGTACGGCGGTCCAGCTGCCGGCTCCGCGCCGGGACTCCAGGAAGCCCTCGCCGCGCAGCGCCTCGTACGCGGCCGCGACGGTGGTGCGGCTCACGGACAGGGCGAGGGCGAGTTCGCGTTCGGCGGGCAGGCGGGCGGCCACCGGGACGCGCCCTTCGAGCACCAGCAACCGGATGCCGTCGGCGAGGGCGCGGTAGGCGGGCGGACGGCGGGTGCCGGGGCCGGCCGGGCGGTCCTGCTGGGACTTGAGGAGCCGGGCGAGCTGCGCGGCCCCCATGGCAGAGGTCCACTGCGCCATGTCGATCAGTCCACCTTCCCCGAATTGGCCATGGATGGAGATTGTTCCCAAGCCACAGAGTGACATGCGTCAGGCCACCGCCACCACCCAGGGGGGTACTTCATGTCCACTCGGCGCCGTCTCGGACGGCGGTTGATCCAGCTGTACACCGGGCTCGTGCTCTACGGCGTGAGTTCCGCCCTGCTCGTCGAGGCGGGCCTCGGCCTGGAGCCCTGGAACGTGCTGCACCAGGGCCTCGCCGAACTCACCGGGCTGACCATCGGCGTGGTGTCGATCCTCGTGGGCGCGGCGGTGCTGCTGCTGTGGATCCCGCTGCGCCAGCGCCCCGGGCTCGGCACGGTCTCGAACGTCTTCGTCATCGGGCTCGCCATGGACGGCACACTCGCGCTCGTCCCGGAAGCGCACTCCCTCGTCGTACGCGTCCCGCTCCTGCTCGCGGGGATCGTGCTGAACGGTGCGGCGACCGGCCTCTACATCGCGGCGCGCTTCGGTCCGGGCCCCCGCGACGGGCTGATGACCGGGCTGCACCAGCGCACCGGCCGCTCGATCCGGCTGATGCGGACCGGCGTCGAGGCGGCGGTGGTGGTCAGCGGGTTCCTGCTGGGTGGCAGCCTCGGCATCGGCACCGTGCTCTACGCCGTGGCCATCGGGCCGCTGGCGCAGCTGTTCCTGCGGGTGTTCGCCGTCCCGGCGGCATCGCTTGGCAGCACGGTCGTTGCCACCGCGACACCGGAGCGGGCCATACTGCCAGGGTGACCCTCCCGACTTCGCGCATGCGCCACCCCTACCT
Organism: Streptomyces sp. NPDC002076; assembly: GCF_053593835.1. Lineage (NCBI taxonomy): Bacteria > Bacillati > Actinomycetota > Actinomycetes > Kitasatosporales > Streptomycetaceae > Streptomyces > Streptomyces sp. NPDC002076. The sequence continues at coordinate 43,880 of NZ_JBSFDI010000017.1, forward strand.
CGACCACCCCGGTCCCATCGCCTTCGCCCACCGCGGTGGCGCCGCCGACGGCCTGGAGAACACCACGGCGCAGTTCCGGCGCGCGGTCGAGATGGGCTACCGCTACATCGAGACCGACGTGCACACCACGGCCGACGGCCGGCTCGTCGCCTTCCACGACTCCACACTGGACCGGGTCACCGACGGTGCGGGCCGCATCGCGGACCTGCCATGGGAGGACGTACGGCACGCGCGCGTGGGCGGCCAGGAACCGGTGCCGCTGTTCGAGGAGCTGCTGGAGACCTTCCCCGAGGTCCGCTGGAACGTCGACATCAAGGCGGAGCCCGCGCTGCGCCCCTTCCTGGAGCTGATCGAACGCACGGACGCCTGGAACCGGGTCTGTGTCGGCTCGTTCTCCGAGGCGCGCGTGCTGCGCGCCCAGCGGCTGGCCGGGCCGAAGCTGGCCACCTCCTTCGGCACCCGTGGGGTGCTGAACCTGCGGCTGCGCTCCTGGGGGCTGCCGGCCGCCGTGCGCAGGTCCGCCGTCGCCGCGCAGGTGCCCGAGGCCCAGTCGGGCGTTCCGGTGGTCGACCATCGCTTCGTCCGCGCCGCCCACGCGTACGGACTGCAGGTGCACGTGTGGACGATCAACGAACCCGAGCGCATGCACCGGCTCCTGGACCTCGGAGTCGATGGCATCATGACCGATCACATCGACACATTGCGCAAGGTCATGGAGGAGCGCGGCGTCTGGGTCTGACCACCCGGCCGCCGCGCCCGAGCCTTCGCACTTGAGGCACTTGAGCGGGGAAAGCGAGGGCACGGGTGAGCACGGACACCGTGCGGACGGACGCGGCGGACGACGCCGCCGGCCTCCGGCGCGAGCAGCGCGGCTGGTACTTCTACGACTGGGCCTGCTCGGTCTATTCGACGAGCGTGGTCACGGTCTTCCTCGGGCCCTACCTCACCGCGGTCGCCGAGCGGGCCGCGGACGCCGACGGCTATGTGCATCCGCTGGGCGTCCCGGTCCGGGCCGGCTCCTTCTTCGCCTACTCGGTGTCCCTGTCGGTGATCGTGGCGGTCGTGGTGATGCCGATCGTGGGCAGTGCGGCCGACCGCACCGGGCGCAAGAAGCCGCTGCTCGCGGCGGCGGCATACACCGGGGCGGCCGCGACCACCGGCATGTTCTTCCTGGACGGCGACCGGTATCTGCTCGGCGGGGCGCTGCTCGTGGTGGCCAACGCGGCGCAGTCCGTCGGGATGATGCTCTACAACTCCTATCTGCCGCAGATCGCCCCGCCCGAGGAGCGCGACGCGGTCTCCTCCCGGGGCTGGGCCTTCGGCTACGCCGCGGGCTCATCGGTGCTGGTCGCCAACCTGGTGCTCTACTCGGCGCACGACTCCTTCGGCCTGACCGAGACGGCCGCGGTCCGGGTCTGCCTGGCCTCGGCGGGCCTGTGGTGGGGCGCCTTCACCCTCGTACCCCTGCGCAGGCTGCGTGACCGGCACGCGCGCGTGGAGCGCGCCTCGGCACCCGGGCTCAGACAGCTGGCGGCGACGGTCCGGGACATGCGCCGGCACCCGCTGACGCTGTCCTTCCTGCTGGCGTACCTCATCTACAACGACGGCATCCAGACAGTGATCACCCAGGCCTCCGTCTACGGCTCGCAGGAACTGGGACTGTCCCAGTCGACGCTCATCGTGGCCGTGCTGCTGGTACAGGTGCTGGCCGTGGCGGGGGCGCTGGCGATGGGGCGGCTGGCGCGGACGTACGGCGCCCAGCGCACGATCCTGGGTTCGCTGGTGGCCTGGACGGTGACCCTGGCGGCCGGTTACTTCCTGCCCGCGAAGGCCCCGGTGTTCTTCTTCGTGCTGGCCGCCGGGATCGGCCTGGTCCTCGGCGGCAGCCAGGCGCTGTCCCGGTCGCTGTTCTCCCATCTCGTGCCGCCCGGCAAGGAGGCCGAGTACTTCGCGGCGTACGAGCTGAGCGACCGCGGGATGAGCTGGCTCGGACCGCTGCTGTTCGGCATGACCTACCAGCTGACCGGAAGCTATCGGTCCGCGATCATCTCGCTGGTGGCCTTCTTCGTCATCGGCTTCGCGCTGCTCGCGCGGGTCCCGGTGCGGCGGGCGATCGGCGAGGCGGGCAATCCCGTTCCGGAGAAGATTTAGCGCCGGTTTAGCGCTTAAGGCGAAAGGGCGGTAGTGTACGCCTTTGGCCTGCCAGGCGTACCGTTACTGCGCGTCAAAGATGCCGAAACGCTGGGTGACATCTGCTAGCAGATGTGACAAACCGGGCGCGGGTGGGTAGAACAAGGGGCGGCTACGACGGCGACGCATGACCCGGAACGGGACACGGAACGGGAATCTTTACCGCCGACCGGACGTTGACCGGATGACGACGACAGCGACACCTGTCCTGTGGGCGACAAGCCCGGGAGGCACGATTCATGAGTGAGCGAGCTCTTCGCGGTACGCGCCTCGTGGTGACCAGCTACGAGACGGACCGCGGTATCGACCTGGCCCCGCGCCAGGCCGTGGAGTACGCATGCGAGAAGGGGCACCGCTTCGAGATGCCCTTCTCGGTCGAGGCGGAGATCCCGCCGGAGTGGGAGTGCAAGGTCTGCGGGGCCCAGGCACTCCTCGTCGACGGCGACGGCCCTGAGGAGAAGAAGGCCAAGCCCGCGCGTACCCACTGGGACATGCTGATGGAGCGGCGCACCCGTGAGGAGCTCGAAGAGGTCCTCGAGGAGCGCCTGGCGGTTCTGCGCTCGGGGGCGATGAACATCGCGGTTCACCCTCGGGACAGCCGTAAGTCGGCCTAGTCCCTGCGGGCTGGGCGCAGACACAGCGCAGACGAAACCGCGGGCGCCGTACGTTCACGTACGGCGCCCGCGGTTTCGTGTGTCCGGGTTCGCAAATCCGGGGGCTTGCTCAGTGGGTCAGCGGCGGACGCTGCTGCTGCTCCCCCGGCTCGGTCCGGTCCTCGCGGATGACCTCGCCCTGCACCACCTTGCCGTCGGGACGGTGGATGCGGACCTGCTGGAAGGCGTCGCCGAAGCTGCCCGGGGCCGCCGTGCGCAGCCGCTTGTCCAGGGCGTTCTCCGCGTACCGGCTCACGGCCTTCTGCACCGGCGGCAGCAGCAGAAGCAGGCCGGCCGCGTCGGAGACCACACCCGGGATCATCAGCAGCAGGCCGCCGAGCATCATCAGGCCGTTGCCGCCACCCTGCTCCGGCGAACCACCCCGCTGCAGCGCCTCGTTCAGGCTCTGGAAGGCACGGCGGCCGGCCCGCTTGATGACCACGGAGCCGGCCACGAAGCCCGCCACGAGCAGCAGGAACACGGCAAACCCCCCGGCCGCCCCCGCGACCAGGGTCAGCAGCCAGATCTCCAGCACCAGCCAGGCGGCGATGCCCAGCGGCAGATACCTGCGCAGCCGGGAACGCCGGGGCCGTGCGGTGTACGGAGAGGTCGGAGCGCCAGTCGTCATGCTCCCAGTGTGCCTGGCGGCGGCTCAGCGCGGGATAAGCGGATGTTGGCCAACGGCCGACGCGAGACTACTTGGCCCGCTTGTTCTTGCCGGTCAGCTTGGCGACCCGCTCCCCCGCGCCCCAGGCGGTGACCCGCCACAGCGCCTCGATGAGGATGTCCTTGCTCATCTTGGAGTCGCCGAGTTCGCGCTCCACGAAGGTGATCGGCACCTCGACCACGTGGTAGCCGGCCTTGACCGCGCGGCGGGCCAGGTCGACTTGGAAGCAGTAGCCCTGCGAGGCGACCTCGTCCAGCCCCAGACCCTCAAGGGTCTCGCGGCGGAACGCGCGGTAGCCACCGGTGATGTCGCGCAGCGGCAGGCCGAGGGCGAGCCGGGAGTAGAAGCTGCCGCCACGGGAGATGAACTCACGCGACTTGGGCCAGTTCACCACGCGGCCGCCGGGCACCCAGCGGGAGCCGAGCACCAGGTCGGCGCTCTTGAGGGCGGTGAGCAGCCGGGGCAGCTCCTCGGGCTGGTGGGAGCCGTCGGCATCCATCTCGACCAGCACGCCGTAGTCGTGCTCCATGCCCCAGCGGAAGCCCGCGAGATATGCGGCGCCCAGGCCCTCCTTGCCCTTGCGGTGCATCACCTGGACGTTCTCGTCCTCGGCGGCCAGCTCGTCGGCGAGCTTGCCGGTGCCGTCCGGGCTGTTGTCGTCCGCGATCAGCACGTGCGCCTCGGGAACGGCCTTGCGCACCCGGCCGACGATGGTCTTGATGTTCTCCGCCTCGTTGTAGGTCGGGATGATCACCAAGGCCGTGCCGAGCGGACCGAACTGCCTCCCCTGGGCCTTGGCCGCGAGGGTCCCGTCGCCGTCGTTCACTGCTGCCCCTTCTGGTCGTACGCAGGGGTCCACCATAGTGGCCGCCGCCTGGCGTGCGGCGCCGACTCGTTCGTATGGCGGTGTCGATTCCACAAGAGTGGGGTAAGAATGCGTTTTTCGGCACCTTCACGGCGCGCCTGGGCCGCTCGCCCGCCGCGGCGGATGGGGGCCCGGCGCCCTTCGGGCCGACCTGGGACCCGCTGGCTGCGGATCGACCGAAAGCCGTTGTCTACTGAGCGCACGGGCCCCACCCGGGTCACACCTTGCCGACCGGCCGGAACGCTCCCTCGACGGCGCGGGCGCTGAGCCTGGCTCCCAAGCGACGGTGCCCCGGTGCGGCACACCGTCCCTGACCCAGCAGCGCTGCGACGAGTTGGGCGAAGTTCCCCGGTCGGGCGTCCGGTGGTGGACTCGGACGAACCTACCGGCCCCCGGCCGTCGACTGTCAACAGCCCTCTGGCCTGCGACAACGGCCCGGACGGCGCAACGTTCGGGGAGGATGCGCAGGTCGGGCGGCGGGACGGGGGCGAGCGAGCGCCGCCGCGCCACCCCCGTAGATCACTCGCCCGGCCGTACGAACACCGTCCGCCCGCCCACCACGGTGCGCAGGCAGACCGGCAGGTCACGGCCCGGGGTGAGGTCGGGCAGGCCGGGCGTGCCGGAGCGCGGGTCGGTCGACCAGCGGGCCACTCGGTCGTCGGGGGCCTGGACGACCAGCTCGTCGGTGCGCCAGACGGCGTAGTCGGCGGGCGCCCCCGGCACCAGGACGCCGGCGTCGTCCCGGCCCACGGCCCGCCAGCCGCCGCGCGTGTGCGCGGTGAACGCGGCCCGGACGGAGACCCCGTGCTCGGGCGTGTGATGGAACGCGGCGGCCCGGACGGTGCCCCACGGGTCGAGCGGGGTGACCGGGCTGTCGGAGCCGAAGGCGAGCGGCACGCCGGCGCGCAGCAGGGCCGCGAAGGGGTTGAGGGTGCGGGCCCGTTCGGCGCCCAGCCGCCGGGCGTACATGCCGTCCGCGCCGCCCCACAGCGCGTCGAAGGCGGGCTGCACGGAGGCGATCAGGCCCAGCTCGGCGAAGCCGGCGACGGTCTCGGGGGTGAGCATCTCGGCGTGCTCGACACGATGCCGGGCGGCGCGGATCCGGGCGAGGCCGAGCTTGTCCGCCGCGGCGCGCACACCCTCGACCACGGCGGTCACGGCGGCATCGCCGATGGCGTGGAAGCCGGCCTGCAGGCCCGCCTCGGTGCAGGCGACGACATGTGCGGCGACGGCTTCGGCGTCCAGGTAGGCGGTGCCGGTGTGACCGGCGTCGGCGTACCGCTCGTGCAGACAGGCGGTGTGCGAGCCGATCGAGCCGTCGGCGAACAGGTCGCCCGCGGCGCCCACGGCGCCCAGGTCCCGGGCCCGCTCGACGTTCTGTTCGGCCCAGTAGCCGACGACCCTGGGGCCCGGCACCTCGGCGGCGAGCTTCAGCAGGCCGGTGAAGTCGTCCTCGGAGGAGATCCGCGGGCCGCCGCACTCGTGCACCGAGCCGATGCCGAGGGAGGCCGCGCGGGCGAGTGCGGCGCGCTGGGCCTCGGCGCGCTGGGCCGGGGTGACGGCGGCGAGGGCGGCCTCGCGGACGGCGTGGTGGGCGTCGGCGGTGAGCGGGGCGTCCTCGCGGGGGACGTCCGCGGCGATCAGGTCCAGCAGGGCGGTGGTGACGACCGCCGAGTGCACGTCGATGCGGGACAGGTACAGCGGGCGGCCGCCGGCGGCCTCGTCGAGTTCGGCACGGGTCGGCGGGCGGCCGCCGGGCCAGCGGGCGGCATCCCAGCCGTGGCCCAGCAGGACGCGGTCGTCCGGGCGGGCGGCGGCGAAGTCGCGGACCAGGGCGAGGGCGGCCTCCAGAGAAGGGGCGCCGGACAGGTCCAGGCCGGTCAGGGCCAGGCCGGTGGCGGTGGTGTGCACATGGGCGTCGGTGAAGGCCGGGGTCACCAGGGCGCCGTCGAGGTCGACCACCTCGTCCACGCCGTCGGCGAAGGCGTCGGCGGCACCCTCGGAGCCGACCCAGGCGACTTGGCCGCGCTCCACCACCATCGCCGTGGCGAAGGGGTCCGCGGGGCTGTGCACCTCTCCTCGGCGCAGGAGGACGGTCTTGGGGGGCTGGGGGTCGGCGGTGCGGTCGCTCATAGCGGACAGTTTCTCCTGCCGCCGGGGAGGCGCCGCACCTGGGGCGTGTCGAAGGGCAGGGCTCAGATCCGGGGCGGCCGTGCCTCGTACGGCGTCGACAGGACCACCGTCGTCCGCGTCGAGACGCCCGCCAGGCTCCGCAGCCTGGCCAGCAGCTCTTCCAGCTCGTGCGGGGTGGCCACCCGCACCTTGAGGATGTAGTTCTCGTCGCCCGCGACGCTGTGGCAGGCCTCGATCTCGGGGACGCCGGCGAGGCGGTCCGAGATGTCGTCGGGGGCGCTGGGGTCGAACGGTTTCACCGAGATGAACGCGGTGAGCGGCAGCCCCACGGCCTCGGGGTCGACCACCGCGGCATACCCGCGGATGACGCCACGCTGTTCCAGCCGGCGCACCCGCTGGTGCACGGCGGACGTGGACAGGCCCGTGGCCTTGCCCAGGTCTGTGTAGCTCATCCGCCCGTCCTTGACGAGCAGCTGCACGATCTGTCGGTCCAGCTCCTCCATGGCGCCAAAACCTACAGTGCGCTTGATCTCCGGGGATAGCCGAGAGCGCAGGTCATAGCCGGTTCGATACAAAAAGCGGTGCATAAGGCCCGCATCGCGCACCTGCACGCGGCATGTGACGAACGCCACACACCACGAACAGGCTCCGTGATGTTCTCGTGATTACCGCCGAGGGCTGACGGGAAGTGCTTGCTGTGGTCGAGGCCGCAGCGCCGTAACGGCCCAGCCTTAGGGGGAGAATCCCATGCAGAGTGCCCATCACCCTGGTCGATCCGCGTCCAAGCGGCAGCAGCCGGTCGTCGAGCCCCAGCCGGAGGGCGTCGAACCCGACGCCTTCGAGGACGATCTGGACGCCTACGACACCTTCGAGATGTACCGGGTGATCTGCCCGGACTGCGCCCAGCCGATCGCGCTGCTGGCGGACGAGCAGGTGCTGCCCGAGCACGCGCTGTGCGCCTCGCCGTGGAACCCGTTCGGTCTCACGGTCTGTGCGGGCACGGGCCGTTCGGCGTCCGACGCCCGCCCCGCGGACGAGTCCTTCGAGCCGCAGGAGCAGGACACCGCCCTGCTGCTGACGCTCCCCCAGGGTCTGGATTGGCGTACGCAGCCGTTCTCGCACGTCGGCGGCCCGGGCTCGCGTCCGATGCGCGTGCCGGCGATGCGCCGCCAGGCCGCCTGAGCCGCCTCACCGCGTCCAGTACGTCCCCTGCACCATGGCACGCAGGCTGTCGTGGTGCAGGATCAGTGTGTCCGGGTCCGCCGGGATGGTGACCTCCCCGAAGCGCACCTGCCGGTAGGCGACGCGCAGCATCACGATCGCATGCCGCAGGGCCGCGTAGAGGGTGTGGAAGTCCATGTCGCGCGGGGTGTGGCCGGTCAGGCGCGCATAGCGGGCCTCGACGCGGTCGCGGCGCAGGAAGTCCGGCAGTCCGCGCTGTTCGGAGGCGACCGTGAGGTCGTGGAAGAAGCGGTGCAGATAGATCATCCAGCCGAGGTCGACCTCGCGCGGGGCGAGTGCCGCCATCTCCCAGTCCAGGACGGCCGCGGGGTCGAAACCGTCGTAGACGATGTTCCCGATGCGGGCGTCACCCCAGCTGAGGACGGGCTCGCCGACCTCGCGCGGCCACAGCTCCGCCAGCCGGTCGAAGGCGGCCTCGATGAGCGGTGAGCGGGGCAGGCCGTCGATCACCCAGGCGTAGTAGGCGCGTTGGGCCGTCACATGGCGGCGCAGCGTGTCCTGCGCGCCGGGCGGGGCGAGGAACTGGGCCTCGGCAAGGGGAACTTGGTCGTGCAGGCGGGCCAGCAGCCCGATGGTCTCCGCCTCCAGGTGCTCGCGCTCGGCGTCGCTCGCCCCGTGCAGCCAACTGCCCTCGTAGGTGTACGGCATGACGTCGGGCGGCACGCGGCCGGCGACCCGCTCCATGACGAAGAACGGCGCCCCGAGCGGGCCCGGGTCCTCCTCCAGCCACAGCACACGGGGCACGGGCACGTCGGTGTGTTCGGCCACCAGGCGCAGGGTGCGGTACTGGCGGGCCATGTCGTACTCGGGGAAGACGGCGTACGCCGCCGGGTCCGCCGCGAGCCGCAACGCACAGGCCCCGAAAGGCGCTTCGGGGTGTTCGAGGTCGAACAGCAGGGTCTCGCTGGACATGCCGTTGGAGGCGGGGACGGTCACGCCGGTCGCCTTGGCTCCGGGCAGCCGGGTGCCGAGCCAGGCGGTGAGGCGGCGGGTCAGCTCGTCCGGGTCGCGGGTGGTGGTGCGGGGACGCGGTGCCGTGGCCATGCGGGCTCCTTCCTCAGGTGCGACCGATGTCTCAGGCCCGGCCGATGCCTGAAGACGCAACCGGTGTCTCAGCGCACGTTCGACGTCTCAGCGCACGTTCGACGTCTCAGCGCACGTTCGACGTCTCAGCGCACGACCGGCGTCTCAGGGCGCGACCGAGTCGAAGCCGGTGAAGCCGCTCGGGTCGTGCCGGCCGAACGAGCCGTGCTCGAAGATGCCGTGACCGGTCTGCCCGTCGAGCCGGAAGCGGGCGGAGTGGTCGGTGACGCCGTACCCGGCCAGCGGGTGGGGCAGGGTCATGTCGTAGGTGCGCCGGTCGGTCCAGCCGGGCCCCCGCCAGGTGCCGTGCTGCCAGTCGTCCGCCGGCGGATAGCCGGCGCCGAGGGCGAGCGGCGAGGAGGCCAGGATCTCGACGTCAAGCTGCTGCGATTCCCGTGCGTCCCCCAGATGGATGACCGCCCGCTCCGGGTGGCGGGTGCCGGAGCGATAGCCGATCTCGGCCTGCGGCCAGCCCAGCTGGCGGTCGCGCCGGCCGGGGCGGACCAGGGTCGCGTCGTTCAGGGTGCGGTGTCCGTCGGCGTCCTCCTGGGTGATGACCATCAGGAAGCGGTCGTCGAAGCGGACCGGGCACCAGATCCAGTGGAAGCCCTCGGTGGGGTGGTCCGTGGCGAGCCGTCCGCCGTCCTCGCCCGGGACGGGCCGCACGCCCCAGCTGCGGTCCCGGGTGCCGGTCCAGCCGTCCGCGCCGACCCCGAACTCCGCTCCCCCGGCCCGGATCACACCCTCCGCGGTGCCCGCCTGGACGAAGCGGCGGCCCTCCAGGGTGAGCCGCTCGCCGCGGCGCTGGAGGTGGTGCGGCTCCCAGAGAGCGGGGAAGGCGGCCGTCCAGGTGAGGTCGTACGACAGCTGCTCGTCCTCGCAGATCAGACGCAGCTCCTCCAGCGGCCGCGGGACCTCGATGCGCAGCGGTCCGACGGCGAGCCGCATCCGGTCCTCCCCCAGCGCGTCCGAGGCGCGGACTGCGTGCAGGGTGTCCCCGGTGCGCAGGGTGGCGTACGCGTCGATCACGCCGAGGTTGGGGTAGACGCCGAGGCCGAGGATGAGCAGGGCGCGGCCGGCGTGGTCGAAGACGTGGAAGATGCAGCGGTCGTAGGCGTTCCGGTCGCCGGTCGCCACGTGCTTCATGGACAGCGGCACCTGGTGCACCGGGTACTCGTCGAGCGGTACGGGACGGTCGTCGGCCACGGGCACCCCCTGAGCGTCGGTCGGCTGACGGTACGTCAGTTGACCGGAGGAGGCCAGGGCGGGGACCGGATGGGCCTGAACTGACGCCCGATTCCGCGCGACGGTGACCTGTCCGGGAGCTGCCGCGTTGTTCAGGCATGACCCCCATGCACTCGGCCACCGGGCGTCAGCGCCGCATTTTCGTCCCGCGCCCCGCAGAATCGGTTCCGCCGCCTGCCCCGCAGGACCCGCCCATCTACCGCGATCTCATGCGGGCCTGGGCCGACCGGGGCCGGACCCTGCCGGGCCGCCACGATCCGGAGTGGATCAGGCTGGCGGCCCCGACGGTTCTCACGGGGCAGTTCAGCGGCCCTCGGGTCCCGCCACGTGACGGGCGATGACCATCCGCTGGATCTGGTTGGTGCCCTCGACGATCTGCAGGACCTTGGCCTCGCGCATATAGCGCTCGGCGGGGAAGTCGGCGGTGTAGCCGTAGCCGCCGAGTATCTGCACCGCGTCCGTGGTCACCTTCATGGCCGTGTCGGTGCAGTGCAGCTTGGCCATGGCGGCCTGCTTGGCGAACGGCTTGCCGGCGTCGCGCAGCCGGGCCGCCGCGAGGTAGAGAGCGCGGCCGGCCTCGATCTGGGTGGCCATGTCGGCGATCATGAAGCGCAGGCCCTGGAAGTCGGCGATGGGGTGGCCGAACTGCCGGCGCTGGGTGGCGTAGGCGACCGCCTCGTCCAGGGCGGCCTGGGCGAGACCGATCGCGCAGGCGGCGATGCCGAGCCGCCCGGAGTCCAGGGCGGACAGGGCGATGAAGAAGCCCTGGCCCTCCTCGCCGATCCGCCGGTCGTCGCCGACGCGGACGCCGTCGAAGTGGACCTGCGCGGTGGGTGAGCCCTTCATGCCCATCTTCTTCTCGGGCACCGCGCCGCTCAGGCCCGGCGCGTCCCCGGGCACCAGGAAGGCGGTGATCCCGCGCGGGCCCTCCTCGCCGGTGCGGGCCATCACGGTGTAGAAGTCGGCGATGCCCCCGTGCGTGATCCAGGCCTTGCTGCCGTTGATCACCCACTCGTCACCGTCACGCACCGCCTTGGTACGCAGCGAGGCCGCGTCCGAGCCCGAGGACGGCTCGGAGAGGCAGTACGCGCCCAGCAGACCGCCGCCGAGCATGGCAGGCAGATGCTCGACCTGCTGCTGCTTGGTGCCGTAGGTGGCGAGCGCGTAGGAGGCGAGCGTGTGCACGCTGACGCCGAGACCCACCGTGAGCCGGGCCGCTGCCAGCTCTTCCAGTACCTGGAGGTAGACCTCGTAGGGCTGGTCGCCGCCGCCGTACTCGGAGTCGTACGGCAGGCCGAGCAGGCCCGATTCGGACAGCAGGGTGAAGACCTCGCGCGGGAAGCGTCCCGCGTCCTCCTCCTCGGCCGCCTTCGGCGCTATCTCGCGCTGGGCGATGTCCCGGACGAGGGCGAGCAGATCCCGCGCCTCCTCCGTCGGCAGCTGACGCTCCACCGGCTGCGGGTCGCGGTCGGACATGGCGTCGGTCTCCTCCCTGGTCGGGCACCGGCGGTCTGGCCCGTGGGTGGGGGCGGCTCCGCCTGATCTTTCCGGATGGCCGAAGGCGCCCTCTCCCGGGTCTCGGAAGCGGCTGACCAGCGGCTGTGCGCTGTGAGTATGCCCGATCAGCCACCTCCAGTCACCAGTTAACGACCGCTCACTTCAAGAATCCAGTCGGACTCTGCCGCGAGCCCGAAATTGGTCCGAACCATTGACGCTGTGGTCTAGTCCTCCCTACTGTGCATGACCAACGCTTTACCGCGTTCATGCCAATCGGCGCGCGTTCGCCTCTCCCCCAGGAGGAGACACCCGATGCACACTCCCCACCGCTCGCGGCTGCGTGCGTTCGTCGCGACCGCCTGTACCGCCGTCCTCGGCGCCGGACTGCTCGCCGGCGCGGGCACCGCCACCGCGGCGGCCCCGGCCGCACCGCAGGTCAAGGCCGGCTCGAAGGTCGTCGGCTACTTCACCGAATGGGGCACCTACGACCGCAAGTACTACGTCAAGAACGTCGAGACCTCGGGGTCGGCGGCCAAGCTGACCCACATCAACTACGCCTTCGGCAACGTGACCGGCGGCAAGTGCGCCATGGGCGACTCCTACGCGGCCACCGACCGCGCCTACACCGCCGCCGAGTCGGTGGACGGCGTCGCCGACACCTGGGACCAGCCGCTGCGCGGCAACTTCAACCAGCTGCTGAAGCTGAAGAAGAGGCACCCGGGCCTGAAGATCCTGTGGTCCTTCGGCGGCTGGACCTGGTCGAGCGGCTTCGGCGAGGCCGCGAAGAACCCCGCCGCCTTCGCCCAGTCCTGCTACGACCTGGTGAAGAACTCCAAGTGGGCCGGGGTGTTCGACGGCATCGACATCGACTGGGAGTACCCGAACGCCTGTGGCAACACCTGCGACACCAGCGGCCGGGAAGCGTTCAAGAACGTGCTGGCGGCCCTGCGGTCGAAGTTCGGCAGCAGCGCGCTGGTCACGGCGGCGATCACCGCGGACGCCTCCGGCGGCGGCAAGATCGACGCGGCGGACTACGCGGGCGCCGCGCAGTACGTGAACTGGTACAACCCGATGACGTACGACTACTTCGGCGCCTGGGACGCGAGCGGCCCCACCGCCCCGCACTCCCCGCTCACCTCCTACCCGGGCATCCCGAAGGCGGGGTACACCACCTCCGCGACCATCGCCAAGCTCAAGGGGCTCGGCATCCCGGCGTCCAAGCTGCTGCTCGGCATCGGCTTCTACGGCCGCGGCTGGACCGGGGTCACCCAGGCGGCGCCCGGCGGGACGGCCACCGGCCCGGCGGCGGGAACGTACGAGCAGGGCATCGACGACTACAAGGTGCTCAGGACCAAGTGCCCGGCGACCGGCACCGTGGGCGGCACGGCCTACGCCAAGTGCGGCAGCGACTGGTGGAGTTACGACACCCCGGCGACCATCGCCGCGAAGATGACGTACAAGAACCAGCAGGGCCTCGGCGGCACCTTCTTCTGGGAACTCAGCGGCGACACCGCGCACGGTGAGCTGATCAAGGCCATCCACTAGCCCCGCACCAGGGGGATTCGGGAGCGGAGGACCACGAGACCTCCGCTCCCCGGTGTGTCAGGAGTCGCGGCGGGCCGGCAGCGGCGCCGGGTAGGCCGGGTCCAGTTCCTCGACGGCGCGCAGGGCTCCGCCGAGCGTCTTCACCAGCAGCTCGCGCATGGTGTCACGGGACAGCTCGGGGCGGTCGATCCAGTCCAGGGTCGCGCCCTCGACGCTGCACACCCAGGAGAGCAGGCCCATTCGGGCGAGCGGGGCGATGTCGCTGCGGCCGTAAGCCCCTTCGGCGATGGTGGCGATGATTGCCTCGCGCACGCTGTCCCGGATGGCGTGCACCTCGGCGTCGAAGCCGACGCCGCCGCTGACGATGGTGCGGTAGGCCGCCTGGTGGTGCTCGGCGTAGCGCAGATAGCCGTCGATGGTGCGGTGGACCCGGTCCACGGCGGGCATCTCCAGGCCGTTCGCGGCGAAGGTGACCAGGTCGGCGACCGAGTCCTGGACGATCGCCAGGTAATAGCCGCGCTTGGACTGGAAGTAGTAGTAGATCAGCCCCTTGGCGACATGCGCCTGGCGGGCGATGTCGTCCATGGACAGCGCGTCGTACGACGTGTCGGCGAACAACTTCCGCCCGATGGCGATGAGTTCGGCGCGACGGGCCATCGAGCGCTCGGTGCCGCGCATCCGGGGACGGACGGCGGCACGCTGATGCGGCATATTCAATTTCGACCCTGTTCCAGGCGGTCGGCGGGACCACCGCAGTATGTCAGAACATGCCGCACACGTGAGCGGGTCGAGTCAGAGCAGGCCGAGCTGGGTCACGAACATCGCGACGACCGCCACGAGGACCCAGCCCATGACGTGCTCGAGGATCTTCGGGCCGTCCTCCTGGGGGCCGCCGGTGCGGACGCGGGTGGCGGTGGCCGGGTGCGTGGTCATATCCATTTGTCCACCTTGCCACCCGCGACGGCGTTCGCGGGCGATGAGCTTGCTCACACCCTCGTGCTCACCTGATCAGCGCACGCCCACCGCCGCGAGCGCCTTGCACTGGCGCGGGCTGGGACGGGCCGGGAAGTAGAGGTAGCAGACTCCCCCGGTGCCGGAGACGACCTTGCCGGAGGCGTTGTACCGCTTGGTGCGCAGCCAGATGTTCTCGAACTCCCGGCGCAGATAGACCCGTCGTACCGCGTCGTCGCTCGGCGAGGCCGGGTCGTTGGCGATCACGTCTCCGTCCGCGGTGAAGCCGATCACCGTCATCAGATGGCCGGAGGTGCCGTAGCCGGCGCCGGTCAGCTCGGTCTTCAGGAACGACTGGGACGTTATGGCCGGGATGCCTGCCGCGATCAGCGTCTCCAGGTCGGTGAGCGAGGCGAGGCGGGTGACCACGCCCTGGAGACCCTCGAAGGTGGCCGCGTAGGCGGCGTTGAACGGCCAGTTGCCGCAGCCCTCGTACTGATAGTCGTAGGTGAAGCGGGCGGCGTGGTCCACCTGCGGGTCGGCGTAGGCCGGGTCGACCCAGGACAGCTGCTCGGGGGTGAGCCGGCCGCCCCAGTACTCGATGATCATCTGCGAGGAGGTGGGGCTGCACCAGGCCTCGCCGCCGTTGTCGTACTGCGGGTACTGGCCCTTGTGGATCTCCTGCGAATAACGCGGGACGGCCAGTTCCTGGGCGAGGCCGGGGGTGGAGGCGGGGACCGTGAAGCGGTCGGGGATGTCGGACCCCATGGCGCCCAGCCGCCACACGGTCGGCGTCAGCCGCGTCCCCGGCCTGCGGTAGAGGGTGAGGCGCAGCCGGTACGAGGTCAGGCGCAGGCCGGTGCTCGCGTCGTCGATGGCGAAGGTGTCGGTCCAGATGGTGCTCTTGCCGTCGGTCTGGCCGTCCACCGAGGTCCGCTTGATGTCCTGGTCACCGGCCGCCCAGCGGCCCATCACGTACCACGGGGTCCCGGTGCCGTCGGAGTACGTGCCCTGGAGTTCCACCTGGAGCCAGGTGCCGTCCGGGGTGTGGGCGTTCCAGGAGGAGACGACCTCGGTGGCGGGGACGGTGAGCTTGTGGACCGGGGAGGTCCAGCTGGCGTACTCCCAGGTGGCGGTCGTACCGGTGTGCGGGTCGGTGTAGTCGGTGCGGCCGACGGGGGCGCCGATCACGACGGCGGGGCGGGCGCCGGCGACGGGCCGGACGCCCTGGGCGGCGCCGAGGCGCCACTCGCTGTACGTGGTCCAGGCGTGGTAGTCGATCGGGCGGGCCGGCGCCCGGCCGGAGTCGTCGGCTTCGGTGCCGGGTCCCTGCGCGGCGGCGGCAGCGGGGACCGTTCCACCGGCCACCGCGACGGCGACGGCTGCGGTGAGGACGGTTCTGCGGGACGGCTGTTGGGCTCTGCTCATGGGCGCGATTACCCCCGGGTGTCCGGTGATCCGGTGCGGTGTGTGCGCCAACTATGGAGCAGGCGGCAGGGCGCTGCCAGCACTTCTGCGCGTACGGCGCCATCAATATTGGTCTCGGCCACTGGAACGGCAGAGTGGGCTGGTCGCGCAGTCCCCCGAAGGGGCGCGGGGAACTGCGCAACCGGGCCACCGGCCCGCAGCCGCACAGTTCCCCGCAACCACCCGAGCCGGACGCCTCCTGCAGTGGTGCTCGGCGTCAGACGAGATCCATCGCGGCGACCTCGTCGGGCCGCCCGTAGCTGATCGGCCCCTGGAAGCGGCGGCGGGCCGTGGCGAACCACCACACCGTCGCCACGACCAGCACGGCGGCCAGCGCGATCGGCGCGTAGTTGAAGGAGTCGACCGTGATCGGCGAGGCCTGCGGCAGCATGAACAGGACGCTGCTGAGCACGATCCAGATCACCGCGAGCCAGCCGACCGGCCGCCCCCAGCGGCCCAGCTGCCAGGGCCCCGGCTGGAACTCGTCACCGAGCCGGAGGCGGAGGAAGATCGGCACGGCGTAGGCGAGGAAGAGGCCGACCACGTTGACGCTGACGATCGCGGTGAACGCGGTGTGCGACCACCAGCCCGGCACGACCAGGGCCACCGAGCAGGCGACCGCGAGCCACACCGCCTTCACGGGCGTACGGGTGCGCGGCGAGACCGAGTGCCACCAGCGGGAGCCCGGCATGGCGCCGTCGCGGGAGAAGGCGAAGATCTGCCGGGTGTTGCTGGTGAGGTTGGCGAGCCCGCAGAAGAGCATCGCGCCGATGACGACGAGGAGCATGACCTTGGCGGTGCCGAGGCCGAGGCCGTCGATGAGGATCTGGACGGGCGGCGCCGCCGAACCGGCCACCTTGGCGTAGTCGCCGATGCTGTAGACCAGCGCCAGCATCAGGATCAGACCGGTGATCGCCGAATAGCCGATGGAGCGGGTGATCCCCTTGGGTGCGTTGATCGTCGCGTGGACCGTTTCCTCGGACATGTGGAAGCTGCCGTCGAACCCGGTGAACGTCCAACTGGTGACCAGCAGGCCGAGCATGCCGCCGTAAAGTCCGTTCGTGAAGCCGGTGTTGTTCTCGAAATGCGTCACGAAGGACACCGGCTGATGGTGATCCGGCATCACTATGAGTGCACCCACGATCACGACGAGTCCGATCAGCAGCCACCACACGGAAATGCGGTTCAGTACGGCGACGAGCTGCACCGTGTAGGTGTTGGCGAGGCCCTGCACGACGATGATCAGGGCCGTGATCAGCACCGTCTGGTGCGCGGTGGGCTGGTAGGAGGGCCACTGCAGCTGGATGAAGGCCTGGATGAAGGTGGCCGCCGCATAGCCGGTGGCGGCGGTGCCGCCGATCTGTCCCACGAAGTTCAGCCAGCCGGTAAACCAGGACCAGGCGCCCTTGTGCCGCTTTGCAAGTTTACCGGCGGAGAAATACAGGGCACCGCTCGTCGGATAGGCCGAGGCGACTTCCGCCATGGCCGCGCCGATGAGCAGCACCATGACACAGACCCCGATCCAGCCGAAGACGAGAATGCGCGGCCCGCCCGCGTTCATACCGAATCCGAAGGACGAGAAAATACCCGAGAGGATATTGATGATGGTGAAGGAGATCGCGAAATTGTCGAACGCCTGGAAGCGCCGGGTGAGTTTCCGCGGATAACCCATCGCGTGCAGGGTCGCGTCGTCGTCGAGCACGACCGCGTCCTCGCCCGCGCGGGCCTTCGCCCGGGACGCCGATGTCCGTTCCGACACAGTTCGGCCTTTCTCTGAGTGAATCGAGTGAATGGGCAGAGCATGTGCAGATCAGTCGGGCCGCGGGACGGGCAGGCCGCAGGCACGGCGGGCCCGGGAGAGCTGCTCGGCGGGGTCGCCGAAGGCGCTCCAGGGCATGCGCGAGGCGTACGGGCCCATCGCCGTGAACACCGCCCGGGCCTCGAACTCGCGCCGGGCCATGACCAGGGCGTGCGCGAGGTAGGCCAGGTCGAGCACCGGGGTGAAGCGGTAACGGGACACCGTCGGCAGCCAGTTCTGGTAGATCGCCAGCGCGGCGGAGCGCCACTGCGGCTCTTCCCAGACGCGTTCGGCGAGCAACTGGGTGGGGTTGTAGCTCTCCACCAGGGCCACCAGCGGCAGCAGCCGGAGGGCGGAGTCGGCGGGCGCCCGCTGGCTGAGGAAGGCGGCCACGTCCCAGGCCGCGTTGACCGAGCCGCCGTGGCGCGTGAAGAAGAACGACAGGAAGCGGTGGTGGCCCTCGCGGTGCCAGGGGTCCAGCGAAAGGACGTGCGCGAACAGCCGCCAGGGGCCGGGCGGGGCGGTGAGCAGGCCCCGCGGGGCCGGGTCGCGCAGCCGGTGCAGCCGGGCCATGGCGAGCTTGGCGACCCAGGGTGTGGGGTCCTCGGGAGCCATGGCGGCGGCGCGGTCGCAGGCGGTCAGCGCGATCCGCTCCAGCGCCTCGGCGCGCTCGTCGCGGGCGTCGGCGGCCCGCAGCGCGCGCTGCACGGCGACCCGGGCCCACATCAGCGCCGCCTCGGGTGTCGGCTCCTCGGCGAGCCAGCGCTCGACCAGGTCGGTGCCGGCCGCCTCGGAGGCGAGGACCAGCGAGCGATGGGCGCGCAGGGCGAAGTCGGTGCGCGTCTCGGCGAGGGCCTCGTGCGCGTATCGATAACGCCCGGCACGCACATCGACGCATACGCTCGCCAGGACACGGTCGTCGGCCGCCGGATGCCACACATAGTGCCCTTCGAATAACTCCGCGGCCATGTCTCCCTGCCAGTCCCCGTACGGCGCACAGTGGTTGCGCTGGAGGCACCCTACTCAGCCGCGGGCACGCCCGGAACGCCTAATTCGACATATCGGTCAGGGGATTCGCAAATGTTTATCCGCGCCATTGACTGGCTGCCGGCCGATGGTTCAAAACGCGACCACTACTACACTGTTTCCGGAAAACCGCCCACACCGACCACCCCGGGAACCACCATTCACGACCTCGCCGCCCGGCTGCGCGGGCTCCCCCCCTCCCTCGGGCCGGTCCGGCTGATCGGCGTCGACGGACACGCCGGCTCGGGAAAGTCCACCTTCGCCGGGCACTTGGCCGCCGCGCTCGACGGGGCTCCGGTGCTGCACCTCGACGACATCGCCAGCCACGAACAGCTCTTCGAGTGGACCGACCGGCTCATGGCGCAGGTGATCCATCCGTTCGCCCACGGCGAGAGCGCGTCCTACGAGCCCTACGACTGGCGCGCCCGCACCTTCGGCGCACCACGCCCGCTGCCGGCGGCGCCCGTGGTGCTCGTCGAAGGGGTCGGCGCCGGCCGCCGGGCGCTGCGGCCGCATCTGGCGCTGCTGCTGTGGATGGAGCTGCCCCGGGAGGAGTCCTGGACGCGCGGCCGGCAGCGGGACGGGGCAGAGCAGCGGGAGTTCTGGAGAGGCTGGGTCGAGGCGGAGCGTGCGCACTTCGCCGAGGACCCCTCGCGCCCCCATGCCGATCTTCTGGTGCTGCAGAGGCAGAAGGGGTACGAGGTGCTGCCGGGTCCTGGGTCAACCCGTGGACCGGACCAAGGTGTGACCCAGAGTAATGGACCGTCCGCGTTGTGGTGAAGCTGTGAAGACCCTTGCGGAGGAACTTCTCCAACTGTCTCAACTCCGCTTGACCCGGGGGCCGTACAGGTCTTACGTTCTCAATGAGCGGTCATTCGGGACCGCCCCCAGACGCGAAGCCCCCGGTTGTTCCCCCGTGACCGGGGGCTTCGTTCTGTCCACGCACCCCTTTCCCGGGCGCCCGGCGCACCGATCCGCTCACCCTCGGTCACCGAGCCGTGTGCGCCCCGTCTGCTCCCACCTCGCCAAACGGCCTGTGCGGCACCCTTCGGCACGCGGTCATCGCGCGGGTACGATGCCCTCGGTGCGACCTTCGAGGCTGCCTGGCGCACCGGTAACTCCGGTCCGCGGCACGGCGGTTCGACCGCGGCGGCCGTCGGGCGACCGCCCGGTGGTGAACCACGGGGACACGGTCTGTGGGGGGACGGATGGACTTCGGCACGCAGGGCCACGAGGCCCCGGCCGACCTGGCCTGGCTGCGGGGTGTGGACGCCTACACGATGGGCGCCTATCCGCAGGCGGAGGAGGAGTTCCGCACAGCGGTGCGGATGGACCCGGGGATGGCCGACGGCTGGCTCGGGCTGCACGCGCTGCGGGTCGACACGACGACCTCACTGCTCAGGATGTTCCGGCACCGCGACCGCTTCGGCGAACAGCGCGCCCGGCACCGCCGAACCCTCAACTCCTGGTACTGGCTGGGCTGGTGGGTGCAGCCGGTGCTGGAGAGCCCGCGCGATCTGCTGCTCGCGCACGCCTCGCACTGGCTGGACGGCCGTCACGTGCCCGAGCTGGACCGGGCCCTCGCCGGACTGCCCCCGGTCGACACCGACCCGCAGGTCCGCTTCCTGCACGCCTGCCGCGCCTATCTGGTCAAGGACTGGGAACAGCTGGTACGGCACACCGACCCGCTGCTGGACGATCCCATGCTCGGCATCGAGGCGGGCTTGTTCGGCGGCATGGCCAGAGTCCGGCTGGAGATGTACGGCCAGGCCGAGCCCCTGCTGTCGGCGGCGCTGATGCGCTGCCGCAGCGAGCAGCCGCAGCGCAAGGAGCTGCGCTACTGGCTGGCGCGGGCGCACGAGGGCACGGGCCGCTCGGCGGCGGCGCTCCCCCTGTACCGGGCCGTGCACCGGGTCGACCCGGCCTTCATGGACACCTCGGCACGGCTGGCCGCGATCGCCGAGGGCGACGGGTACGACGACACCGCCGACCTGGCCGCGATCACCCTGACCGGTGCGGGACAGGACAGCGTGGACGGGCCGGACGGATTCGATCCGCTCTTCGGCACCGAGGGGCGTGATCTGCGGCTGCCGGAACCGGATCTGCCGACCGGGCCCCTGCCGTCGGTGAGCGATCCGGGTGTCCGGGTGAAGACCGGGGTCTCCTCCTCCCCCATCCCGGCCGGTCCGACCGATCCCGCCCTGCTGGAGGAGGCGCTCGCCGAGCTTGAGCGCATGGTGGGGCTGGAACCGGTGAAACGTCAGGTCAAGGCGCTGTCCGCGCAGCTGAACATGGCCCGGTTGCGGGCCGGGCAGGGGCTGCCGGTGCAGCCGCCGAAACGGCACTTCGTCTTCTCCGGGCCGTCGGGGACCGGGAAGACCACGGTGGCCCGGATCCTGGGGCGGGTCTTCTACGCGCTGGGCCTGCTCGGCGGGGATCACCTGGTGGAGGCCCAGCGGGCCGATCTCGTCGGCGAGTACCTCGGGCAGACGGCCGTGAAGGCCAACGAGCTGATCGACTCCGCGATCGGCGGGGTGCTGTTCGTGGACGAGGCGTATTCCCTGTCCAACTCCGGATACGGCAAGGGGGACGCGTACGGCGACGAGGCCTTGCAGGTGCTGCTGAAGCGGGCCGAGGACAACCGGGACCATCTGGTGGTGATCCTCGCCGGCTATCCGGAGGGCATGGACCGGCTGCTGGCCGCGAACCCCGGGCTCTCCTCCCGGTTCACGACCCGCGTCGACTTCCCCTCCTACCGGCCGCAGGAACTCACCGAGATCGGGAAGGTACTGGCCGCGGAGAACGGGGACGTGTGGGACGAGGAGGCGCTGGAGGAGCTGCGCTCGATCGCCGGGCACGTGGTCGAGCAGGGGTGGATCGACGAGTTGGGCAACGGGCGGTTCCTGCGGACGCTGTACGAGAAGAGCTGCGCGTACCGGGATCTTCGGCTGTCGACGTATGCGGGGACGCTGTCGCGCGAGGACCTGGCGACGCTGCGGTTGCCGGATCTCATGCAGGCGTACGGGGAGGTGCTGTCGGGGCGGGGGCCGCAGGATCCGCCGGGTATGTGATGCGCCCCGAAGGGCCGCGAGGCCGTGTTTGGTCTGCGGCTCCGCCGCGCGGGCGCGACCGGCCACGACGCGCCCGCGCCCGCGCAGCTCTCCGTGACCAACCGGGCTAGGAGGCGAGCACCTGCTCCGGCTCCCCGCTCACCCGAGGCTCCGGCATCTCCCGGTGCGCCGGATCCCGAACCTCGCCCACCAGCAGTTCCAGGACGTCCTCCAGAGCGACCAGACCCAGCACCTTGCCGGAGGCATCGGCGACCTGGGCCAGGTGTGTGGCCGCCCGCCGCATGACCGTGAGGGCGTCGTCGAGCGGCAGCTCGGCCCGCAGGGTGGTCATGGGACGCCAGACGTGCTGCGGGACGGCACGGTCCGAGTGCTCCAGGTCGAGGACGTCCTTGACGTGGACATAGCCCATGAAGGGGCCCTTTTCCGTCGCCGAGACCGGGAAGCGGGAGTACCCCGTGCGGGCCGTCAGCTCGACGATCTGGCCCGGGGTGACCGACGGAGCCACCGTGACCAGCGACTCCCGGCGCAGCAGGACGTCGGTCACCGGGCGGGAGCCCAGTTCCAGCGCGTCCTCCAGGCGTTCCCGCTCCTCGGGGTCGAGCAGGCCCGCCTGGCCGGAGTCCTCCAGCAGTCGGTTGAGCTGCTCGCTGGTGACGACGGCCTCGACCTCGTCCTTGGGCTCGACCCGGAAGAGCCGCAGGATGCCCCGGGCGCAGGCGCCGAGGGCCACGGTGATGGGCCGGCACAGGCGGGCGAACCAGACCAGGCCTGGGCTGAGCCACAGCGCCGCCTTCTCGGGGGCCGCCATCGCCAGGTTCTTCGGCACCATCTCGCCGATGACCAGGTGGAAGAAGACCACGGCGGCCAACGCGATGACATAGCCCAGCGGGTGGACCATGCCGTCGGGGAGGCGGACCGCGGCGAACACCGGCTCCAGCAGATGCGCGACCGTCGGCTCGGCCACCGCGCCCAGCGTCAGTGAGCAGACCGTGATGCCGAACTGGGCCGCCGCCATCATCTGGGGCAGGCGTTCGAGGCCGTGGAGCACCTGTCGGGCCCGGGCGGTGCCGAGCGGTTCGATCTGGCTGCGGCGCACGGAGACGAGCGCGAACTCGGCACCGACGAAGAAGCCGTTGGCGAGCACCAGCAGCGCGGCGAAGACCAGTTGGAGGACGCTCATCGGGCGGCCTCCATCACGTTCACCGCGGGGGCCGTCCTGACCAGGCGGACCCGTTCGGCGCGGTAATGGCCGACCTGGCGGACCGAGAGCCGCCAGCCGGGCAGTTCGGCCCGGTCACCGGGGGCAGGGATACGGCCGAGCAGGTCGGCGACGAGTCCGGCGACCGTCTCGTACGGCCCCTCGGGCACGTCGAGGCCTATGCGCTGGAGGATGTCGACGCGGCAGCTGCCGTCGG
Source organism: Streptomyces sp. NPDC002076 (assembly GCF_053593835.1). Lineage (NCBI taxonomy): Bacteria > Bacillati > Actinomycetota > Actinomycetes > Kitasatosporales > Streptomycetaceae > Streptomyces > Streptomyces sp. NPDC002076. Next base: position 66,728 of record NZ_JBSFDI010000017.1, read on the forward strand.
CGTCCCAGGCGGGCCGGCCGTCCTCGGGCGGGGCGGGGGCCAGCTCGGGCATGTCCTTGGCGTCGTGCTCGTCGCGCACCTCGCCGACGAGTTCCTCGACGATGTCCTCCAGGGTGACCACGCCCGCCGTGCCGCCGTACTCGTCGACGACGACCGCGATGGGCTGCTCGGAGCGCAGCCGGGCGAGCAGGGGCCGGACCGGCAGGGTCTCCGGGACCAGCAGTGCCTTGCGGGCGATGCGGCTCACCGGGGTGCGCAGCCGGTCGTGCACGGGGACCGCGAGGGCGTCCTTCAGATGGGCCATACCGACGATCTCGTCGATCTTCTCCCGGTAGACGGGGAAGCGGGACAGGCCGGTGGCCCGGGTGAGGTTGACGACGTCCTCGGCGGTGGCCGTGTCCTGGAGGGCGCTGACCTTCACGCGCGGGGTCATGACGTGCTGCGCGGTCAGCTCGCCCAGGGACAGGGTGCGGACGAACAGGTCGGCCGTGTCCTGTTCCAGGGCGCCGGCCAGGGCGGAGTGGCGGGCCAGGGAGACGAGTTCGCCCGGGGTGCGGGCGGAGGCCAGTTCCTCGGCGGGTTCGACGCCGAGGGCGCGCACCAGCCGGTTGGCGACGGTGTTGAGCGCGGCGATCACCGGGCGGAACAGGCGGGCGAAGCGGTGCTGCGGGCCGGCCACGAACCGGGCGACCTGCAGTGGCTTGGACACCGCCCAGTTCTTGGGCACGAGCTCGCCGATCACCATCTGGATCGCGGAGGCCAGCAGCATGCCGACGACCACGGCGACACCGGAGGCGGCGCCGTCCGGGATGCCGATGGCGGCGAACGGGCCGCGCAGCAGCCCGGCCAGGGCCGGTTCGGCGAGCATGCCGACGACCAGGGAGGTGATGGTGATGCCGAGCTGGGTGCCGGAGAGCTGGAAGGACAGCTCCTTGAGCGACTCGGCGACCCTACGGGCCCGTCGGTCGCCCTCGGCGGCCGCCTTCTCGGCGTCGGTCGCCTCGACGGTCACCAGACCGAACTCGGCGGCCACGAAGAAACCGTTGGCGAGGATCAGCAGGAAAGCCGCTCCCAGGAGCAGCAGGGAGATGGTCACGCTGCCACCGCCTTCCCGGTATGTCGGGTCGGGGCGGCGCAGGTACTACAGGACGATCCGTCCATCGCTGGAGGGAGTCACTCCTCGGGTAGCAGGAACCCCCGTGCACCGGGTGGTGCTCCAGGGGCGGGGCCGCAGCGAAACGGCCTCCGTCACCAGATTAATCAAGACACGGGCCGCTCGGGCAGGGTGGACGCCCCCGAGTCAGCCCCGATCTGCCCCCGATTCAGCCCTGATCTTCCGCCAGGTGGGCCGTGGAGCGGGCTTCGGTGAGGGCTCGCAGGGCCTGCGCGTCGGCGATGGCGCGCTGCTTGGCGAGGCCCGGCTGGATGCCGAGCGCGGGCAGGCTGGTGCCGTCGCTGAGGTTGAGGAACACCCAGGGATCCCCCGGACGGAGGTTCACCTGGACGATCTCCGCCCAGTCCAGGCGCCGCTGACCTGCGATGTTGACCACGGTGACCCCGGACTCGTCGGCGACGACCTTCACCCGGGACAGCCGGGCCAGCACCCAGAAGATCAGCGCCCCGGTGACGACGAAGCTCGCCCGCTCCCCCGGGCCGAGCTTCAGCAGCAGCGCGATCCCGGAGATGGTCAGGAAGATCAGCACACCGGCGGTGAGCAGGATCGCCCGCGTATGGCCCGGCCGGAAGGTGACGGGAAGGGTGGGAGTGTCGGCCATCTCGGTGCGCACCCCTTACAGGCGGCAGGCGTGGATGGCCGTGGTGAGGATGGCGCGGGCGCCGATGGCGTAGAGGTCGTCCATGATCCGCTGCGCCTCCTTGGCGGGGACCATGGCGCGGACCGCGACCCAGCCCTCGTTGTGCAGCGGGGAGACGGTCGGGGACTCCAGGCCGGGGGTGAGCGCGACGGCCTTCTCCAGCTGCTCGACGCGGCAGTCGTAGTCCATCATCACGTACGTGCGTGCGACCAGGACGCCCTGGAGGCGGCGCAGGAACTGCTGGACCTTCGGCTCCTCGCCGTCGGTGCCGGTGCGGCGGATGACGATCGCCTCGGACTTCATGATCGGCTCGCCGAAGACCTCCAGGCCGGCGTTGCGCAGGCTGGTGCCGGTCTCCACGACGTCGGCGATGACCTCGGCGACGCCCAGCTCGATCGCGGTCTCCACGGCGCCGTCGAGGTGGACGACGGAGGCGTCGACGCCGCTGTCCTCCAGGTGCTTGGCCACGATGCCCTCGTAGGAGGTGGCGACCGTCCTGCCCTTGAGGTCCTCGATGCCGTCGGCGGTGCCCGGCTTGGCGGCGAAGCGGAAGGTGGAGCGGGCGAAGCCGAGCGGCAGGATCTCCTCGGCGTCGGCGCCGGAGTCGATCAGCAGGTCGCGGCCGGTGATGCCCACGTCGAGGCGGCCGGAGGCGACGTAGATCGCGATGTCGCGCGGGCGGAGGTAGAAGAACTCGACCTCGTTCACCGGGTCGACGATCCGCAGCTCCTTGGACTCGCGGCGCTGCTGGTAGCCGGCCTCATGCAGCATCTCCGCCGCAGGGCCGGACAGTGAACCCTTGTTGGGGACGGCGATGCGCAGCATGAGGTCGGCTTCCTTTGCGTGAAGGGGTTTCTACGGCGGTTACGGCGGGGCGGCTTACAGGTGGGCGTAGACGTCGTCCAGGGAGATCCCGCGGGCGACCATCATCACCTGGATGTGGTACAGCAGCTGGGAGATCTCCTCGGCGGCCGCCTCCTTGCCCTCGTACTCGGCGGCCATCCAGACCTCGGCGGCCTCTTCGACGACCTTCTTGCCGATGGCATGGACGCCCTTGCCGACCAGCTCTGCGGTGCGGGAGGTGGCGGGGTCCCCGTGGGCGGCCTTCTGCTGGAGCTCGGTGAAGAGCTCCTCGAACGTCTTCTTGGACATGGTGTCCTTACCCTACGCGCTCCGGCCGGTGCCTCAGTGCCAGGGTTCGGATACTGAGCGGAGCGTGGCGGCGGTCGAGACCGCCGCGGTCACCGCCTCGTGGCCCTTGTCCTCGTTCGAGCCCTCCAGTCCGGCCCGGTCCAGGGCCTGCTCCTCGGTGTCGCAGGTGAGCACGCCGAAGCCGACGGGCACGCCGGTCTCGACGCTGACCTGGGTGAGGCCCTGAGTGACGCCCTGGCACACGTAGTCGAAGTGCGGGGTGCCGCCGCGGATGACGACACCGAGGGCGACCACGGCGTCGTAGCCGCGCCCGGCCAGCACCTTGGCGGCGACCGGGAGTTCGAAGCTGCCGGGGACCCGGATCAGGGTCGGCTCGTCGATCCCCAGGTCGTGCAGGGCGCGCAGGGCGCCGTTCACCAGACCGTCCATCACCTTCTCGTGCCACTGCGCCGCGATGACGGCGACCCTGAGGTCGCTCGCGTTGCGTACGGACAGTTCCGGTGCACCCTTGCCGCTCACGTGTGTCCTCTCAGTGCTTCTTGCTTACTGGTTGCCGCAGCCGGACGCGACCGCGGCCGCGGAAGCGGTCACGGCGGGCGTCTCCAGCCAGGGCAGGTCGTGTCCCATACGGTCGCGCTTGGTGCGCAGGTAGTGGAGGTTGTGCTCGCCCGCCTGAACAGGCATCGGCTCCCGGCCGGTGACCTTCAGACCGTGGCGCAGCAGCGCGTCTGTTTTGTCCGGGTTGTTGGTCATCAGCCGGACACTGTGCACGCCGAGGTCCGCGAGGATCTGGGCGCCGGCGCCGTAGTCGCGGGCGTCGGCGGGCAGGCCGAGTTCGAGGTTGGCGTCCAGGGTGTCGCGGCCGCGCTCCTGCAGCTCGTACGCCCGGAGCTTGGACAGCAGACCGATGCCGCGCCCCTCGTGGCCGCGCAGGTAGACGACCACGCCCCGGCCCTCCTCCTGGATGCGCCGCAGGGCGGTGTCCAGCTGGGGGCCGCAGTCGCAGCGCAGGGAGCCGAAGACGTCACCGGTGAGGCATTCGGAGTGGACGCGGACCAGGACGTCCTCGCCGGCGCCGAGGTCGCCGTGGACGAGGGCGACGTGTTCGACGCCGTCGACGGTGGAGCGGTAGCCGTAGGCGGTGAAGGTGCCGTGCTTGGTGGGCAGGCGGGTCTCGGCCTCGCGGCGGACGGTGGGTTCGCTGCCGCGGCGGTAGGCGATCAGGTCCTCGATGGAGATGATCGTCAGGCCGTGCTTGCGCGCGAACGGGATCAGCTCGGGCAGGCGGAGCATCCGGCCGTCCTCGCCGGCGATCTCCACGATGGCGCCGGCCGGACGCAGGCCCGCGAGCCGGGCGAGGTCCACGGCGGCCTCGGTGTGGCCGTTGCGGACGAGGACACCGCCGGGCTTGGCGCGCAGCGGGAAGACATGGCCGGGGCGGACGAAGTCCGTCGGCTCCGCCGTGCCACTCGCGAGGAGCTGAAGCGTCGTCGCGCGGTCGGAGGCCGAGATGCCGGTGCTCACACCGTGCGCGGCGGAGGCGTCCACGGAGATGGTGAACGCGGTCTTCATCGACTCGGTGTTGTCCTGGACCATCTGCGGCAGCCGCAGCCGGTCCAGTTCCTCGCCCTCCATGGGGGCGCAGATGAGTCCCCGGCACTCGCTCATCATGAAGGCGACGATCTCGGGGGTGGCCTTCTCGGCGGCGATGACGAGGTCGCCCTCGTTCTCCCGGTCCTGGTCGTCGACGACCACGACCGGGCGGCCGGCCGCTATGTCGGCGATGGCCTGCTCGACGGGGTCGAGCCCGAAGTTCTCGATGGTGTCCATGTCGTACAGGGGCGGTGCCGAGGTCATGCCGGGGCTCCTTCCAGGACGGGCTGCGGATTCCTGCGGGAACGCAGCCACCAGTCGCGCATGCCCCACAGGACGAGTGCGCCGTAGATGACGTAGACGAAACCGGAGAAGGCGTAGCCGTTGGCGAAGTTGAGGGGGACGCCGACGAGGTCGACCAGCAGCCAGGCGATCCAGAACTCGACCATGCCCTTGGCCTGGGCGTACATGGCGACGACGGTGCCGACGAAGATGTAGGCGTCGGGCCAGGGGTCCCAGGACAGCGACGGGTACGCCGTGAAGAGCAGTGCCACCGCGACCGTGCCGGCGGCGGCCGCGCCGAGCATCGCCGCGCGCTCACGCCAACTGGCGAACCGGGGGGCGATGTGGCCGTCCTCGGCCCGGCCCTGGTTGCGCCGCCACTGCCACCAGCCGTACAGCGCGACGGCCATGACGACGGCCTGCTTGCCGGCGCTGCCGGTCAGATGGCCGTAGAAGGCGGCGAAGAGGACGAGACCGGAGAGGAACTGCACGGGCCAGGTCCACAGGGAGCGGCGCCAGCCGAGCGCGAGGGTGATCAGGCCGAGGATGTTGCCGGTCATGTCCGACCAGATGATGCGCTGCCCGAAGAGGGTGAAGGCCTCGGAGTTCAGCCAGTTCACTTGGTGGCTCCCTGGGCACGGTCGCCGAGGAGCCGCTCGACGTACTTGGCGACGACGTCGACCTCGAGGTTGACCGGGTCGCCGGGCTGCTTGAGGCCCAGCGTGGTCAGGGCGAGGGTGGTCGGGATGAGGCTGACGGTGAAGTGGTCCGGTCCGGCGTCCACGACCGTGAGGCTGATGCCGTCGACGGTGATGGAGCCCTTCTCCACGACGTAGCGGGAGAGGTCCGCCGGGAGGGAGATCTTCACGATCTCCCAGTTCTCGGAGGGCTTGCGCTCCAGCACCTCGCCGGTGCCGTCGACGTGGCCCTGCACGATGTGCCCGCCGAGACGCGCGCCCACGGCCATGGGGCGTTCCAGGTTGACGCGGGAGCCGACGCCGAGCGCGCCGAGGCTGGAACGGTTGAGAGTCTCCGCCATCACATCGGCGGTGAACTCGTCGCCCTCGTGCTCCACGACGGTGAGACAGACCCCGTTCACGGCGATGGAGTCGCCGTGCTGCGCGCCCTCGGTCACGACGGGGCCACGGAGCCGGAAGCGGGAGGCGTCGCCGAGGTTCTCGACGGCGGTGACCTCACCCAGCTCTTCGACGATTCCGGTGAACACTTCCCGGGTCCTCCTGCCTCTTGGGGCACGGACTCCGGGGCCTGTCGATGACGACAGAATGTACGGTCGAACACACCTGCGGCGACGCCGAAAGAGGCCCGTCCGCATGCGGACAAGCCCCAGATACGGCGACGCGCACACCTACGTGTGCCCGCCCGCCGCGCACTGCCTCCCATCCGGACTTTAACCGTCGGTCCAGGAATTTCACCTGGTCAACCGGCCGCTGGAAGCGACCGGGTCGCGGACTGTAACCGCCGGTTCGGACTTTCACCGACCCCGGAGTGCGCTGCTTCTGGTACATGGCCAGTGTGCCACGCCGGGCGGCACTCCAGACAGACGGAGGGTGTGGGCTCCCTCACAGCATGTGTCGCCGGGCTTGCGCGGCCGAGCGGGGCCGCGCAACTGCTGCACCTCCAGGGCGCTTTGACCTTTGGTCCGGACCTATTGACCGTACTGGTCTAGTCCTCTTATCGTGCGGGCGGGTCCGGTGGCGGTGACGACGGCCCTTGCCCGCCGCCGGGCCGCCAGGACGCCGGACGCCACGATCCGGGCGCCGGCGGGCGTCTGGCACGCTGAGGCGCATGACGTCTTCGCCGCCCTCCGAAGAGTTCGAGTTCCACCGGCCCCGGCTGTTCGGCCTGGCCTACCGCCTGCTCGGCTCCGCCCACGAGGCGCAGGACGCGGTGCAGGACGCGTATCTGCGGTTCAGCGGCGCCGACCGGGCGGCGATCGAGCACCCCGGGGCTTGGCTCGCCAAGGCCGTCACCAACCTCTGTCTGACCCGGCTGACCTCGGCCCGGGCGCGGCGCGAGGAGTATCCCGGGACCTGGCTGCCCGAGCCGGTGGTCACCTCCGACGGCACCCTCGGGCCGCTGGAATCGGCGGAGCGGCGCGAGCAGGTCTCCTTGGCCCTGCTGGTCCTGCTGGAGCGGTTGACGCCGACCGAGCGGGCCGTGTACGTGCTGCGCGAGGCGTTCGGTTACGCCCACCGGGAGATCGCGGACGTCCTGGACCTGAGCGAGTCCAACTGCCGTCAGCTGTACCGGCGGGCGGCGGCCCGGGTCGCCATGCCGGAGGGCCGCTTCGAACCGGCGCCGGAGCGGCGGGAGGAGCTGCTCCTGTCCTTCCTGGCGGCGGCCCGCGAGGGCGACCTGGCCGGCCTGGAGAAGATGCTCGCGGCGGACGTCACCTACTGGGGCGACGGCGGCGGCAAGGTGTCCGCGGTCCGGCGGCCGGTCGAGGGACGCGAGAAGGTCGTGCGCTTCCTGGTGGGCGGGGCCGAGCGGTTCGCGGGCGGCCTGGACATCGTGGTGGCGGAGGTCAACGGCGCAAGCGCGCTGGTCGCGTGGGCGGGCGACGTGCTCGCCGGGGTGGCGGCCTTCGAACTGCGGGACGGGCTGATCACCCATGTGCGGACCGTGATGAACCCCGACAAACTGGCCTACATGCAACGGCAGCTGACGCGGTCGTAGCGGAGCCGTCCCGGGGCCTGTCACTTTTGCGGAGGCTGCGTGGTCTCAGCGGGGGAGGGTGCTCCGACCGAGGGGCACCCCGAGTCCGGAGGGACGGGAACAGCATGACCAGCATCCTGGTGACCGGTGGGACGGGCACGCTCGGCACGCGCGTGACGGAGCGACTGCGGGCGGGCGGGCACGAGGTGCGGGTGCTCAGCCGGCACACACCGCCGTACGCCGTCGATCTGCGCGTCGGCGGGAGCGGGCTGGACGCGGCGCTCGCCGGCGTGGAGTCCGTGGTGCACTGCGCGACCACTCAGCGGGGCGGGGACGAGACCGCCGCCGATCATCTGATCGAGGCGGCCCGGCGGGCCGGGGTGGGCCATCTGGTCTACATCTCGATCGTCGGCATCGACCAGGTGCCGCTCGGCTACTACAGGACCAAGCTGGCCGTGGAACGCAAGATCGAGGCGTCGGGCCTCGGCTGGACCGTCCTGCGCACGACCCAGTTCCACGACCTGCTCGTCACGACCCTGGGCGGACTGGCCAGGCTGCCCGTCATGCTGGTCCCGGCCGGGGTCCCGGACCAGCCGGTGGAGGTGGGCGAAGTCGCGGACCGCCTGGTGGAGTTGGCGCTCGGCGCGCCGGCCGGGCGGGTGGCGGACATGGGCGGCCCCGAAGTGCGGTCCCTGGACTCGCTGGCCCGCGCCTACCTCCGCGCGACCGGGCGGCGCCGGGCGGTGGCACAGGTGCCGCTGTTCGGCCGGACGTATCGCGCCTGCCGCGAGGGCGGACTGGTGGTGCCGGAGCGGGCGGTGGGGAAGACGACGTTCGAGGAGTATCTGGGGCGCCGCTTCGGCGGCTGACCCGGCGGCCGTGCTGGAGAGGGGGGAGACGGGTGTGCCGTCAGTTCCGGTCCTGTGGTGCGAACAGCTCGTCCTGGGCGCGGTCCCGGGCGGTCAGCAGGGCGCCGCGCAGGACCGCCATGCCGCCGAGGGTGCTCGGCCGTACCTCTGTGAGCAGGGGTGACATACGGCGGAGCCGCTCCTCCACCAGCCCCGCGAGCACCGTGCCGCCGGCCTGCCCGGCCTCTCCGCCGAGTACCACACAGCCGGGGTCGAGCACGGCCACCACGGACGCGGCGCCGATGGCGATCCGGTCGGCGAGAGCGCGCAGAAACCGGCCGGCGGGGCGTTCAGAACCCGAACCGTCCGAACCGGCGGGGCGTTCGGCGTCCGCGCGAGACGCCTCCCCCGCCACCTGAGCCACCGCCTCCCGGATCACCACCGCCGCGCCCGGTCCGTCCATCGTGGCCGGTACCGGCAGGCCGTGCTCCGCCGCCAGGGCGCCGATCGCCGCCGCGCCCGTCAGCGAGTGGAAGCCTCCGTCGCAGTCCCGCGCCGAGGGCAGCGAGTCGGTGCCCGGCACCGGCAGGAAGCCGATCTCGCCCGTGCCGCCCGAGGCACCGCGGCGCAGCGTGCCGTCGAGGACGACCGCCGCGCCGACGCCATGCCCCAGCCAGAGCAGGACGAAGGTGTCCCGGTCCCGGGCGGCGCCCTCGCGCTGCTCGGCCAGGGCGGCGAGGTTGGTCTCGTTCTCCACGGTGACGCGGGCCCCGGGCAGCCGTTCCTGCAGGGCGGCGGCCAGGTTGCGGTGCCAGGCGGGCAGCCTGCCCGAGTCGCGCAGGTCGCCGGTGGCCGGGTCGACGAGGCCCGGCGCGCCGATGCCGACGGTGTGCAGCCTCCCCCACGCTCGAACGCCCTCGTGCGGGGGCGCCCCCATCGCCTCGGCCTCCTTGGCGGCCCGCTCCACCGCGGCCACCGCCTGCTCCACGGCGGGACCGGTTCCGGTGTCGCCGCCGATCGGCACGGACGCCTCGGCCAGGACCCGGCCGACCAGGTCGGAGACCAGGACGAAGACCCCTCCGGTGCGGACGTCGAGCGCGGCCAGGTGGGCCCGGTCGGCGACGATGCCGTACAGCCGGGCGTTGGGGCCCCGGCGCTGCTCGCCGGACTCGCCGACGACCGTGATCAGCCCGGCGTCGGTGAGCCGTTCCACGAGGTCGGCGACCGTCGGCCGGGACAGACCCGTCAGCTGCTTCAACTGCCCGGCCGTGAGCGGGCCTTCCTGTTGCAGCAGGCGCAGGGCCAGGCGGTCGTTGATGGCCCGGGCGGTGCTGGGTGATGCGGGCATGACGGGAATCCTTCCAGATCGACGCACCGAGGGGCGCCGACGGCGGGCGTAGGCCGACTATCTATCAGGCAGGGTCCCTGATAGTTTACGCGCGGGCCGCGAGGGCGACTTGTGGGGAGGGACCGGAACATGAGTGACGTGGGCTTCGCGCGCGACGAAGTGCGGCGCGCCCGGTACGCCGTGGCGGCCGTGTTCGCCGTGCACGGCGCCGTGACCGGGACGTTCGCCACCCGAGTGCCGTGGATCCAGGACCATGCCTCGCTCGGTGCGGGCCAGTTGGGGTTCGCGCTGGCCTTCACGGCGTTCGGCGCCTCCTGTGCGATGCCGCTGGCGGGCCGGATCAGCCACCGCTTCGGCAGCCGTACGGCCCTGCGCGGACTGCTGGCGCTCTGGACGCTCTCCCTGGTCCTGCCGTCCCTCGCGCCGAACCTGTACACCCTGTGCCTGGCGGTGTTCGCCTACGGCGCGAGCGCGGGCATGGCCGACGTGGCGATGAACGCCCTCGGCGTCGAGATCGAGCGGCTGCTGGGCAAGTCGATCATGTCGGGGCTGCACGGCATGTGGAGTGCGGGCGCCCTGATCGGCTCGGCGGCCGGCACACTCGCGGCGCACCTCGGCTCGGACGCCCGGCTGCACTTCTCGCTCGCCGCGGCCGTGCTGACCGTGCTCGGCCTGGTGGTCTGCACCTGGGTGCTGGATCTGCAGCCCGCCGAGGACGAGGAGCCGCCGCCGAGGTTCGCGCTGCCGCCGCGCTCGGCGCTGCTGATCGGCACGGTCGGCTTCTGCGCGGTGTTCGCGGAGGGCGCGAGCCTTGACTGGTCGGCGGTGTTCCTGCGGGACCGGCTGGACAGCTCGGCCGGCGTCGCGGCGGCCTGTACGACCGGCTTCATGCTGACGATGGCGGTGGCCCGGATCGCCGGGGACGCGGTGGTGAACCGGTTCGGCGCGGTCCGCACCGTCCGGGCCGGCGGCGTCCTGGCCGTGCTGGGCGGTCTGCTGATCGTGTTCGCCGGGTGTCCGGCGGTGGCGATGGGCGGGTTCGCGCTGATGGGACTGGGTATCGCGGTGGTCGTACCACTGTGCTTCGCGGCGGCCGGGCACGCCGGGCCCCATCCCAGCCAGGCCATCGCGGGCGTGGCGACGATCACCTACACCTCGGGGCTGATCGCGCCGAGCCTGATCGGCGGGGTGGCCCAGGCGACCAGCCTGGTGGTGTCGTTCTGCGTGGTGACGGCGCTGGCGTGCGGGCTCGCGGTGTTCGCGGGCGTCCTGCGCAGCGCCGAGCGCGGCGGCCGGACCGAGGTCAGCCGGCCGGCCGCAGCAGTTCCCGACCCACGGCCCTGAAGGCGTCGGTCCAGGGCGCCGGGCGCAGGGTCGCGGCGTCGAGCCGGACCAGCACTCGGGTGCCCTGGGCGTAGGTCCGGGTCCCGTCGGCCGAGCAGAAGCGGAAGCCGTAGGTCAGACCGGTGGTGCCGAGCCGGTCCAGCCAGAGGTGGACGGCGTAGGTGCCGGGGCTGGTCACGGGTGCCTCGTAGCTGATGCGCAGTTCGCGGACCGCGTTGCAGGCGTCGCCGGCCGCGTGCCAGTCGCCGTCGAAGCGCACGCCGTGCCCGTTCCACAGCTCGGTCCAGGCGCGCTCGACCAGCAGCGGGTAGCGGGCGTTGTGCAGGAGGCCGAGCGCGTCGAGGTCGTCGAAGTGCACGGTGACGGGGATCAGCCGGCCGTGGGAGACGATGGGCGCGATCGGGGCTTCGGCGGTCACGGGAGGGGCTCCTGAACATAGCTGGTGAGACGGTTACATACTAAGCGACCGCTCAGGACCCCTCGCCGAGTGCCCGTCAGCCCGCGATGGAGTCCAGCTGCTCGGCGGCGGGCCGCAGCGCCCACAGGTCCCCGCCGGGCGGCGCCTCCAGCCGGGCCACGGCCGCCTCGGCCGCCGGATCGCCCGCGTCGGCCGCCGCGTGCACGACGTCCGTGGCCGCGTACCGGTGGAACTCCAGCTCCGGATGTGACCACGCGGCGGCGCCGGTCGCGGCCGGCAGCAGATAGCCGACCGCCTTGAACAGGCTCTGCCCGTCCGGGCCCTGGTACGCCCACAGGTTCACGCCCACATGCCTGCCGATGGCCGCGAGCCGGGTGTAGGCGACCAGGTCGAAGGTGGAGTAGTGCCAGCTGCGGGTGCGGGCGAGTTCCTGGGGCTGGCCGCCGTCGGCCGCGATCTGCGGGTCGATCCGCTTGGCGCGCGCGTCGAGCACGGTCCGCCGGGCCAGCTCGGTGTCGCCGGTGGCGTAGGCGAGGGCGGCGAGCTGCATGTCGTAGAAGGTGCCGTGGTTGTTGGCGGCCGCGCCCTCCTGCTTGCCGAAGTCGCTGTTCTTCAGCCAGTTCAGGAAGTCGGCGTTCCACTTGCCCATCGCGGTGCGGTCCTCGGCGCTCCAGCCGGGGGCACCTGCGGCCAGGACGGCCTGGGCGTCGAGGACGCTGGTGTACGACTGGGAGAAGTCGATGATGCCGATGGCCCGGCCGTCGTACTTGCACGGGATGAACTGGGCGTGGTCCAGGTCGGGGTTCATCCGGGTGGCCGGGTCCAGGAACCAGGTGCGCAGGATCTGCCCGACCTTCTCGGCGTAGGCCCGCCTGCCGGTGTAGTACCAGGCGAGCGCGAGGTCGTACGTCGAGTCGAAGACCTTCTCGGCGTCCTGCCGGTCCGTTCCGCTGTCGACCTCCGGATTGCGCTGCCCGTCGCGCTGGACGTACGGGCAGCCCCAGGGGTTGCCGACGGTGGGGGTGGTCGTGGGCCACCAGTAGGGGGCCTGGCTCAGGTACTCGTGGACGTCACCGCCGGGTGCGGGCCTCGGCTTGTCGACGACCGTCCAGGGGCCCTGGTCCAGCCAGGTGTCGGCGCGGGTGGTCAGGTCCCGCAGTGCGCGCTGGAGCCGGGGGTCATGACCGAGGCGGGCGCGGGTCTGCCGGAGTCGGGCGCCGTCGAGGACGGCGGTCCTCGGGGCCTTCGGCGCGGAGGGCGCGTACGCGGCGTGCGCGGCGTGCGCGGCGTGCGCGGACGGGACGAGCGCGGCCCCGAACGTCACCATCGCGGCCAGCAGCACAGCCGCACGGGATCTTCCGCTCATCGAGCACTCCGATCTGTCAGCGATCAGCGTGGATCAGATATATGAACTGAGTTCATGAGTAGGACCGTGCGAGCGTAGAACCGCTCGTTACCCGTGACAATGGTTCGGACCGTCTTCACGTACGTAGGAAAGCGAAACTGCACCATGGACCTCGGCGTGCGCTGGAAGCTGCACGGTGACGGGCGCACCCCAGCGCCCGGAGCGGTGGTACGCCCCGACGAGCGGCTCTCCTGGCCGCGCACGGTGGGCCTGGGCGCCCAGCACGTGGTCGCGATGTTCGGCGCGTCCTTCGTGGCGCCCGTTCTGATGGGCCTCGACCCGAACCTGGCCATCATGATGTCGGGCGTGGCGACCACGATCTTCCTGCTCGCCACCCGCGGCCGGGTGCCGAGCTATCTGGGCTGCTCCCTTTCGTTCGTGGGCGTGGCCGCCGTCATCCGCGCCCAGGGCGGCACGAGCGCCACGGTGACCGGCGCGGTGTTCGTCGTCGGCGTGGCGCTGTTCCTGGTGGGACTCGCGGTGCAGCGCTTCGGGGCGCGGATCATCCACGCGGCCATGCCGCCGATCGTCACCGGCGCGGTCGTCATGCTGATCGGCTTCAACCTCGCCCCGGTGACCGCCTCCACCTACTGGCCGCAGGACCAGTGGACGGCCCTGCTGGTCATGCTGTTCACCGGGCTGGCCGTGGTCTGCTTGCGGGGCTTCTGGTCGCGTATCGCGATCTTCCTCGGTCTCGTCTTCGGCTACGGCATCTCCTGGGCCTTCGACCGGATCTTCGGCAAGATCCACTCCATGAGCGCCGGCGGCAAGGTCACCGACCACTGGCGGCTCGACCTCTCCGGCGTCTCCAAGGCCGACTGGATCGGCCTGCCGCACTTCCATGGACCGACCTTCCAGTGGTCGGCGATCCTGGTCGCCCTGCCGGTCGTCATCGCCCTCGTCGCGGAGAACGCGGGCCACGTCAAGGCGGTCGGCGAGATGACCGGCGACCCGCTCGACGACAAGCTCGGTACGGCGATCTCGGCGGACGGCGTCGGATCCATGCTGTCCACCGCGGTGGGCGGCCCGCCGAACACCACCTACTCCGAGAACATCGGCGTGATGGCGGCGACCCGTGTCTACTCCACCGCCGCCTACTGGGCCGCGGCCGGTTTCGCGCTGCTCTTCGGCATCTGCCCGAAGTTCGGCGCGGTCGTGGCCGCGGTTCCGGGCGGGGTCCTCGGCGGCATCACCGTGATCCTCTACGGCATGATCGGCCTGCTCGGCGCCCAGATCTGGCTGCACGCCAAGGTCGATCTGCGCAACCCGCTGAACCTGGTGCCGGCCGCCGCGGGCATCATCATCGGCGTCGGCAATGTCAGCCTGAAGTTCACCAGCAACTTCTCGCTCAGCGGCATCGCCCTCGGCACCCTGGTCGTCATCACCGGCTACCACGCGCTGCGCGCCTTCGCCCCGGCCCATCTGAAGCAGCAGGGACCGCTGCTGGACGAGGGCACCTCCGCCTACGACGCGGAGGCCGCAGGGGAGGGGGCTCCGCGCGCCAAGTCGTAGGCGTACGACGGCGTGAACGTCCCGGCGGCGCCCCGGCAGCCATCGGACTCCCCCGGTGGCTTGACCCACAGGCAGGCGTCGATCCGGGCCTTGCCGGTGTCCAGGGTCGGCGCCCGGCCGATCTTCCGGCCGGGCGGGTCGCACCACCGGCCGTCCGGCGGGGCGCCGTTGCCGTTGCGGCTGGTGTCGATCACGGCGCCGAGGCTCGCCGGGCCGCCGAGCGCGTCCAGGACCTGACGGTCGTAGGCGATCTCGTCGGCGGTGGTGCGGAAGTTGGAGACGTTGCTGAAGACGCCGTCGGCCTCGGCCGCTCCCGCCTGCTTCAGCAACGCGGCCTGCCGGACCGGTGGGTTCCAGCCGGAGTGGCCGGCGTCGTAGTAGACGCGTGCCGTCGGGTCCGCCGCCTTCAGGACCCGGCCGGCGCGGGCCAGGGAGGCGAACCGGGCGGCGCGGTCGGCGTCCGGCAGGCAGTCCGCCTGGGCGATCGAGTCCGGCTCCAGGACGACGATCACCTCGCCCGCGCCCAGCCCCCGGGCAAAGGCGTCGATCCAGGCGTCGTAGGCCGCCGGGTCCGGCGCACCGCCACGGGAGGCGCCGCCGCAGGCCCGGTCCGGGATCGGGTACGGCACGAGCACCGGGACCCGGCCCTTTGCTGCCGCGCCCGCGGTGACCGCGCGCACCCGCGCGGCGAGGGTCTCCGCGTCCGGGTCGGTGAACCACACCGCGGCCGGCTGGTCGGCGGTCCGGGCGGCGATGAGGGCGGTGCGCGGATCGTCTGTGTGCGTACGGACCCAGTCGAGCACCTGGGAGTCGGGGTGGCGGTAGAGGAGCGGTGACACGGTGGTGGCCGGCTGCTTTCTCCTGGTCGGGGTGGGTGTCATGCTCTCCGGGGCCGACGTCGGCGTCCGGGCGACTGTCGTACTCGACGAAGGCGGGGGAGACGGCAGAGGAGAAGGTGTCCGCGGCGCGGGAGCCGCGGTCGGCGCGCGGGTCGCCCCGGTGCGGGCCTGGTCTGAGCCGTGGACGCCGGAGCCGCGCGCCTCCATCACACCGGTGACGGAGCCGGCCAGGGTCACCACAGAGGCCACCGCGACCATCACACGGTGCCGTACGGCACGCCTGCGCGCGGCACGGCGCTCGGCCAGGCGCCAGGCACGTAAGCCTGACACGGTGCCACTCCCCCCTCGCGTCCCGCAGTGCGGCGGTCCGTTCCCCCGTTCCGGCGATGTCTCCGGCCGGTCGGCCCGCCCCTCGGCCCAGGGCTGGGACCCTTCCCCCATGGCGCAGCTGGAACACCTCACCACTCCCGTCGACGCGGTCGTCTCCCGGATGCGCGCTCTCGGCGCGCTCCTGCCCGAACGGGACGGTGTCGCCGTGTTCAACCGCGTCTACCTCACCGTCACCGAGGAGATCGACCGGCGCCTGGACGCAGGGGAGTTCCCGGACCCACGGGCGGCGATCGCGCTGGACGTGCGGTTCGCCGAGCGCTATCTGGTGGCGGTCGACGCGGCGGCCGCCGGCCGCCGGCCGCCCGCCTGCTGGCGTCCGTTGTTCCAGCTCCGCCGCCATCCCGGAGTACGGCCGCTGCAGTTCGCGCTGGCGGGCGTCAACGCGCACATCGGGCGCGACCTGGCGCTCGCCGTGGTGGACGCCTGTCGTACCCTCGGCTGCGAACCGCCGGACCTGGAGGACGAGTTCGACCGCGTGGGCGAGCTCCTCGGGTCGCTGGAGGAGCGCATCCGCGAGGATCTGATGCCGGGCCCCGATCTGCTGCAGCTCGCCGACCCGCTCACCCATCTGCTGGGCTCCTGGAGCCTGGAGCGGGCCCGGGACGCGGCCTGGGTTGCGGCACGGACCCTGTGGACGCTGCGCCACTGCGCCGGCATGGCCGAGGAGTTCGCCGAACGGCTGGATGCGGCGGTGGGGTTCGCGGGGCGGATGCTGCTGACGCCGCTCGCCGACTGAACCTGGCCGGATTCCGCCCCTGCGCGAGCCGCGCTCGGAACACCCTGGTGATCGCCGTACGTTGCCGACGAGTATCCGATCCGATCACAGAGGAGCAGCGGTATGGCGACCCGCCTCGGTCTGAGTCTTCCCCAGATGCGGCAGTACGCGATCGGCACGGACGTGCCCGCGGTGGCACGCGCCGCCGAGCGGATCGGCTACGACAGCCTGTGGGTCTTCGAGCGGGCGCTGTTCCCCGAGCCCGCCACCCAGGGTCTGTACGGCGTGGAGGGCATGCCCTGGCCCGACCAGTACCGGAACGTGGCGGACCCGCTGGTCACCCTGACCCTGGCCGCGGCGGCCACCGAGCGGGCGGAGCTGGGCTCCAGCGTGCTGGTGGCACCGCTGCACGTGCCGTTCCAGCTCGCCAAGGCCCTGGCCTCGCTGGACGCGGCGAGCGGGGGCCGCGTCATCGCGGGTCTCGGCACCGGCTGGTCCCTGGACGAGTACGCGGCCTCGGCCGTCCGGCCGTTCGCGGAGCGGGGCGCGGCCCTGGACGAGATCATCGCGGTGTGCCGGGCGGTGTGGGGTCCGGATCCGGTCGTGTACGAAGGCCGGTTGACGAGGATCGCCTCGGCCGTGGTCGGGCCCAAGCCCGTCCGGCCGATCCCGGTGATGCTGGCGGCGAGCAACGAGCGGGCCTTCCGCAGGCTCGTCGACCATGCCGACGGCTGGCTGCCCGCGGGGTTCAGCGCGGAGGGAGTCGGCGCACAGTGGCGGCGGTTGCGGGAGCTGGCCGAGGAGCGGGGCCGTACGAGGCCCATCCGGACCGTGCTGCGGGTGAACACCAGCCACCAGGCGAAGCCGTACGACGGGGCGGACCGCCAACCCTTCCAGGGCGATGTCGACCAGATCGTGGCCGACCTCGTGGAGTACGCCGGCATCGGACTGGACGAGATCCTGATCGACCTCCAGGGCACCGCGCGGGACGCGCGGGAGCTGACGGACGTCGCCGCGGAGGTGTTTGAAAAGGCGCGGGCGGCCGGAATCTGAGGCCGGCCGCCCGCGCCTTGGTCCTTGCTCGTTTCCTGGTCAGTCCTCGGGCAGCTCCACAGGGGCGATCTCGTCGTACACGTCACCCGGGCCGGGGTTGGCCGGGTCGGTCTCGCCGCCGAAGTGGTGCATGACGCCCCAGACCGCGTTCAGCGCGGTCTGGATCGCGCCCTCGGCCCAGCCGGCCGTCCAGGAGATGTCGTCGCCGGCGAGGAAGATGCCCCGCTTGTCCTCGGGCAGCCGGTCCTGCATGAAGTGGGTGAACAGGCGCCGCTGGTAGCGGTAGTGGCCCGGCAGGTTGGCCTTGAACGCGCCCATGAAGTAGGGCTCGTTCTCCCAGGAGACCGTCACCGGGTTGCCGATGATGTGCTTGCGGATGTCGACCTTCGGGTAGATCTCGCCGAGCGACTTCAGCATGACCTCCATCCGCTCGTTCGCGGACAGCGGCAGCCACTTCAGGCTGTCGTCGCACCAGGTGTAGGAGAGGCAGATGACGGCGGGCTGGTCCGGGCCGTTGTCGAGGAGGTAGGTGCCGCGGGTCATGCGGTCGGTCAGCGTCATCGACATGACGTCCCGGCCGGTCTCCTCGTCCTTGTCCAGCCAGAACGGCCGGTCGACGGGGACGAACAGCTTGGAGCTCTCCATGTAGTGGGTGCGCTCGATCGCCGTCCAGTGGTCGATCGGGAACAGCGAGTCGTCGCAGGCGATCTTGGACAGCAGCATCCAGGACTGGGCGGTGAAGATCGCCGCCTTGTAGGTGCGGATGTCGCCGTTCGCGTCCGTCACGGTGATCTGGTTGCCCGCGGTGCGGTGCAGCCGGGTCACGGCCGGGCGCGGCTCGCCGTCCACGTGCAGGGACTTCAGCGAGGTGCCGTACGGCCAGTGGACGATCTTCTCCGGCTCGCGCTCCCACAGGCGCAGCGGCAGCTGCTGGGAGCCGCCGACGATGCCGCGGTGGTGGTCGTCGGCCTCGGTGTAGACGACGCGCAGGATCTCCAGGATGGAGTTCGGGAAGTCGGTGTCCCAGCCGCCGGTGCCGAAGCCGACCTGGCCGAAGATCTCGCGGTGCCGGAAGGACTTGAAGGCCTCGGACTCGCAGAGGAAGCCGTAGAAGGTCTGGTTGTCGAGCTTCTCGACGAGCTTCGCCCAGATCTCGCGGATGCGCGGGACGTCCCGCTCGCGCATGGCGCGGTTCATGTCGGAGAAGTCGGCGCCCTCGTCGAGGCACTTGTTCCAGGCGTCGGCGACGTCCCGGTAGACCTGGGGCAGGTCGTCGATGGTCTCGGCGTAGTGCGACTCGCCCTTGAGGTCCACGACGGTCGAGGGGGTGGCCTCGGCCAGCGGGTTCGGGAAGGGCCTGGTCTCCAGACCCACCATGTCGATGTAGTGCTGGAGGGCGGTGGAGGACGGCGGGAAGCGCATGGCGCCCATCTCGGCGGTCAGCGACTCGTCGCAGCCCTCGAAGCCGACCGTGCGCAGCCGGCCGCCGATCTGGTCGGCCTCGTAGACGACGGGCTTGAGGCCCATCTTCATCAGCTCGTACGCCGCCACGATGCCGGACAGACCGCCACCGATGATCGCGACCTCGGTGCCGTGCTCGGTCGCGGGTATCTGACCGAGGCCCGCAGGGTGGGCGAGGAAGTCGTCGTAGGCGTAGGGGAAGTCCGGGCCGAACATGGTGATCGGCAGCTGCTGCTCGTCGGTGTGCTCGACGGCGTTGGGCACCATGGACGTCATGGGGTACGGACTCCTTGCACGAGGTGAAACAGGGGGGAGGCTTTTGCGGCGGCTCAGCTGAGGGACCCGTACAGACCGGGGCGGCGGTCCTGCAGGTACGGGTTGGCCTCGCGGGAGGCGGCCAGGAAGTCGGGGTCGGCGTCGGCGAACACCAGCTGCTCGGTGCGGCCGGCCCGGGTGCGGGCGACACCGTCGGGACCGGCGAGGACGGAGAGGCCGACGAACTCGAACTCCCCTTCCTGCCCGACCCGGTTGACGTACGCGACGTACATCTGGCTCTCCCAGGCGCGCACCGGCACCAGGGACTCGGCGACGAACTGGAAGGGGTGCATCTGCGCGGTCGGGACGACGAGAAGGTCGGTGCCGGCCAGGGCGTGGGCGCGGACGTTCTCCGGGAACTCGACGTCGTAGCAGATCATCAGGCCGACGGTGAGGCCGTTCAGCTCGGCCTGGACGACCGGCTGCTCGCCCGGCGTGAAGTGATCGCGTTCGAAGCAGCCGAAGAGGTGGGTCTTGCGGTAGTTCGCGAGCCGGGTACCGTCCGCCGAGATCAGCTGGGCGGAGTTGTGGACGGTCTCGCCGTCGCGCTCCGGGTAGCCGTAGACGATCGCCAGGCCGTGCCGGTGGGCCAGCTCGGCGATCGCGTCCGCGCTGTCGCCGTCGGCGGGCTCGGCGAGGCGGGCGATGTCGTCACCGATCGCGTACCCGGTCAGGAACATCTCCGGTGCGGCGAGCAGCGCGGCGCCCGCGGCGGCGGCACGGCCCGCGGCCTCGTCGAGGACCTTGAGGTTCTCGGCGATCGAGCCGGGGCGGCCGGAGCTCTGAAGCAGGGCGGTGCGCATGCGTGAACCTCACCGGACGGGGATTTTGGGGGGCCACGAAGAAGGTACGGTCGGCGTGCTCGACCGGACAAGAAGGAGCCGTTGCGCGCCCGTGCGCGGTTCATTGCGTGGAGAGCGGGTCGGACGGCGATTCGTTGCGCGCCCCGGGTGCGGTTCCCGTCCTGGGTGCGGCTACTTGCCGGTGCCGACGGGGTCGACGGTGACGGCGGAGCCGCTGCCGTCCGAGACCGGCACGTTGATGCTGACGGGCAGCGTGCGGGAGTGCGTCTCGTTCGGCGGGGTCACGACGAGGCTGGTGAAGGTCTCGCCGCTGCCGCCGGAGGTGTTCGGCGGGTAGTGCAGGGTGAAGCGGGTGTCCTCGCCCGGCTTGACGCTGACCAGCGGGGCGGCGAGCTTGCTGCGCCGGGCGCTGACCGTGCCGTCCTTGCTCTTGAGATCGGCGCCGGGGAAGCCCTTGAGGATGCAGGCGGTGGAACCGGTGTTCTTCAGGTTGACGACGAGGGTGCCCTCGGCCATGCCGCCGGAGGTGCTGAACGCGAGCTGGGACGTGGTGCAGGCGGACGTCATGGCGCTGCCCGTCCGGGACGCGGTGGGGGTGCCGGTGCCGCTGGACGCGCCGGTGCCGTCCGAGGCCTGGGAGCCGGAGCCCTGGGAACCGGAAACCTGCGAGGCGGAGCTCGGCGAGGCGGAGTCGCTCGGGTCGGAGGAGCCCTTGGCACCGCCCTGGCAGGCGGTGAGTGACAGGCCTGCTACGGCGGCGACGGCGAGCAGCGAGAGCTTCTGGACGCGCATTGGTTCCCCTTCAGCGGTACGGGTTCGGCGGTGCGGGTGACGTGCTGCCCCGTGAGACACCTGGCGCGATTGACGCGTTCCGGTCGACACCGCTCCCGTACGCGGCTGTGACAATCGGCTAGATCTCCCGCAGCCGTCGCACGATGTCCCGCAGCAGCCCCGGGTCGGTGGCCGGGTCGCCGGCCGGGTGGCGGCGGGGCTCGTCGATGCGGATCAGGCCCGCCTCGGCCAGGTCACCGAGCAGCACCCGGAGGACGGTCAGGGGCAGGTCGGCGTCCGCGGCCAGCTCCACCACGGGTCGCGGGCCGCGCCGGATGAGGTCGAGCAGGGCGGCACGGGCGTGGTCGACGGCCGGTCCCGGCGCATCGGCGTCCAGCGCGGTGACCCGGGACATCAGGTCGATGGCCTGCGCGCCCGTGGGCCGGGTGCGGCCGCGCGTCACCGTGTAGGGGCGCACCATCGACCCGGTCTCGTCCTCGTACCAGTGCTCGTCGCTCACCGCGGGATCATCTGGGGGTGCGGGCGGCCGCGTCCAGGTGGCGGCCGAGGCGGCGGACGAGCAGGGCCATCTCGTGGGCGAGCTGACCGACGTCGGTGCCGGCCTCGCTGAGGACGGCGAGCCGGCTGCCGTGGCCGGCCGGGGTGATGAAGAGGTAGGCGTCGTCGAGCATCACCATGGTCTGCCGCACCTCGCCCGCGGCGAACCGCTCCCCCGCCGAGCGGGCCAGGCCGTGGAAGCCGGAGCAGACGGCGGCCAGGTGCTCGATGTCGCGCCGGCGCATCCCGTCCGAGCTGCTGAGCGGGAGGCCGTCGGCGGTCAGCAGCACGGCCTGGCGGACGTGCTCGGTGCGCGCCACGAGATCGTCCAGCAGCCAGCCCAGGTCCGTGCCGGGCGCTCCGGCGTGCGGGTCGTGCGGCTCCGGGGTCTGGTCGTCACCGTTCATGATCGGTGTCGGTCCCTTCGTCGGCGTGGCTGGTCAGAGGGTCGGCGTCGGTGGCGGCGTTGTGGGCGTGGGCGGGTGCGTGTGCCTGGTCAGGTGCGGCGGTGTGTTCGGGTGCGGTTGCGTGGGGGCGGGTCGCACCGTTCCCCGCGCCCCTTGGGAGCGGCGCTTCCGCCGGATTCCTGGCAGCG
This sequence comes from Streptomyces sp. NPDC002076, assembly GCF_053593835.1. Taxonomy (NCBI): domain Bacteria; kingdom Bacillati; phylum Actinomycetota; class Actinomycetes; order Kitasatosporales; family Streptomycetaceae; genus Streptomyces; species Streptomyces sp. NPDC002076. Next base: position 88,620 of record NZ_JBSFDI010000017.1, read on the forward strand.
GATCCTCGGGCAGTGGCGTCGGTGGCCGGGAGGCCCTTGCGGCCGCGGTCGAGGCCGCGCTGGAAGGCGCCGAAGATCGCGCGCATCTCCTCGGCGTCGATCTCACGTCCGGGTCCGGTGTCGCGCGACGGCGGTTCGTCCCGCAGCTCCCGGACGAGGGAGGCCTGCCGGGTCCGGCTGGGCAGGGCGGGCGGGGTGACCGGCGCCTCGGACACGGCCTCGGGGCCGGTGCCGGCCGAGGCCGTCGGCCGCTCCGCCGAAGACGGCGCGGAACCGGCCCCCGAACCGGCGCCGGCCACAGTCGTCGGGGCGTCCGACGGCAGCTCGCGCACCGGCCCCGGATCAGGGACGGCCCGGGACGACGGCCCCTCCGCCACCGCGGACCCGGACACGGCCCCCGTACCCGGCGCGGGCACGGACGCGAGCCGGTTCCGTCCGGGCAGGTCACCGGCGGGCGCGCGCTGCGGCTCACCCGGCCCGGACTTTGCCGGCCGCTTCCTGGACGGCAGCTCAGGTACAGCCGTCCCTTGCTCGGGTGGCTCCGGCTCCGCCAGCACCCCCTGCGGCAGCAGGACCACCGCCGTCGTACCGCCGTACGGCGAGTCCGTGAGGCTCACCTCGATGCCGTGGCGGGTGGCGAGGCGGCCGACGACGTAGAGGCCGAGGCGGTCGTGGCGGGTGGGGTCGAAGGTGTCGGGGTCGGTGAGGGTGGCGTGGGCGTGGGTGCGCGCCTCGGCGTCGAGGCCGAGGCCGCGGTCGTCGATCTCCAGCACGAACCCGCTGCCGACGCGCCCGGTGCGCAGGGTGACCTGGGTGTGCGGGGGTGAGAACGCCGTGGCGTTCTCCAGGAGTTCGGCGACGAGATGGACGACGTCGGCCACCGCGTCCGCCGCCACGCCCACCTCCGGCATCGGCGGGACCACCACGCGCGCGTAGTCCTCGATCTCACCGACGGCCGAGGCGACGACGTCCGCGACCGGCACGGGCCGGCGCCAACGGCGGCCGGGCGTGGCGCCGGAGAGGATGATCAAACTCTCCGCGTGCCGGCGCATGCGGGTGGTCAGATGGTCGATGCGGAACAGCTCGCGCAGGACGTCGGGGTCGTCGGTGCGCCGTTCCAGGGTGTCGACGAGCTTCAACTGGCGGTGCACCAGCGCCTGGTTGCGGCGGGCGATGTTGAGCAGCACCGCGAACAGGCCGCGGCGCAGGGTCGCCTGCTTGACGGCGGCTTCGACGGCGGCGAGCCGCGCGGTGTTGAAGGACCGGCCGACCTGCCCGATCTCGTCGTCGCGCACCTCGTCGGCGGCCAGCGGCGGCGCCTCCGCCACCGCATCGACCTCCTCGCCGGCGCTCAGCCTCCGCATGACATCGGGCAGTTGACGCTGGGTCAGGACATCGGCAGCGTCCCGCAGGATCTCCAGGCGCCGCGAGATGCGCCGCGCACCGCGCACCGCGAACCACAGCGACAGCCCCACGGCCGCCAGGCCCACCACGCCGACGACGGCCGACTTGGTCAGCTCCCGGTAGGCGAAGGCCCGGCCGCGTGCCGCGGAGTTCTCGGCGGACCGCGTGCACAGTTGCATGTACCGCTGCACGGCCCGGTCGGTGGTGGACCGCCAGGTGTCCGCCGCGACGGCCCTCCCGGCGCCCGCGGCCCCGGCCCGCAGCAGCGCGTCCTCGCCGCGCGCCAGCGAGCCGTACAGGTTCCCGCGCTGGAAGTCCTCGAACAGCGCACGCGAGTCGGCGGGCAGGTCCGGCACATACGTTCGCTGGAACACCCGCCGGTCCTCGATGGTCGCGGTCAGCGTGTCGTACTGCCGGTCGGTCAGCGTGCCGGCCGCCCGCGCCCCGGCGACCAGCGCGTCCTCCCGGGAGACGAACTCCCGTACCCGCACGAGCTCGCTCACGACCTGCGCCTCTCGGGCGAGCTGTCCGGCCTGGAGGGCGGTGAGCGTGGACTGCACGTCGAAGCCGGGCTCGACCAGCGCGCTGTACTGGTCCACGGCCCGGTCCCAGGTGATGTGCCGGGACAGCACCTGCGAGCGCAGCCCGTCCAGTGTGGCGGTGGCCGTGACCATGGCGTCCAGCGCCTGCCGCTGCCGGGCCGTGAGCCGGCCGCGGTCGCCGCCCCGGATCGCCTGCCGCATGGCGTCCACGGCCCGGTCGGTACGGCGCTGCTGTTCGAGCAGCTGACCGGCCGTCGCCGTGTCGAGGCGGGCGCCCAGGTAGGCGGCGGACATCCGGCGCTCGATCTGGATCTGCCCGACGGCGGTGTCCACGGGGGTGCCGAAGTCCTCGTACACCCCCTGGAGCCGGATCAGCGCGCGCAGTTCGGCGGTGACGGACACCATCGCGAAGCTCCACAGCGCCATCAGCGCGACGGCCGGGGCGAGCGCGAGCGCCACGATCCGCGTGCGGACGGTGGTGGGACGGCCGAGGGGCCAGCGCATGGAGTACCTGCCGGGGTTACCAGTCAGTAGAAGTGCGGCACAAGCTACGGGAGGCTCACCCCGGACCGCAATGTGACGTGCGGTAACCCTCGGTCACATCCTGGTCAAGGCGAAGGTCGTGACGACCGCCGCGTGGTCGGAGGGCCAGTCGTTGTCCGCGACGTCCGGCCAGGGGCGCGGGCTGCCGGTGACGAGGGTCCGCGCGTCCCTGACGGTCAGGCCGCGGTGCAGGACGTAGTCGATCCGGTCCTGCGGCTCGGGCCGTCCGCTGCCGTCCTCATGCACGGGATGGATCGGCGACCAGGTGTGGCCGGGCTCGGCGACGGGGTCCGGGTGGGCCTCGCGGTAGGAGTCGGCGAAGCCCGCGTCCTCGGCGGCCCTCGTCACCGGCCAGGCCACGTCCGGCCAGTCCAGGTGCGAGGGACAGTTGAAGTCGCCGACGAGCACGACCGGGACGCCGTCGCGCGAGAAGTCGGCGATACGGGCCAGTGCGTCCCGCATCTGGGTCAGCCGCAGCTCCTCGTGGTCGATCAGCTCCGCCGCCGGCAGCCCGTCGAAGACGGACTCGTAGGGGCCGTACGGCGTGTAGTGCAGATGCGCGGTCCACACGTCGACCTCGCGGCCCGGTGCCACGGCGATCCGGACGCCCGCGGCGCCGTAGAAGCCGACCTCCGGGTCGCCGAAGCGGGCGGTGATGGGGTGGCGGCTGATGATGCCGAGGTTCTCGCCGGCCCGGTGGTGGTGCCAGCCGAGCGCCTCGGCCAGCTCCTGGGCCGCGGTTCCGCCCGTCTCCTGGAGTCCGACGACGTCGGCGCCGCTGTCCAGAACGACCTTGAGCTGCTTGGCCCGGTGATCGTCGACCTCGCTGCCGCCGAGCCACAGGTTCCAGCTCATGACCCGGAGTTCGGGCGCGACCATGCGTCGCAGCTCGTGGACCGTGACCCCGGCGAGGCTCTCCCGGACGGTGCGGCCGGCCGCCGTGCCGATCGGCGCCAGGGACGGTACGGCGAGGACGGCGCACCCGGCGGCCTCGGCGGAGGTGACGCCGGTCTCGGTGTCCTCCACGGCCACACAGGCGGCGGGTTCGACGCCGAGGGCACGGCAGGCGGCCCGGTAGGGGTCGGGGGCCGGCTTGGTGCGGGTGGTGTCGTCGGCGGTGACGGAGGCCGCGAACCGGTCGGCGCCGAGCGCGTCGAGGACGACGTCGGCGACCGCGCGCGGGGACGCGGTCACCAGGGCGGCGGGGACGCCGGCGGCGGCCAGCGCGTCCAGCAGGTCCAGCGCGCCGGGCCGGGGCACGATCCCGGTGCGGACGCGGTCGGCGAACTCGCGGTGCAGCTCGGCCGCGAGGTCCGCCTCCGGCCGGCCCGTCGCCGTACCGAGCCAGGCGGCGGTGTGCTCGACCGGACGGCCGAGCACGTCGGGCTGGTCGGCCTCGGTCAGCTGGCGCCCGGCGACCTGCTCGACCGCCTCCCACCACAGCCGCTCGGTGTCGACGAGCGTGCCGTCCATGTCGAACAGAACGGCCTGCAGCGGGTGTTGATGGGTGTGGGGGGTCACGTTCGGGGAATTCCTCACTTCTGGATACGTTCGGCCACGAGCACCGGCCGCTCGGGCAGCGACACGCCGACGGCGGTTCCGGCGCCGAGCCCGCCGGCCTCGTGGGCGGGCAGGTCGGCCTTGACCTCGGTGCCGTCGGCGAGCCGTACGGTCACCCGGACGACCGCGCCGAGGAAGGCGGTGGCGACGATCCGGGCGGTGCCCTGCTCGTCCGGGCGCACCTGTACGGCCTCGGGCCGCACCAGCACGTCCACCGCACCGCCGGGCACCTCGCCGTCGGCGGGCAGCCGCTGACCGAGCACCTCGACCGTGCCGTCCTTCAGCTCGCCCGGGATCCGGCTCATGGTGCCGACGAACTCGGCGACGAAGGCGGTGGCGGGGCGGCCGTACAGCTCGGCGGGTTCGGCGCACTGTTCGAGGCGGCCGGCACGCATGACGGCGACCCGGTCGGCGACCGAGAGCGCCTCTTCCTGGTCGTGCGTCACGAACAGGGTGGTGATGCCCAGCTCCTGCTGGAGCCGTCGGATCTCCTCGCGCAGGGTGAGCCGCACCTTGGCGTCCAGCGCGGACAGCGGCTCGTCGAGGAGCAGCACGCGCGGGCGCAGGGCCAGGGCGCGGGCCAGCGCGATGCGCTGCTGCTGGCCGCCGGAGAGCTGGTGCGGATAGCGCTCGCCCTTGTCGGCGAGGCCGACCAGTTCCAGCAACTCGGCGGCGCGGGCGCGGCGTTCGGCCGTGCGGACGCCGCGCATGCGCAGCCCGAAGGCGACGTTGTCGAGGGCGCTCAGATGCGGGAAGAGGCTGTACGACTGGAAGACCATGCCGGCGTCGCGGCGGTGGGCCGGGACGTGCGTGACGTCCTCGCCGTCCACCAGCACGGCGCCGGAGTCGGGGTGTTCGAACCCGGCGAGCATGCGCAGCGCGGTGGTCTTGCCGCAGCCGGAGGGGCCGAGCAGGGCCAGGAACTCCCCCGGGCGGACGGTCAGGTCGAGCCCGTCGAGGGCGACGGTGGCCCCGAACTCGCGTCGCAGCGACCGGAATTCAACGGTGGCGGCCCTTTCGGCGACGGCCTTCTCAAGCGTGGTGGCGGTCATGGTGTGTGTCATCCCCGGGAGTTGGCGGTTCGGTTGCGTCCGCCGCCGGCACCGGCGAGCGCGAGGAGCAGGGCCCAGGTGACGAGCAGGCTGAGCACGGACACGGCGACGGACATCTGGGCCTGCTCTCCGCCGACGTTGTAGATCCACACGGCGAACGGGGTGTAGCCGAGCAGATGGGAGACCGTGAACTCGCCGAGGACCAGGGCCAGGGTGAGGAAGGAGGCGTTCAGCAGGGCCCCGCGCAGATTGGGCAGGACCGCCTGGACGAGGGCCTTGGGCCAGGAGGCGCCGCAGCTGCGGGCCGCCTCGACGAGGGTCCGAACGTCGATGGCGCGCAGGCCGGCGTCCAGGGCCCGGTAGACGAACGGCAGGGCCATCACGACGTAGGCGAGGACCAGCACGACGGGGAAGCTGTCGTTCTGGATCACCACGAACGTCTCGAACAGCGGGGTGCGGGACAAATGCTCCGGGCCCCACTTGAGCACGGTGGCGATCCCGGCGACGAAGGCGATGGGCGGCACCACCAGCGGCAGCGAGCACACCACCTCCACCACCGGCCGCAGCCGGGGCGAGCCGAGCCTCAGGGCGACCACCGCGGGCACCATCAGCAGCAGCACGACCGCGATGGTGGCCACGGCCAGCTCCAGCGAGAGCAGCAGGCTGGAGAGGAAGCCGTCGGCGGAGAGGATCTTGGTGTAGGCGTCGAAGGTGAGACCCTGGCCGGGGACGTCCACCGTGAAGATCGCGGAGGCGGCGAGCGGCACCAGGAAGTACAGGGCGGCGAGGCCGAGGACGACCCACCGCCAGAGGGTCAGGCGTCGAGCCATCGGGCACTCCGTCGCTGAAGGGGCAGGTACACGGCCATCACCAGGCCCGCCACCAGCACCATGTCGAGGCTGAGGGCGAGGGCGACGTTCTCCTGGCCGACCAGCACGTTGCCGGACAGGGCGTCGGCGATCTGCAGGGTGACCAGCGGGACCGCGCTGCCGACCATGGCGGCGGCGGTGGCGTAGGCGGCGAAGGCGCTGCCGAACAGCAGCACCAGGCCGCCGAGCAGTGAGGGTGCGAGCACGGGCAGGGCCACGTGCCGCCAGTACTGGGCCCCGGTGGCACCGTTGTTCAGCGCGGCCTCGCGCCACTGGGAGCGCAGGCCGTCCAGCGCCGGGGTGATGGTGAGGACCATGAGCGGGATGAGGAAGTACAGGTAGACCAGGATCAGGCCCCAGAAGCTGTAGAGGTCCCAGCCGGTGCCGTTCAGGCCCAGGTGCACCGTGAGCACGCCCGCGTTGCCGAGGGTGGCGACGAACGCGAAGGCCAGCGGGACACCGCCGAAGTTGGCGAGCACGCCGGAGGCGGTCAGCACGGCCTCGCGCAGCCAGCGGGAGCGGGAGCTGACCACGGCCTGGGCGAGCGGCAGCCCGAGCAGGGCGCCGAGCGCGGCGGAGATCGCGGACAGCTTGACGCTGCCGAGCAGGGCGGTGAGGTACGGGCCCTGCAGCGAGGCCGTCATGTTGGCGCCGGTGTAGGTGGTGGCGCCCGTGGTGGCGTCGTCGACCGAGAAGGCGCCGTTGACGATGGCCAGCGCGGGCAGGCCGAAGGCGACGGCCGTGAACGCCAGCAGCGGCACCACTGCGAGCCAACCGGGGGCGCGGCGCCGCCGCTTCGCCGAAGCGACGGGCGCCACGTCCGCGCGCGGGAGAGCGGCGGTCATCCGGAGACGGCCTTCCCCCAGCCCTGGGCGATGACCGTCTTGGCCTTGCTCTGCTGGGTCTCGGTCGGGAAGGAGGGCGTGCCGGTGACCTTCGGGAGCTTGGCGGCGGCCGTCTTGTCGAGGGTGCCGGCCTTGTCCATGGCGGCCATCAGGGCCGGACGGGCGTAGCCCTTGAGCCACAGGTTCTGGCCCTCGGTGCTGTACAGGTACTCCTGCCACAGGCGGGCGGCCGCAGGGTGCGGGGCGTCCTTGGTGATGGCCTGGGAGTAGTACTGGGCGTACTGGCCGTCGCTCGGGATGACGACCTTCCAGTCGAGGCCCTTGGACTTGAACTCGTCGGCGTAACCGGCGTTCAGGTAGTCCCAGTCGATCGAGATCGGCGTCTCGCCCTTCTCGACGGTGGCCGGGGTGGACTCGACCGGCGTGTAGTTGCCGTTCTTCTTCAGCTTGGCGAAGAAGTCCAGGCCGGGCTGGATGTTGTCGAAGGAGCCGCCGTTCGCCAGGGCCGCCGCGTAGACGCCGCCGAAGGCCGAGCCGGACTTGGTGGGGTTGCCGTTGAGGGCGACCTGGCCCTTGTACTCGGGCTTGAGGAGGTCCTTGAAGCTGGTCGGGCAGGTCTTCACGCGCTTGGCGTCGCAGCCGATGGAGACATAGCCGCCGTAGTCGTTGAACCAGCGGGCCTGCGGGTCCTTCTGGGCCTCGGGGACGTCGGCGTAGGAGGCGACCTTGTAGGGCGCGAGCAGGCCCTGCTGGGCGGCGCTCAGCGCGAAGGAGGAGCCGAGGTCGAGGACGTCGGGGGCGCGGTCCTGGCCCTTGCGGGTGGTGACGGCGTTGATCTCGTCCTGGCTGGTGCCGTCGGGGCTCTCGTCCTGGATCTTGATGCCGTACTTCTTCTGGAAGCCGTCGATGATCGCGCCGTAGTTGGCCCAGTCGCGAGGCACCGCGATGATGTGCAGCGTGCCTTCCTTCTTGGCCGCCTTGACCAGGGCGTCCATGCCGCCGAAGTCGGCCGCGGAGGTGGCGGTGGCGGCGTTCTTGCCGTCCTTGGTCGTGGTGGACGCGTTGTCGGGGGCGGCGCCGCAGGCGCTGAGCGCGAGCGCGGCGACGACGGCGAGGGAGCCGCCGAGGACGGCGTTTCTCGGCAGGGACACGATCACGGTCTCTCCAGGGGACGCATGAGGGTTGCGGAGAACTTGTCTGAACAAGTTGCGTCACAGTACGCCCGCTCGCGGTGTCCTGTCTGTAAACGGGAGCGAAACTTTGGACCCTGGTTGGCTGCACAATCCAGACCGTTTCAGATCACGCTCAGGTCTCGATTAGGCTGGTCACGCTGTGCACAGTGACCCGAGCAGAGGGGAAGCATGACCGCGCGACACGAGGAGATCGCCGACGAGCTGCGGCGGGCGATCGACCACGAGGAGTACACGGTCGGCAGCCGCCTGCCCTCGGAGTCGGAACTCGCCACGCACTACGGCGTCTCACGCGGCACGGTCCGCCAGGCCGTCGCGACCCTCACCTCCGAAGGCCTGATCGGCTCCCGTCAGGGTGCCCGGCGCGTCGTCCTGGCCAGCCGCCGCAGCCAGAGCTTCGAGGAATTGCGCAGCTTCGCCCAGTGGGCCCGGGCGATGGGCCGCGAGGCCACCGGCCAGGTGGTGTCCCAGGAGTACCGCCCGGCGACCCACGAGGACGCCGTACGCCTCCAACTGCCCGTCGGCACACAGGTGTTGCACGTGCTCCGGGTGCGCGGCCTGGACGGCGAGCCGGTGCTGCTGGAGCGCACGGTGTACGCCGACTGGATCTCCCCCGCCGTCGAGTCGATCGAGCCGGACTGCCCGTCGGTCACCCAACGCCTCTACGACGACTCGGGGTTGGTCTTCGCCTACGGCGAGCACATCATCGACGCGGTGGCCGCGGGCGCCCAGGACGCCGAGCTGCTGGGTGTCCGCCGTACGAGTCCGCTGCTGCGCGTCCGCCGGGTGACGACGACCCGCGAGGGGCGCCCGGTGGAGTGGTCGGACGACCGGTACCGCTCGGACGCGGTGAGCTTCAGCGTGCACAATTCCATCGGGAACAACGCCCTGGCCCGCAAGACCGCGGAGTGAGGGCTGCCGAAGGGGGATCACATGGCGTACGTCCGGACCGTGCCGCTGCCGTACGTGGACACGCACACGACGGTCGTGGCGGCGGGCGCGGACGTCGTGTGGGGGAGGATCGGCGAGGTCCTGGGCCGGTCCTTCGCGGGGCGCGCCGGGGCCGCCTACGCCCGGCTGGTCGGTGTCGCCGACCGGACCGCCTCCGGTCCGCGGCCTCTGTCCGTGGGCTCCACGGTCCGGGGTTTCCGCGTGACGGCGGCGGATCCGGAGCAGGAGCTGGCTCTCACCGGACGCCACCGCTTCTCGGCGTACTCGCTGACCTTCCGCCTGGCACCGGAAGGCCCGGGCCGCACGCGCGTGAGCGCGGAGACCCGGGCCGTGTTCCCCGGCCCGGCCGGGAAGCTGTACCGCTTGCTGGTGATCGGCAGCGGCGCCCACGCGGCGGTGATGCGCCGCATGCTCAAGACGATCAGCGCCCCATAGGAACGCGGGGAACTGCGCGAGCCCGTTACCCCGGCGCCCCGGAAGAAAAGCGCCGCAGCAACGGCGACAGCACCAGCACCGACTTGGTCCGCTCCACGAACGGCTCGCCGGCGATCCGCTCCAGCACTCGCTCGAAGTGCCGCATGTCGGAGGCGAAGACCTGGGCGATCGCGTCCGCGTCCCCGGTGACGGTCGACGCGGCCACGACCTCCTGATACCGCTCCAGCCCCCGCTGAATGGTGTCCGGCGAGGTGTTCCGCCGGCAGTAGATCTCGATGTAGCCCTCGGTCTCCCAGCCGAGCGCCGCCGGATCCACCCGCACGGTGAATCCGGTGATCGCTCCGGTGGCGCGCAGCCGGTCCACGCGCCGCTTCACCGCGGGCGCGGACAGGCCGACCATCTGCCCGATGTCCGCATAGGAGCGGCGGGCGTCCTCGGCGAGGGCGTGCACGATGCGTTCGTCGAGATCGTTCAGCACAGGGGGTGGTTCACTTCTTCGGTCCGGTCACTTCTCTGCCGTCACCGCGAGGTCGTCACCGGTCGCGAGACGGGAACGGCGATAGCCGTATACGAAGTAGAACACGAGCCCGACGGCCATCCAGACACCGAACACGATCCAGGTGACGGTCGACAGGCTGCCCATCATCCACACGCAGAAGGCGAAGCCCAGCGCGGGCAGGACCGGCGACAGCGGGACCCGAAAGGAGCGGTGCATGGCCGGGCGGGTCCGGCGCAGCACCACCACGGCGACATTGACCAGCGCGAAGGCGAACAGCGTGCCGATGCTGGTGGCGTCCGCCAGCTGGCCCAGCGGAATGGCGGCGGCGAGGACACCGCAGAACAGCGACACGATGACCGTGTTGGCGCGCGGGGCGCCGGTCTTCGGGTGGACCTTGGCGAAGATCTTCGGCACCAGTCCGTCGCGGGACATGGCGAACAGGATGCGGGTCTGGCCGTAGAGCACGGTCAGCACGACGCTCGCGATGGCGATGACGGCGCAGAAGGCCAGCAGGGTGCCCCAGAAGCTCTGCCCGGTGACGTCCTTCATGATCTGGGCGAGCGTGGCCTCGGAGTCGTTGAAGCTCCGCCACGGCTTGGCACCGACGGCGACGGCGGCGACCAGCACGTACAGGGCGGTCACGATGACCAGCGACAGCATGATCGCGCGGGGCAGGTCGCGCTGGGCGTCCTTGGCCTCCTCACCGGCGGTGGAGGCGGCGTCGAAGCCGATGTACGAGAAGAACAGCGTGGCCCCGGCGCCGCTGACGCCCGCCATGCCGAGCGGCATGAAGTGGGAGTAGTTGCCGGACTTGAACCCCATGAAGCCGATCGCGCAGAACAGGATCAGCGCGGCGATCTTCACGCACACCATGATGGTGTTGGCCCGCGCGGACTCCTTGGCGCCGCCCATCAGGAACACCATCGCGAGGATCACGACGATCAGGGCGGGCAGGTTGAAGACACCGCCGTCGACGCCGGGCGGGTTGGCGAGGGCGTTCGGGATGGTGACGCCGATGGTGCCGGACAGCAGCTCGTTCAGGTACTCGCCCCAGCCGACCGCCACGGCGGCGACCGAGACGCCGTACTCCAGGAGCAGACACCAGCCGCAGACCCAGGCGATCAGTTCGCCCATCGTTGCGTATGCGTAGGAGTACGAGGAGCCGGAGACCGGGATGGTGCCCGCCAGCTCGGCGTAGGACAGGGCCGAGAACAGCGCGGTGAGACCGGCGATCACGAAGGAGAGGACGACCGCCGGGCCTGCCTTCGGGACGGCCTCGCCGAGGACGACGAAGATACCGGTGCCGAGGGTGGCACCGATGCTGATCATGGTCAGCTGCCACAGGCCGAGGGAGCGCCGAAGCGAGCCTCCCTCGCCCTGGCCGCCCTCCGCGACCAGGCGTTCCACGGGCTTGCGCCGCATGAGGCGCGCGGCGAGGCCCTGGGGTGCGGGGGCGGTCGCTGTGCGGTCGTGCGGGGGTGCGCCTTGGTCGAGCACGCGCTGGCTCCTTCATCGTGCCGGTCATTGCGGACGGGGACGGGGGGCAGCCCTGCGCGGGCAGGGGCCCACCGAGCAAAGTCCCCGCCACGCCACGTACAGCGCAGCACCTTACGGGGGTGGCCTTCACGGTCGTAATGCAGCAACCTTGCGCGTCCCCGCATGATCATTGCGTTCCTCGGCCCGGAATGACAAATCGTTGTGCGCAGGCTGTCGACCGTTGCAGGGCGGCCCCCGTTCTCCCGGCGAGCGGGAACAACGGGGGCCGTGTGGAAGGGAGTTGGATCAGTTCCAGCTGGCGTGCAGCGGCTTGCCCTCGGCGTAGCCGGCGGCGCTCTGGATGCCCACGATGGCCTTCTCGGCGAACTCCTCCAGGGAGCCGGCACCGGCGTAGGTGCACGAGGAGCGGACACCCGCGATGATCGAGTCGATCAGGTCCTCGACGCCCGGGCGGGCCGGGTCGAGGAACATGCGCGAGGTGGAGATGCCCTCCTCGAACAGCGCCTTGCGGGCGCGGTCGTACGCCGACTCCTCCGAGGTGCGGTTGCGCACCGCGCGCGCGGAGGCCATGCCGAAGGACTCCTTGTAGGCGCGGCCGTCGGCGTCGTGCTGGAGGTCGCCGGGCGACTCGTACGTACCCGCGAACCACGAGCCGACCATCACGTTGGACGCGCCGGCCGCGAGGGCCATGGCCACGTCGCGCGGGTGCCGGACACCGCCGTCTGCCCACACGTGCTTGCCGTACTTCTTCGCCTCGGCGGCGCACTCCAGTACCGCTGAGAACTGCGGCCGGCCCACGCCGGTCATCATGCGGGTGGTGCACATGGCACCGGGGCCCACACCGACCTTGATGATGTCCGCGCCGGCGTCGATCAGGTCCTTCACGCCCTCGGCGGAGACGATGTTGCCCGCGACGATCGGCACCTGCGGGTCGAGGGCGCGCACCAGCTTGATGGCGCTGATCATCGACTCCTGGTGGCCGTGCGCGGTGTCGATGACGAGCGTGTCCACGCCCGCGTCGAGCAGCTGCTTGGCCTTGCCCGCGACATCGCCGTTGATGCCGACGGCGGCGGCGATGCGCAGCTTGCCGTTCGCGTCGACGGCCGGGGTGTACAGCGTGGCGCGCAGGGCGCCCTTGCGGGTCAGGATGCCGGCCAGCTTGCCGTCCTTGTCGACGGCCGGGGCGTAGCGGCGGTTGTGGGCGTCCAGGGTGTTGAACGCCTCGCGCGGGTCTATGTCCGCGTCGAGCAGCAGCAGGTCCTTGGACATGACCACTTCGAGCTGGGTGAAGCGGTCGACTCCGGTCAGGTCCGCGTCGGTGACCACACCGACGGGCCGGTCGTCCTCGTCCACGACCACACCGGCGTTGTGCGCGCGCTTGGGCAGCAGCGCCAGGGCGTCGGCGACGGTCTGGTGCGGGGCCAGCACGATCGGCGTGTCGAGCACCAGGTGGCGGCTCTTCACCCAGGAGATGACGTCGGTGACGACATCGATGGGGATGTCCTGCGGGATGACCACCAGACCGCCGCGGCGGGCCATCGTCTCGGCCATGCGGCGGCCGGCGATGGCAGTCATGTTGGCCACGACGAGCGGGATGGTGGTGCCCGTGCCGTCCGGCGAGCTGAGGTCCACGCCCTGACGCGAACCGACCGCGGAGCGGCTCGGCACCATGAACACGTCGTCGTACGTCAGGTCGTACGCGGGCTGGATGTCATTGAGGAAACGCACGTGCTGCACATCCCAGTCGATCAGAGGTGACCCCCCGACGGGTGCGCCAGGGGGAAAAGAGCACGTACTTCATTGTCCCATGTCGGCGCCGCAATCCTGCCCCACGGAACATCCAGGGTGGGCGCCGATCACCTAGGAGGATCCTCCAAGGGCCAGGGCCACCGAGAGGGCGGGGGTGTGGTCCGCGGCCTCGGCGAACACCTCCCGCGCGATCTGCCACTCGTCCGGCCGCGCCTCGGCGTACGGCTGCCAGTTCCGTACGACGACCAGCAGTCCCCGCTCGACGGCCCCCTCGGGCCACACGGAGTGGTCGCCGAGCGAGTCGGCCAGGGCGTCCCAGTTGCGGCCGAACCAGTCGGGCAGCGCGAGGGCACGGGCGGCGCGGTCCATCAGGCCGGCCTTGTCCGTGACCCCGTCGAGGTCCAGCGTGATCACGAGGTCCGTCATCTCAGCACCGCCCGGAACGAGTTGTAGTGATCGCCGGTGTAGTAGATCTCGCCGCCCTGTCCCGTGACAATGCGCCGGGCCCCGCGATCGCGGGAGCCCGGCGTCCTGACGGTGTACTCGTGGTAGTAGCCGCGCTGGTGCCTCGGCAGCCGCCCCTCGAAGTTCCCGAACACGACGCCGTCCTTGGCGTACGGGAAGGGGCCGCCCCGGTCGATGAGCGCGAGCGTCCTGCGCGCCTCGGCCGGCAGCTGGGACTCCTGGACCGTGTCCATACCGTGGGCCCACGCCGGACTGCTTCCGGCCGCACGCGCGCCCGCGCTCGTCCCGGCACCGGAGTCCGGCCCCGAACCGGACGAACATCCGGCGACCAGAGCGGCGAGGACGACGGCCACCAGCCCCACGAGCAGGCGGGCCGGCGGCAGGGAACGCCTCGGCATGCGGGGGACCCGTCTCGGCATGTGGGGAACGAACGGCGGCGACATGCCGACGATGCTGCCACGGCGGTCCCGCTGCGAGGGCGGCACGACCCGCCGCGCCGGGCCTGTCTCGGCCCCACTGCGCACGGGCCGAAGGCCGACGACGGGCTGACGGCCTGGCCCGCCCCCGTCCCGGGCCCGGCACGGCCACCACGCCCCCGGCATCCGTCCCGACCGTCCGTCCCGACCTGTCCCGGCCGGGTGCGGCCCGCTCGTGTGCCGGGAGGAGCGTCGGGGTCCGTCAGTGGCCGTCCGGGTCCGCTCGGCCGAGGGTGGGCTTGGGGGTCGGGCCGGCCGTCATCAGGTAGTCCGCGGCGGAGGTGTCCGTGACCAGGCTGGTGACCAGCCCGGACCGCAGCACCGCGTCGATCGCGGACGCCTTGCGCTGACCACCGGCGATCGCCACGACCTCCGGGATACGGCGCAGCTGGTCGGCCTTGACGGTGATGCACCGCTCCCCCAGGTCCCGCCCGATCCGGCGTCCCTCGGCGTCGAAGAGGTGCGCGGCCATCTCGGCGGCGACGCCGAGCGAGGCGTAGTGCGCCCGCTCCTCGTCGCTGAGCATGTCGTGCACGGTCGAGATGCCCGGCTCCCAGGAGCCGATGGAGACACAGGCGACCGTGACCTTGTCGAAGTACTCGAAGGCACGGGCGATCCCGGTCTGGTTGCGCAGCGCGGCCGCGGTCGCCGCGTCCGGCAGCAGCATCGGCGCGTAGATGGGGTGGGCGTCGCCGCCCGACACCTGGGCGGCGCGGCGCACCGCCTCGACGGAGCCGCGCTCCGAGGTCCCGGCGTCGTACACGCCCGTCAGCTGCACCACCGTGCACGGCGGCAGCCGGTCGAGCGCCGCCGCCATGTGGATCGTGGACCGGCCCCAGGCCAGCCCGAGCACGTCCCCCTCGTTGACGAGCTCGCCGAGCAGGTCGGCGGCCACTTCCCCCAGGTTCTCGGGGTCGGGGGTCTCCTCGGCCTCGGCCGGGGACTCGACCACGACGGCGTGCCTCAGACCGTAACGGGCGCGGAGCGCGTCGGAGCGCTCGGCGTCCAGTTCGGCCGGGACACGGATCTCGATGCGTACGAGATCCCGTTCGAGAGCAGTCTCCAGGACCCGGGCCACCTTGAAGCGGCTGACGCCGAACTCCTCCGCGATCTGGATCTTGGACTTGCCCTCGAGGTAGAAGCGGCGGGCCATGGCCGCCGCCTGCACCAGCTCAGCGGGTCCCATCCGCATGGCTGACCGGCCCGCCGACATACCCGACACGGCGATCTCCTCACTGCTGTTCACACTCTGGATTCGCCGTTCATCCTTGCAGATTCGGCGCTACGGATCGGCCCTGATAGGGGCCGTTCACTTAACCGTTCATGTAGCTGTGGCTCAGTGGTCGCATGCCCAGGACGCCTTGGCGGTAGCCGTCTCGGCCTGCGTGCGCAGGGCACGGACCGCCTCCGCCGGGTCCTTCGCCCCGTACACCGCCGAGCCTGCCACGAACACGTCCGCTCCCGCCTCCGCGCACCGCTCGATCGTCGAGGCCGAGACACCGCCGTCCACCTGGAGCCACAGCTGCAGGCCGTGCTTGCTGATCAGCTCACGGGTGCGGCGGATCTTCGGCAGCATGATGTCGAGGAACGCCTGGCCGCCGAAGCCGGGCTCGACCGTCATGATCAGCAGCATGTCGAGTTCCGGGAGCAGGTCCTCGTACGGCTCGATCGGTGTCGCCGGCTTCAGGGCCATGGAAGCGCGGGCGCCCTTGGCGCGGATCTCCCGGGCGAGCCGCACGGGGGCGGCCGCCGCCTCCACGTGGAAGGTCACGGAGGAGGCGCCCGCCTCGACGTACTGGGGCGCCCAGCGGTCGGGGTCCTCGATCATCAGATGGCAGTCCAGCGGAGTGTCGGTCGCACGCGCCAGGGACTCCACGACCGGCACGCCGAGCGTGAGGTTCGGGACGAAGTGGTTGTCCATGACGTCGACATGGAGCCAGTCGGCGCCTTGGACCGCCTTGGCCTCCTCCGCGAGGCGGGCGAAGTCGGCGGACAGGATGCTGGGGTTGATCTGCACGGCCATGCCCCAAGCCTGCCATGTCGCTGCGCTGGGCTGTAACGGCGGTCCATTGAGGTCGTGTCTTGTCTGCGGGCCGGTGGGGGCGGGGTGCGCAGTTCCCCGCGCCCCTGGATTGGCTGCCCGCAGCGGTGTTTCAGCTTGTTCTGCGGATCAGGGCCAGGTACATCGCGTCCGTGCCGTGCAGGTGGGGCCAGAGTTGTACGTCCGGGCCCTCGCCCAGCGCCGGCACCCCCGGCAGCATCGGGCGGGCGTCGATCAGTTCCGCCTCCGGGCGCTGCTTGAGGACGTCGGCGACGACCGCGCGGGTCTCGGCGAGATGCGGCGAGCAGGTCGCGTAGCCGACGATTCCGCCGACGCGCACCGAGTCGAGCGCGGTGCGCAGCAGGGCGCGCTGGAGGGGCGCGAAGTTGTCCAGGTCCTCCGGGCGCCGCCGCCAGCGGGCCTCGGGGCGCCGGCGCAGCGCGCCGAGCCCGGTGCACGGCACGTCCATGAGCACGCGGTCGAAGGTGCCGGGCCGCCACGGCGGCCGGGTGCCGTCGGCGGCGATCACCTGGTACGGCCCCGGGTTGCCCGCCAGCGCCTTGGCGACGAGGCCCGCCCGGTGCGGCTGCTTCTCGGAGGCGAGCAGCGTGGCCCCGCGCTCGGCGGCGAGGGCGGCCAGCAGCGCGGCCTTGCCGCCGGGCCCGGCACACCCGTCGAGCCACATGCTGTCGGAGCCCTCCAGGGGCGCGCCCGCGAGCGCGAGGGCGACCAGCTGACTGCCCTCGTCCTGCACTCCGGCCCGCCCCTCGCGCACGGCCTGCACCGCACCCGGCTCTCCGCCCTCGGCGAGCCGCACGGCGTACGGCGACCAGCGCCCCGGTACGGCGGCCTCCTCACCGAGCAGCTCCTCGGCGGTGGCCCGCCCCGGCCGGGCGACCAGGGTCACCTCGGGCCGTTCGTTGTCGGCCTCCAGCAGGTCCTCGATACCGGCACGCCCGCCGCCGAGGGAGTCCCAGAGCGCGGAGACGACCCAGCGGGGATGCGAGTGCACGACGGCGAGGTGGTCCTCCGGGTCCGCGTCGTAGGGCGGCGCGACCTTCTCCAGCCACCCGTCGAGGTCGTCCTGGGCCACCTTCCGCAGCACGGCGTTGACGAACTTGGCGCGCCCGTCGCCGAGCACCACCCGAGCGAGCTCCACGGCGGAGGACACGGCTGCGTGCGTCGGGATCCGGGTCCCGAGCAGCTGGTGCGCACCGAGGCTGAGCACGTCGAGCACCGGCGGGTCGACCTCACGGAGCGGCCGGTCGACACAGGCGCTGATCACCGCGTCGTACGTCCCCTGCCGGCGCAGTGTGCCGTAGACCAGCTCGGTGGCGAGGGCGGCGTCCCGCGCGTCGAAGTCGCCCTTCTCGCGCGCCTTGCGCAGCAGCGGGGGCAGCACGAGGTTGGCGTACGCGTCCCGCTCGTCGACCGCGCGCAGCGCCTCGTAGGCCAGGATGCGGACGGGGTCCTTCTGCGGACGACGGTAGGGCTTGGCAGGCTTACGCGGCCGCCGGGACTGCTCGCTCACGAAAAAGGTGCTCCGGATGTGAAGAAGGGGTGCGGTGTCCAGCCTACGTCGGCGCACCGCCGCCCCCGTCGCCCGGGGCTCAGCCGCCGAGCGTCTCGCCCTCGGCGATGCGCACACCCCGCGCCCAGTCCGCCGCCCGCATCGGCTTCTTGCCCTGCGCCTGCACCCAGAGCAGCTCGACGGCGTACGAACCGGTGCCCACGTGCACGCTGTTCTTGCCGACGGCCATCCGCCCCGGCGCGAGGTCGGTGCGCTCGGGCACGGGGGTGACCTGGATCAGCTTGAGCCGCTCGCCGCGGAAGGTGGTCCAGGCGCCGGGCGCCGGGGTGCAGCCGCGCACGACCCGGTCGACGCGCAGCGCGGGCGTGGCCCAGTCGACCCTGGCGTCCTCGACGGTGATCTTCGGCGCGAGGGTGATGCCCTCGGCCGGCTGCGGTACGGCCTTCAGGGTGCCGCCCTCGATCCCGTCCATGGTGGCCGCGAGCAGCCCGGCACCGGCGAAGGCGAGCCGCGTGAGCAGGTCGCCGCTGGTGTCGGTGGGCCGGATCTCCTCGGTCACGGTGCCGTAGACGGGCCCGGAGTCCAGCCCCTCCTCGATGAGGAACGTCGACGCCCCGGTGATCTCGTCTCCGGCCATGATGGCGTGCTGCACGGGAGCGGCTCCGCGCCAGGCGGGCAGCAGCGAGAAGTGCAGGTTGACCCAGCCGTGGGCGGGGATGTCGAGGGCCACGCGGGGCAGCAGGGCGCCGTAGGCGACGACGGGGCAGCAGTCCGGCGCGATCTCCGTCAGCCGCTCCAGGAACTCCGGGTCCCGCGGCCTGACCGGCTTCAGCACCTCGATCCCGGACTCCTCCGCCCGCTCGGCCACGGGCGACGCGACCAGCCTGCGCCCACGACCGGCCGGCGCGTCGGGCCGCGTGACGACGGCGGCCACCTCGTGCCGCCCGGAGGCGATCAGAGCGTCCAGGGCGGGAACGGCGACCTCGGGGGTTCCGGCGAAGACAAGCTTCATGGGCGGGATCGGGCCTCTCGGGCGGGGGTTGGACGGGCAGCGCACCAGTCTATGACCAAGCAAGGAGCGACACCCCATGCCCGCGGACGGACGCGCAGACGAACGACGAACGGACTGACACGGGGACGAAGAAGGCCTGGCGAACGGGGACACGGGGCGACCGACGGAACGGTGCAGGCCGCGCCCAGGGCGGACACGCACGAGAACGGGGAAGCCACCGGGACAGCGAACCCGCAGCCGAACGACGGACACCGGACGAACGACGAACAGCGAACGCCACACGGACGACGGACGCCCGACGGACAGCGGACGCCACACGGACAGTGGACGGACGACGGACGCCAGAACAGCGGACGCCAGGCGGACGCACAGACGGTCGGCGAAGGCGACGCACACGCGCGGACGCCGACGGCGAGCAACCCCCACAGGTTGTCCAGCAGGTTGTCCAGCCTCTCGGCCGACCGGAAACGGGTGGTGCGCGGGTGGGAGAACACACAACCCGAACCACACACGGCGCGCACCCGAACGACCGGCGTACGAATATGCCCGTACGCCCCCACCCCGTGACCAGCGGAGCGCACACGCGTTGGTCAAGAAAGAGTTGACCACATAGGGCTGCTTTCGCGGCCCAATTCCTTTCAACGCCGGTTCGAGAGGCTTGTTCATGGCCGACCACGCAACCCACGACGCCCAGGCCCGGGCCAGCCTGCACTTGCTGGTGCGGGACATCGAGCGAGTCCGCCGGCAGGTGGACGCACTGCGCACGCTCACCGCCCAGCTGGGCAACGTCTACCGCCCGCGCCGCTCCGGCCCGTCCACGGGCTTCGTCGTCTACGGACGCGCCCCCGCCCCGACGGTCCGCCTTGCCCAGGAACTCCGGGACAGTGTCGAAACCCTGGTGACGGCCGCGGTGGACTTCGACCGCTCACTCGGCTTCTCGTGGGACGCCGTGGGCTCGGCTCTCGGAGTCACCAAGCAGGCGGTGCACCGCCGTTACGGCGCCCGCCGCGCCGCGGCACAGGCGGCCGCCGAGGCCGAGCGGACCGGGGAGCCGTCCGGCGCCCGCCCGCTCAATGTGAACACCGGCCTCCCCACGGTCCCGACGGTCCCCGCGGCCCGCTCGATGCCCACACAGCCGACAGCCGGCAGCCCCGCCCTGCGCGACCGCGACGACGCCCGCCCGACGGCCTTCCCGGGCCCACGCAACGGCTGAGCAGCGGCCGAGCAGCGGCCGAGCAGCGGCCGCCACTTCCGCCCTGCCCTCCCGGACGGACACCCGGGAGGGCAGCCACGCGCCTGGACAGCCAAACCGGCGCGCCGGCACACCCACCGAACAGCCGCCGACGGTGAGCAACCCCCGAGAACACCCGGAACACCACCCGTCACCCGATGTCCGGCGGATCGATCCGCACCCGCACCGCCTCCCCGCTCCCCCGCGCCATCCGAGCGGCCTGCGCGGTCTTCAGCGCGGCAGCCAGCGCCGCCCCGCTCCCCGGCGGCACCCGGACCAGCGCCCGGTCCCAGTGCTCACCCGGCGGCGGCGCGCCAGGTCTGCGGGGCCGGCCGGGCGGCGACGCAGGCAGTGGCACGGGGCCCAGCACCTCCGCGTCCGACGGCAACTCGACCGAGGCCAGGAACTCGGCGACGGCCGCGGGCGTCCCGGAGACCGCCGCCATCCGCGACACCGGCGGAAAGCCCAGTTCGGCCCGCTCGGCCAGTTCCCGCACCGCGTGCCCGACGGGATCCCAGCGCACCAGCGCCTGCACCGGCCGCAGGGTCGGCTCGGCCACCACGACCACCGAGCCCCCCTCGCTCTGCGGCCGCACCAGCGCGCCCGCCGCGATCCACCGGCGCAGGGCGTCCTCGCCGGCCCGCAGGTCAGGTCGTACGAGCATGGCCCAGCCGTCCAGCAGAAGGGCCGCCGCGTAGCCGCCCTCGGCGACCGGTTCGGCCCCCGGTGTGCTCACGACCAGCGCCGGCGTGCCCGGCACCGTGTCCAGCACATGCTCCCGCCCCGAGGTGCGCACCGGGACGGCGGGGAAAGCGCGCCCCAGCTCCTCGGCCGTCCGCCGCGCCCCCACGACCTGCGCCCGCAGCCGGAAGCCGCCGCACTCCGGGCAGTGCCACGCGCTCTCCTCGCGCCCGCACCAGCCGCACCGCAGGACCCCCGCGTCCTGCCCCTGGAGCGGCCCGGAGCAGTGCCGGCACCGGGCGGGCGCCCGGCACCGGTCACAGGCCATGCGGGGCGCATAGCCGCGCCGCGGCACCTGTACGAGCACCGGCCCGTGCCGCAGCCCGTCGCGGGCAGCCTGCCAGGCAAGCGTCGGCAGCCGGGCGGCGCGGGCGGCCTCGTCGCGGGCGAGATCGTCGTCCCCGACCGTGCGGATCAGGGGGGCGGCCCGCCGTACCTGCTCCCGACCGGCGACCAGCGGCCGGGCCCAGCCGCTCTCGACGAGCTGGGCGGCCTCCACGGTGCAGCTCCAACTCCCCAGCAAGAAGGCGCACTTGTCCAGCGCGGCCCGCAACAACAGCACATCCCGGGCGTGCGGCTGCGGGGCGTGCTGCTCGCTGTGGCTGTCGTCGCCGTCGTCCCAGATGGCGACGAGCCCCAGGTCCTGCACGGGCGCGAACATGGCGGCCCGGGTCCCGACCACGGCGCGCACGGAACCCCGGCGCACCGCGAGCCACTGCGCGTACCGCTTCTCGGGCCCCGCGTCGGCCGTGAGCAGCGCGTGCCGGCCCGTGCCGAGCAGCGCGGTGAGCGCGGCGTCGACCCGCGCGGCGGCCCGCCCGTCCGGTACGACGACGAGGGCGCCGCGGCCGGAGGCGAGCGTGGCGGCGACGGCGCGGGCCAGTTCCTCGCTCCACAGCGGCCCCGGCAGAGCGTTCCAGACGGCCCTGGGCGAGCCGCCGGAGGCCAGGGCGTGGAGGAATGCCTCCCCCTGCTCATACCGCCCCCAGGAGGCCTTCTCCGGCGCCTGCGGCGGGGGTGGGGGCGGGGGCGACGGCCGCTGCTCGGCCCGGGCGCTGCGCGGCGGCACGGCCAGCTGGAGCACGTCGGCGAGGCTTCCGGCATACCGGTCGGCCACGGCCCGGGCGAGGCCCAGCAGCTCCTCGCTCAGCACCGGCTCCGGCGACACGACCTGGGCCAGCGCGGCCAGCGGCCCGGAGTAGTCGGACTCGGCCAGCCGCTCGACGAGGAACCCGTCGATGAGCCCGCCGCCCTCCCGGCGCCCTTCCCGCACCCGGCCCCGCCCGGCCCCGAACCGCACCCGCACCCGCACGCCCGGCTGTGCGTCGGCGTCCAGTTCGGCGGGCACGGCGTAGTCGAAGTACCGGTCGAGATGCAGCACGCCCTTGTCGACCAGGACCCGCGCGACGGGCAGGTGCGGGGCGAGCGCGGCCCCCCGCCAGGTCCGCGGCTTGGCCCGCGGCACCTTCGCCTTGCGCACGCTCTCCCGGATGAGCGCGAGCTGCTCCGGCGGTGCCCCTTCGGCCCCGCCGTCCCCGTCTGCCCGGGGCGCCCCGTACTCGCTGCTCACGCTTGCATTCTTACCAAACGGCACTGACAACCGACGTACGCCCGAGATCCGGATCGGCAGCGGCACGGATTCAGCTTCACCGCACGCCCCGGAGGGCGCACTCCACGAAGTAACCGCGACCTTCGCACCGGGCGGCGTCGACGGCGTCAGCGTAGATACCGCCCGCCCTGGCCCGCCAGCCAATTCGGTACACGCCGAGGCCCGGCCCCCGGGGAAGGGGAACCGGGCCTCGGCGAGAAGAGCGGTCGGGCCTTACACGCCCACGGCGGCGCGCAGTGCGTCCACGCGGTCCGTGCGCTCCCAGGTGAAGTCGGGCAGCTCGCGGCCGAAGTGGCCGTAGGCGGCCGTCTGGGCGTAGATCGGGCGGAGCAGGTCGAGGTCGCGGATGATCGCGGCCGGGCGGAGGTCGAAGACCTCGTCGATCGCCTTCTCGATCTTCTCGGCGTCGACCTTGGCGGTGCCGAAGGTCTCCACGAACAGGCCCACCGGCTCGGCCTTGCCGATCGCGTAGGCGACCTGGACCTCGCAGCGGGAGGCCAGGCCCGCCGCCACGACGTTCTTGGCGACCCAGCGCATCGCGTACGCGGCCGAGCGGTCCACCTTGGACGGGTCCTTGCCGGAGAAGGCACCGCCGCCGTGGCGGGCCATGCCGCCGTAGGTGTCGATGATGATCTTGCGGCCGGTCAGGCCGGCGTCGCCCATCGGGCCGCCGATCTCGAAGCGGCCGGTCGGGTTGACCAGCAGGCGGTAGCCGTCGGTGTCCAGCTTGATGCCCTCGTCCAGGAGCGCCTTCAGCTCCGGCTCCACGACGAACTCGCGGATGTCGGGCGCCAGCAGCGACTCCAGGTCGATGTCGGAGGCGTGCTGCGAGGAGACGACCACCGTGTCCAGACGGACGGCCTTGTCGCCGTCGTACTCGATGGTGACCTGCGTCTTGCCGTCGGGGCGCAGGTAGGGGATCGTGCCGTTCTTGCGCACCTCGGACAGGCGCTTGGACAGGCGGTGCGCCAGGAAGATCGGCAGCGGCATCAGGGTCGGCGTCTCGTCGGACGCGTAGCCGAACATCAGGCCCTGGTCACCGGCGCCCTGCCGGTCCAGTTCGTCGTCGTCGCCCTCGACCCGGCTCTCGTACGCCGTGTCCACGCCCTGCGCGATGTCCGGGGACTGCGCGCCGATGGACACCGACACACCGCAGGAGGCGCCGTCGAAGCCCTTCTTGGAGGAGTCGTAGCCGATCTCGAGGATCTTGTTGCGGACCAGGGTCGCGATGTCCGCGTAGGCCTTGGTCGTCACCTCGCCGGCCACGTGCACCAGGCCGGTGGTGATCAGCGTCTCGACGGCGACCCGGGAGGACGGGTCCTCGCGCAGAAGCGCGTCGAGAATGGTGTCGCTGATCTGGTCAGCGATCTTGTCGGGGTGACCCTCGGTCACGGACTCCGAGGTGAACAGGCGACGGGACACAACGCTCCCTGTGGTTGCAGCGGCTGCTGGCTGATCATTTGCGGCGACGCTCGGGGCTGCGCCCGGCGTCGACCGTCAACAGTTTATCGGTCGCACTCGGCCGATGGGTCACCCGTCTCGCCACTCGGGAGCGCTGTGACCTGCGGCACGGGCATTCTGCACAATGCCGGGCGGCCTTGGCCAGGGTCGCCACACCTGATTTCGGTGTGGCGTGAACCTGCCGTCGAGCTCGCGTGGACGTCAGCTCAGGCGCTGCGCGACGAGGTCCCAGACGATGTCGGCCAGGGCTTCCTTGGGGCCGTGGGGCACCGGGGTCTCGCTGCCGTCGGCGCCCAGCACCACGGCTTCGTTCTCCTCGGAGCCGAACGTCTTGCGCTCCCCCACCTCGTTGACGACGAGCAGGTCACAGCCCTTGCGGGCGAGCTTGGTGCGGCCGTTGGCGAGGACGTCGTCGGTCTCGGCGGCGAAGCCGACGATCACCTGGCCGGGGCGGGCGCGCTCGGCCGAGATCTCCGCGAGGATGTCCGGGTTGCGGACCAGGACGATCGGGTCGGGGTCCTGGCCGTCCTTCTTCTTGATCTTGCCGGTGGCGTAGGCCGAGGGGCGGAAGTCGGCCACGGCGGCGGCCATGACGACCGCGTCGGCGTCCGCCGCCGCCTTCAGCACGGCCTCGCGCAGCTGCACGGCCGTGCCGACCGGTACGACGTCCACGCCCGCCGGGTCGGGCAGGCCGGTGTTGGCCGCGATCAGCGTGACCCGGGCGCCGCGGGCGGCGGCGGTGCGGGCGAGGGCGTAGCCCTGCTTGCCTGAGGAGCGGTTGCCGAGGAAGCGGACCGGGTCGAGGGGCTCGCGGGTGCCGCCGGCGGAGACGACGACGTGCCGCCCTTCGAGGTCGGGCTCGGTGACGCCGCGGGCCAGCACCCGGCGGCACACCTCGAAGATCTCCACCGGGTCGGGCAGCCGGCCCTTGCCGGTGTCGACGCCGGTGAGCCGGCCGACCGCGGGCTCGATGACGACGGCGCCGCGGCGGCGCAGCGTGGCCACGTTCTCCTGGGTGGCCGGGTGCTCCCACATCTCGGTGTGCATGGCGGGCGCGAAGACCACCGGGCAGCGGGCGGTGAGGAGGGTGTTGGTCAGCAGGTCGTCGGCGAGGCCGTGGGCCGCCCTGGCGAGCGTGTCGGCCGTGGCGGGTGCGACGACCACCAGGTCGGCGTGCTGGCCGATGCGGACGTGCGGGACCTCGTGGACGGCGTCCCAGACCTCCGTCGAGACGGGGTTGCCGGACAGGGCGGACCAGGTGGCGGCGCCGACGAAGTGCAGCGCGGAGGCGGTGGGCACCACGCGGACGTCGTGGCCCGACTCCGTGAACCTTCTCAGCAGCTCACAGGCCTTGTAGGCGGCGATGCCGCCGCTGACGCCCAGTACGACCCTCGGCTTGTCCACCGGGACTCCCATTCGTTGAACCTACGCCTCCATGACACACCACAGGCCCGGCAGTCGCGCCGCCGGGCCTGTCATGCGAAAACGAACGGTTACTGCGCCGGGCCCTCGACGGCCTCGGACGTCAGCAGACCCGCGTTGATCTCACGCAGGGCGATCGAGAGCGGCTTCTCGTGGACGTGGGTGTCGACGAGCGGACCGACGTACTCGAGGAGGCCCTCGCCGAGCTGCGAGTAGTACGCGTTGATCTGGCGGGCACGCTTGGCCGCGTAGATCACGAGGCTGTACTTCGAGTCGGTGGCCTCGAGAAGCTCGTCGATCGGCGGGTTGATGATGCCCTCGGGCGCGGTGATGGAAGAGGACACGCTCTACCTTCCGATGGGTGGGAAAAGATCAGTCGTGATCACACACTCGCGATCACACAACATCCATCAAGGCTAGCAGCTCGCGCGCCACGTCCTCGACGGAGGTGTTGACCAAGGTCGTGTCGAACTCCGGCTCGGCCGCCAGCTCGGTCCTGGCCGCCTCCAGGCGGCGCTCGATGACCTCGGGCGGCTCGGTGCCCCGGCCGGTCAGCCTGCGCACCAGCTCCTCCCAGGAGGGCGGAGCCAGGAACACCAGCCGGGCGTCGGACATCGACTCCCGGACCTGCCTGGCACCCTGGAGATCGATCTCCAGCAGAACCGGCTCGCCCTTCTCCAGCCGCTCCAGCACGGCCGCGCGGGGCGTGCCGTAGCGGTTGCCGGCGAACTCGGCCCACTCCAGCAGCTCGCCGTTGGCGATCAGCTTGTCCATCTCGTCGTCGGTGACGAAGAAGTAGTGGACTCCGTGCTTCTCGCCGGGGCGCGGCTTGCGGGTGGTGGCCGACACCGAGAGCCAGACCTCGGGGTGTTCCTTGCGCATATGGGCGACGACCGTGCTCTTGCCGACCCCCGAGGGGCCGGAGAGCACGGTCAGCCGCGGACGTTCACTCATGCAGCGATTATTCCAGCAATCCCGGAGTGCCCGGGACTCCCGGTCCGGCCGGCCCCGGACTCAGGAGCCGGTGCTGCCGAACTCACGCTCCAGGGAAGCGATCTGGTTGGAACCGAGACCGCGCACCCGGCGGCTCTCGGAGATGCCCAGACGCTCCATGATCTGCTTGGCGCGGACCTTGCCCACGCCGGGCAGCGACTCGAGCAGTGCGGAGACCTTCATCTTGCCGATGACGTCGTTCTCCTGGCCCTGCTTGATGACCTCGTGCAGGGAGGCGCCGGAGTGCTTGAGTCGATTCTTGACCTCGGCCCGCTCCCGGCGAGCCGCGGCGGCCTTTTCGAGCGCGGCTGCGCGCTGTTCGGGGGTAAGGGGCGGAAGAGCCACGCCTACGTCACCTCGGATGTCGAACTGTCGGATACGGACCGGTGAGGAACCTAGTCGCCCCACACCTGGGGAGCTACGAGCAACACGCTTCGCCCGTTCACTCTGCTCGGAGACTAGCGGTCAAGTCCGCCAGAGTCAGCGAGAACAGCGGAAAAGTCCTGGTCAGCCTCCGCCAGGCCGGATATTTCAGACATAATGCCCCCGATTTGAGGATGTATTCACACTCAAATCGCCGCCCAGCCGCTCCACGAAGCCCCCCAGGAGACCTCAGGCACCCGCGACGGCGGCCTGGATCTCCTCCGCGAAGCGCCCGGCGGACCCGCGCAGGGCCCCCACGTCGGGCCCGTGCCGCAGCACGCCCCGGCTGACGTTCGGCACGACGTTACGCACCGCCTGCCCGAACACCGCGGGAAGGTCGGCCGCGGTCGCCCCCTGCGCGCCGACGCCGGGCGCGAGGAGCGGACCGTTGATGGCGAGGTCGTACGACGACAGGTCGCCGACCGTGGCGCCGACCACGGCGCCGAAGGAGCCCAGCGGCTCCTCCCCCGCGTTCTCGGCGGCCAGGTGGGCCAGCATGGTCGCGCCCACGGTGCGGCCGTCGGCGCGGACCGCGTGCTGGACCTCGGGACCCTCCGGGTTGGAGGTCAGCGCCAGCACGAACAGGCCGGCGCCGCTCTCCCGGGCCAGCGCGACGGCCGGGCTGAGCGAGCCGTAGCCGAGGTAGGGCGAGACGGTCAGGGCGTCGGAGAACAGCGGGGCGTCCTTGTGCAGGTAGGCCTCGGCGTACCCGGCCATGGTCGAGCCGATGTCGCCGCGCTTGGCGTCCATCACGACGAGGGTGCCGGCCGCGCGGGCCTCCTGGACGACCTTCTCCAGGACGGCGACGCCACGGGAGCCGAAGCGCTCGAAGAAGGCGCTCTGCGGCTTCATCACGGCGACCCGGTCGGCCACCGCCTCGACGACCGTGCGGCTGAACCGCTCCAGACCGGCCACGTCGTCGTTCAGGCCCCACTCGGCGAGCAGGGAGGCGTGCGGGTCGATGCCCACGCACAGCGGGCCGCGCTCGTCCATGGCGCGGCGCAGCCGGGCGCCGAAGGGCTCGTACGAAGTCATGCGGGCTTCCTCACGTCGGCGCCGACCGCGTCGGCGAGGGTGGCGTACGGGCTGGTGCGCAGGCGGGCGGCGAGGCCCTTGTGGATCGCGCGGGACCAGAAGGGGCCCTCGTAGATGAAGGCGCTGTAGCCCTGCACCAGCGTGGCGCCGGCCAGGATGCGCTGCCAGGCGTCCTCGGCGGTCTCGATGCCGCCCACGCCCACGAGGGTGATCCGGTCGCCCACGCGGGCGTACAGGCGGCGCAGGACCTCCAGGGAGCGCGCCTTGAGCGGGGCGCCGGACAGACCGCCGGTCTCCTTCACCAGCGAGGCTTGGGATTTCAGCCCCAGTCCCTCGCGCGCGATGGTGGTGTTGGTCGCGATGATGCCGTCCAGGCCCAGCTCCACGGCCAGGTCGGCCACGGCGTCGATGTCCTCGTCGGCGAGGTCCGGGGCGATCTTCACCAGCAGCGGGACACGCCGGTTCGCGACCGTGCGGTCGGCGGCCTCGCGGACGGCGGTGAGCAGCGGGCGCAGCGCCTCGGTGGCCTGCAGGTTGCGCAGGCCGGGCGTGTTCGGCGAGGAGACGTTGACGACCAGGTAGTCCGCGTACGGCGCGAGCCGCTCCGCCGACTTCACGTAGTCGCCTACGGCCTCCGCCTCCGGGACGACCTTGGTCTTGCCGATGTTGACACCGACGACCGTCCTGAAGACCGGCTCCCGGGTGGCGAGACGGGCGGCCACGGCGAGCGAGCCGTCATTGTTGAAGCCCATGCGGTTGATCAGCGCGCGGTCCGCGACGAGGCGGAACAGCCGCTTCCTGGGGTTGCCGGGCTGGGGCTCGCCGGTGACGGTGCCGATCTCGACGTGGTCGAAGCCCAGCATGGACATACCGTCGATCGCGACTGCGTTCTTGTCGAAGCCGGCGGCGAGCCCGAAGGGGCCGTGCATGCGCAATCCGAAGGCCTCCGTGCGCAGCTCCTTGTAGCGCGGCGCGAGGGCGGCGGCGACGAAGGTGCGCAGCACCGGGATGCGGACGGCGAGGCGGATCCAGCGGAAGGCCAGGTGGTGGGCCTTCTCGGCGTCCATCCGTTTGAAAACCAGACGGAAGAAAAGCTTGTACATGTCCTGTGTCCTCTTGAAGCTTCAGGGAGCCTCATGAAGAGGGGGACACCGTTTCCGGTGTCCCCCTCAAGGGCTGCTAGTCGCGGGCCGCGGTCAGGTGTTCCGCGTGTTCCTGGAGCGAGCGGACGCCCACGTCACCGTGGTTGAGGGCGTCGATGCCCTGGACCGCCGCGGCGAGCGCCTGGACCGTGGTCAGGCACGGCACGGAGCGGGCCACCGCGGCCGTACGGATGTCGTAGCCGTCGAGGCGGCCGCCGGTGCCGTACGGGGTATTGACGATCAGGTCGACCTCGCCGTCGTGGATCAGCTGGACGATCGTCTTCTCGCCGTTCGGGCCGGTGCCCTCGGACTGCTTGCGCACGACCGTGGCGTTGATGCCATTGCGCTTGAGGACCTCGGCGGTGCCGGAGGTGGCGAGCAGTTCGAAGCCGTGGGCGACCAGTTCGCGCGCCGGGAAGATCATCGAGCGCTTGTCGCGGTTGGCGACCGAGATGAACGCGCGGCCCTTGGTGGGCAGCGGGCCGTAGGCACCCGCCTGCGACTTGGCGTACGCCGTGCCGAAGACGGAGTCGATGCCCATGACCTCGCCGGTGGAGCGCATCTCCGGGCCGAGGACGGTGTCGACGCCGCGGCCGTGGATGTCGCGGAAGCGCGACCACGGCATGACGGCCTCCTTGACCGAGATCGGCGCGTCCAGCGGCAGCTCGCCGCCGTCGCCCGTCTTCGGCAGCAGGCCCTCGGCGCGCAGCTCGGCGATGGTCGCGCCCAGTGAGATCCGGGCGGCGGCCTTCGCGAGCGGCACCGCGGTCGCCTTGGAGGTGAAGGGGACCGTGCGGGAGGCGCGCGGGTTGGCCTCCAGGACGTAGAGGATGTCCCCGGCCATCGCGAACTGGATGTTGATCAGGCCGCGCACGCCGACGCCCTTGGCGATGGCCTCGGTGGAGGCGCGCAGGCGCTTGATGTCGAAGCCGCCGAGGGTGATCGGGGGCAGGGCGCACGCCGAGTCGCCGGAGTGGATGCCGGCCTCCTCGATGTGCTCCATCACGCCGCCGAGGTAGAGCTCCTCGCCGTCGTAGAGGGCGTCGACGTCGATCTCGATCGCGTCGTCCAGGAACCGGTCGACGAGCACCGGCCGGGAGGGGCTGATCTCGGTCGACTCGGCGATGTAGGCGGCGAGGCGGGTCTCGTCGTAGACGATCTCCATGCCGCGCCCGCCGAGCACGTACGACGGCCGGACCAGGACCGGGTAGCCGATCTCGTCGGCGATGGCCTTGGCCTCGCCGAAGGTGGTGGCCGTGCCGTGCTTCGGGGCCGGCAGGCCCGCCTCGGCGAGGACGCGCCCGAAGGCGCCGCGGTCCTCGGCCGCGTGGATGGCCTCGGGCGAGGTGCCGACGATCGGCACGCCGTTGTCCTTCAGGGCCTGCGACAGGCCGAGCGGGGTCTGGCCGCCCAGCTGCACGATCACGCCCGCGACCGGCCCGGCCTGCTGCTCGGCGTGGACGATCTCCAGCACGTCCTCCAGCGTCAGCGGCTCGAAGTACAGCCGGTCGGAGGTGTCGTAGTCGGTGGAGACGGTCTCCGGGTTGCAGTTGACCATCACGGTCTCGTAGCCCGCGTCGCTCAGCGCGAAGGAGGCGTGGACACAGGAGTAGTCGAACTCGATGCCCTGGCCGATGCGGTTGGGGCCGGAGCCGAGGATGATGACGGCCGGCTTCTCGCGGGTCGCGACCTCGTTCTCCTCGTCGTAGGAGGAGTAGAAGTACGGCGTCTTCGCGGCGAACTCGGCGGCGCAGGTGTCGACCGTCTTGTAGACCGGGCGGATGCCGAGCGCGTGCCGGACCTCGCGGACGACGTCCTCGCGCAGGCCGCGGATCTCACCGATCTGGTGGTCGGAGAAGCCGTGCCGCTTCGCCTCCGCGAGCAGCTCGGCGGTCAGCTCGGACGCTTCGGCCAGCTCGTCCGCGATCTCCTTGATCAGGAAGAGCTGGTCCACGAACCACGGGTCGATCTTGGTGTACTCGAAGATCTCCTCGGGCGTGGCGCCCGCGCGGATGGCCTGCATGACGGTGTTGATCCGGCCGTCGGTGGGCCGTACGGCCTCGTGCAGCAGCGCTTCCTTGTCCCCGGGCAGGCCGGTGAACGTGAACTGGCTGCCCTTCTTCTCCAGCGAGCGCAGCGCCTTCTGGAAGGCCTCGGGGAAGTTGCGTCCGATGGCCATGGCCTCGCCGACCGACTTCATGGTGGTGGTCAGCGTGGAGTCGGCCTGCGGGAACTTCTCGAAGGCGAAACGCGGGGCCTTGACGACCACGTAGTCGAGCGTGGGCTCGAAGGAGGCCGGGGTCTCCCGCGTGATGTCGTTCGGGATCTCGTCCAGGGTGTAGCCGACGGCCAGCTTGGCGGCGATCTTGGCGATCGGGAAGCCGGTCGCCTTGGAGGCGAGCGCCGAGGAACGCGACACGCGCGGGTTCATCTCGATGACGATCACACGACCGTCCTCGGGGTTCACCGCGAACTGGATGTTGCAGCCGCCGGTGTCGACGCCGACCTCGCGGATGACGGCGATGCCGATGTCGCGCAGGATCTGGTACTCGCGGTCGGTCAGCGTCATCGCGGGCGCGACGGTGATCGAGTCACCGGTGTGCACGCCCATGGGGTCGAAGTTCTCGATGGAGCAGACGACCACGACGTTGTCGTGCTTGTCGCGCATCAGCTCCAGCTCATACTCCTTCCAGCCGAGGATGGACTCCTCCAGGAGCACCTCGGTGGTCGGGGAGAGCGTGAGGCCCTGGCCCGCGATACGGCGCAGCTCCTCCTCGTCGTGCGCGAAGCCGGAGCCGGCGCCGCCCATGGTGAAGGACGGGCGGACGACGACCGGGTAGCCGCCGAGCGTCTCGACGCCCTCGAGGACGTCGTCCATGGAGTGGCAGATCACCGAGCGGGCGGACTCGCCGTGCCCGATCTTGGCGTTGACGGCGTCCACGACGGCCTTGAACTGGTCGCGGTCCTCGCCCTTGTGGATCGCCTCGGGCTTGGCGCCGATCAGCTCCACGCCGTACTTGGCCAGGACACCGTTCTCGTGCAGCGAGATGGCGGTGTTCAGGGCCGTCTGGCCGCCCAGGGTGGGCAGCAGGGCGTCGGGGCGCTCCTTGGCGATGATCTTCTCGACGAACTCCGGGGTGATCGGCTCGACGTAGGTGGCGTCGGCGATCTCCGGGTCGGTCATGATCGTCGCCGGGTTGGAGTTGACGAGGACGACGCGCAGGCCCTCGGCCTTGAGCACGCGGCACGCCTGCGTGCCGGAGTAGTCGAACTCGGCGGCCTGGCCGATGACGATCGGGCCGGAGCCGATGACCAGGACGGACTGGATATCGGTGCGCTTAGGCACGCTGGCCCTCCATCAGGGAGACGAAGCGGTCGAACAGGTAGGCGGCGTCGTGCGGCCCCGCTGCCGCTTCGGGGTGGTACTGGACGGAGAAGGCCGGCTGGTCGAGCAGCTGCAGCCCCTCCACGACGTCGTCGTTCAGGCAGACGTGCGAGACCTCGGCGCGGCCGAACTTCGTCTCGCTGACCTTGTCGAGCGGCGCGTCCACGGCGAAGCCGTGGTTGTGCGCGGTGACCTCGACCTTGCCGGTCGTACGGTCCTGGACCGGCTGGTTGATGCCCCGGTGGCCGTACTTCAGCTTGTAGGTGCCGAAGCCGAGGGCGCGGCCGAGGATCTGGTTGCCGAAACAGATGCCGAACAGGGGCGTCTTCCGCTCCAGGACGGCGCTCATCAGCGCGACCGGGCCGTCGGCGGTCGCCGGGTCGCCGGGGCCGTTGGAGAAGAACACACCGTCCGGGTTGACGGCGTAGACCTCGTCGGCCGTGGCGGTCGCGGGCAGGACGTGCACCTCGATGCCGCGCTCGGCCATCCGGTGCGGAGTCATGCCCTTGATGCCGAGGTCGATGGCGGCGACGGTGAACCTCTTCTCGCCGATCGCCGGGACGACGTACGCCTCCCGGGTCGCGACCTCCTCGTAGAGGCTCGCGCCCTTCATGTGCGGCTGGGCCAGCACGCGCGCGAGGAGCTCGGACTCGGCGGTGATCGCCTCGCCGGAGAAGATGCCGGCGCGCATCGAGCCGCGCTCGCGCAGATGGCGGGTCAGCGCGCGGGTGTCGATGCCGGAGATCCCGACCACGCCCTGCCGCTCCAGCTCGTCGTCCAGGGAGCGCTTGGCGCGCCAGTTGGACGGCACGCGCGCGGGGTCGCGCACGACATAGCCGGAGACCCAGATGCGGCTCGACTCGTCGTCCTCGTCGTTCCAGCCCGTGTTGCCGATCTGCGGCGCGGTCGCGACGACGATCTGCCGGTCGTACGACGGGTCGGTCAGGGTCTCCTGGTAGCCGGTCATACCGGTGGAGAACACGGCCTCGCCGAAGGTCTCCCCCACGGCCCCGTAGGCACGGCCGCGGAAGATGCGGCCGTCCTCCAGGACGAGTACGGCGGGAACCCTGGCGGCTCCCCTTGTGGAGGTCGTCATCGTGCGCCTTCCGTGTTGTCGATCAGGTGGTTCAGGGTGTCGACCCATTCGGTGTGCTCGGCCGCGTGGTCCGAGCGGAAGCCGGAGTCGATCAGCTTGTCGCCGAGCTCCCAGGTCACCACCAGCAGGCCGCCCTCGGTGAGGACCTTGCCGGCGATGCCCTTGTCGAGCCGGGCCCCGCGCAGCGCGGCGGTGGGGATGAAGAAGTCGCTCGCTCCGGGACGCTCGACCTCCAGCCCTTGGTCGGTCAGGGTGAGCTCGGCCCGGCTCCGGGTGCCCAGGCCGTGGGCCACGATCCGGTCCAGCCACTGTCCTGCCGTGGTGGAGCCGTGGTAGCGACCGCTCAGTTCAAGTCTGGCCGGGCCGGTCTCCTCCGGCGCGCTGGGCGGCGCGGGCAGGTCGCTCTGCAGGGTGCCGCGCCACTTCCAGCCCTCGCGCATCAGCCAGTAGACGAGCGCGATGAAGAGCAGGAGTCCGACGAGCCAGCCGATGCGGGCCGGCCAGTCGGTGACCTCGGCCGACCTCTTGGCCTCGGCCAGCAGGATTACAGGTGTCACGTGAGCTTCCCGTCGACGAGCGTGGCCTTGCCCCGCAGCCACGTGTGCGTCACACGGCCCGGCAGCTCACGCCCCTCGTAGGGGGTGTTGCGGCTGCGCGAGGCGAAGCCCGCGGGGTCCACCTGGCCACGGTATTCCGTGTCGACGAGGGTGAGGTTGGCGGGCTCACCAGCCGAGACGGGACGGCCGTGTCCGGTGGCCTGTCCGATCTGCGCGGGCTTGACGGACATCCGGTCGGCGACGCCGGCCCAGTCCAGCAGGCCCGTGTCGACCATGGTCTCCTGGACCACTGACAACGCGGTCTCCAGGCCCACCATCCCCATGGCGGCCGCGGCCCACTCGCAGTCCTTGTCCTCGTGCGGGTGGGGGGCGTGGTCGGTGGCGACGATGTCGATCGTGCCGTCCGCCAGGGCCTCTCGCAGCGCGTGCACGTCCCGCTCGGTGCGCAGCGGCGGGTTGACCTTGTAGACCGGGTTGTACGTCCGCACCAGCTCGTCGGTGAGGAGCAGGTGGTGCGGGGTGACCTCGGCGGTGACCTGGATGCCGCGGGACTTGGCCCAGCGGACGATCTCGACGCTGCCGGCGGTCGACAGGTGGCAGATGTGGACGCGGGAGCCGACGTGCTCGGCGAGCAGCACGTCCCGCGCGATGATCGACTCCTCGGCGACGGCCGGCCAGCCGCCCAGGCCCAGCTCGGCGGAGACGACGCCCTCGTTCATCTGGGCGCCCTCGGTCAGCCGCGGTTCCTGCGCGTGCTGGGCGACGACACCGCCGAAGGCCTTCACGTACTCCAGCGCGCGGCGCATGATCACGGCGTCGTCCACGCACTTGCCGTCGTCGGAGAAGACGGTGACCCCGGCGGCCGACTCGTGCATGGCGCCCAGCTCGGCGAGCTTCCTGCCCTCCAGGCCCACGGTGACGGCACCGATGGGCTGCACGTCGCAGTAGCCGTGCTCCCGGCCCAGCCGCCAGACCTGCTCGACGACACCGGCGGTGTCGGCGACGGGGAAGGTGTTGGCCATGGCGAAGACCGTCGTATAGCCGCCGGATGCGGCAGCGCGGGTGCCGGTGAGGACCGTCTCGGAGTCCTCGCGGCCCGGCTCGCGCAGGTGGGTGTGCAGGTCGACCAGGCCCGGCAGCAGCACCTTGCCGGCCGCCTCGACCACCTCCGCGCCCTCGGCGCTGAGACCGGTGCCCACCTCGGCGATCGTCTCGCCGTCGATCAGCACGTCCTGCGGCTCGCCGCCGAGCACCTTCGCACCACGGATCAGGATCTTGCTCATGGGGTCTTACTTCTCCTCGTTGGTGCGGGCGTGGGTGACGGCAGGCTCGTTTCCGCCGAGCAGCAGGTACAGCACGGCCATCCGGATGGACACGCCGTTGGCGACCTGCTCGATGGCGGTGCAGCGGTCCGAGTCGGCGACCTCGGCGGTGATCTCCATGCCGCGCACCATCGGTCCGGGGTGCATCACGACGGCGTGCTCGGGCAGCCTGGCCATGCGGTCGCCGTCGAGGCCGTAGCGGCGGGAGTACTCGCGCTCGGTCGGGAAGAAGGCGGCGTTCATCCGCTCGCGCTGGACGCGGAGCATCATCACCGCGTCGCACTTGGGCAGCGTGCTGTCGAGGTCGTACGACACCTCGCACGGCCACGTCTCGACGCCGACCGGCACCAGGGTGGGCGGGGCGACCAGGGTGACCTCGGCGCCGAGGGTGTGCAGCAGGTCCACGTTGGAGCGGGCGACCCGGCTGTGCAGGACGTCGCCGACGATGGTGATCCGCTTGCCGGACAGGTCCTGGCCGAGGCCTGTGTCCCGGCCGATCAGCCGGCGGCGCATGGTGAAGGCGTCCAGCAGGGCCTGGGTGGGGTGCTGGTGGGTTCCGTCGCCGGCGTTGATGACCGCGGCGTCGATCCAGCCGGAGTTGGCCAGGCGGTACGGGGCTCCGGAGGCGCCGTGCCGGATGACGACGGCGTCGACGCCCATGGCCTCCAGGGTCTGGGCGGTGTCCTTCAGGGACTCGCCCTTGGAGACGCTCGACCCCTTGGCGGAGAAGTTGATGACGTCGGCGGACAGGCGCTTCTCGGCGGCCTCGAAGGAGATCCGGGTCCGCGTGGAGTCCTCGAAGAAGAGGTTGACGATCGTGCGGCCGCGCAGGGTCGGCAGCTTCTTGATCGGCCGGTCGGCGACCCGGGCCATCTCCTCGGCGGTGTCGAGGATCAGGACGGCGTCGTCGCGGGTGAGGTCGGCGGCCGAGATGAGATGACGCTGCATCTGTCAGGCTCCGTAAGGCAGTTCAATCGGGAGAATTCAGGCAATCCGCTGCGTAGGTGGGCACGCCGAAGCGGCCCTGCGCCGGATCTGCTACTGGCCGGTCTTCACACCGAGCAGCACGGTGTCGCGACCGTCCTCCTCGGCGAGCTGGACCTTGACCGTCTCCCGCAGCGACGTGGGGAGGTTCTTGCCGACGTAGTCGGCACGGATGGGCAGTTCGCGGTGGCCGCGGTCGACCAGGACCGCGAGCTGGACCGCGCGGGGGCGCCCGATGTCGTTCAGGGCGTCGAGGGCGGCGCGGATGGTACGGCCGGAGAAGAGCACGTCGTCGACGAGGACGACCAGCTTGCCGTCGATGCCGTCACCGGGGATCTCGGTGCGGGCCAGCGCACGCGGCGGGTGCATGCGCAGGTCGTCGCGGTACATGGTGATGTCGAGCGAGCCGACCGGCATCTTGCGGTCGGTGATCTGCTCCAGTTTGACGGCGAGCCGCTGGGCGAGGAAGACGCCCCTGGTCGGAATGCCGAGAAGCACCACGTCGTCGGCGCCCTTGGCGCGCTCGACGATCTCGTGGGCGATACGGGTCAGCACCCGTGCGATGTCGGGGCCCTCGAGAACGGGCCGCGCATCGGACGCGTGCGGGGTGGCGTGCGAGTCCTGCTTGTCCATACGGAAAGGACCTCCTTCTCCGCCTCACGGGACGGACCTTAAAGGACGTCTGATTTGCGCCAACCACCCTAGCAGGTCATCGGACGGCCCCCGATCACCCCCCTGGCGTAATCGGCCGGCGCTACCACGGAAGAGTCGGTGTGGACCATTCGGCTTGACGCAGCAGAGTCACGCTGCGTAACCTCACAGTGAGTTACCAGCCGCGCGGCGGGAACCCAGTCCGGCCGCGTCGACACAGTGTCCGGGGAGCTATATGTCCAGCGAATACGCCAAACAGCTCGGGGCCAAGCTCCGGGCCATCCGCACCCAGCAGGGCCTTTCCCTCCACGGTGTCGAGGAGAAGTCCCAGGGTCGCTGGAAGGCCGTGGTGGTGGGGTCGTACGAGCGTGGCGACCGTGCGGTGACCGTACAGCGGCTCGCCGAGCTGGCCGATTTCTATGGCGTTCCGGTGCAGGAACTGCTGCCGGGCACCACGCCGGGCGGCGCCGCCGAGCCGCCGCCGAAGCTGGTCCTGGACCTGGAGCGGCTGGCCACCGTGCCGGCCGAGAAGGCGGGCCCCCTGCAGCGCTACGCGGCCACCATCCAGTCCCAGCGCGGTGACTACAACGGCAAGGTGCTCTCCATCCGCCAGGACGACCTGCGCACACTCGCCGTCATCTACGACCAGTCCCCCTCGGTCCTCACCGAGCAGCTGATCAGCTGGGGTGTCCTGGACGCGGACGCGCGCCGCGCGGTGGCCACGCACGAGGAGAGCTGAGCCGCTCGACAACTGAGCAGAAACGTGCCGCCGGGGTGGCCGGAACTTTGCGGTTCCGGGCCGCCCCGGCGTCCTTTTCCGCGCGCTGAGGAAACGCCGGAGGGCCCGCAGCACAGGCATGCTGCGGGCCCTCCGGCGATTGTCGTACCGGGCGGCCTCAGGCCTCGTCCCTGCGCAGGGACGGCTTGAGTTCCTTCAGCCGGCCGAGCAGGCCGTTGACGAACGACGGCGACTCGTCGGTGGAGAACTCCTTCGCCAGCTGCACCATCTCGTCCAGGACGACGGCGTCCGGGGTCTCGTCGACCCAGATCAGCTCGTACGCGCCCAGCCGCAGGATGTTGCGGTCCACGACCGGCATCCGGTCGAGCGTCCAGCCGACCGCGTACTGGGCGATCAGCTCGTCGATCCGCCGCGCGTGCTCGGCGTAGCCCTCGACCAGCTGCATCGTGTACTCGCTGACCGGCGGCTGCCGGGTGTCGGACCGGGACAGCCGGATCCAGTCCGCGAGGACCGTCAGGACGTCGGCGCCGCGCTGGTCGCCCTCGAAGAGGATCTGGAAGGCGCGCTTGCGGGCCGTGTTGCGGGCAGCCACGGTTAGCTGTTCACCCGGCCGAGGTAGTCGCTCGTACGGGTGTCGACCTTGATCTTCTCACCGGTGGTGATGAAGAGCGGGACCTGGATCTGGTGGCCGGTCTCCAGGGTGGCGGGCTTGGTGCCACCGGTGGAGCGGTCGCCCTGGACACCCGGCTCGGTCTCGGCGATGGTCAGCTCGACCGCGGCGGGCAGCTCGACGAAGAGAACCTCGCCCTCGTGCTGCGCGACGGTGGCGGTGAAGCCCTCGATCAGGAAGTTCGCGGCGTCGCCGACGGCCTTCCGGTCGATGTGCAGCTGGTCGTAGGTCTCCATGTCCATGAAGACGAAGTACTCGCCGTCCATGTACGAGAACTGCATGTCGCGCTTGTCGACAGTGGCGGTCTCGACCTTGACGCCGGCGTTGAAGGTCTTGTCGACCACCTTGCCGGACAGCACGTTCTTCAGCTTGGTGCGCACGAAGGCCGGGCCCTTGCCGGGCTTGACGTGCTGGAACTCGACGACGGACCAGAGCTGGCCGCCTTCGAGCTTGAGCACCATGCCGTTCTTGAGGTCGTTCGTGGAAGCCACGGTTGCGGAATCTCCTGGACTGACGTACGACCCCGGGTCACGCGCTACAGCGCGAGCAGCTCCTTGGTCGTGATGGTGAGTAGCTCGGGTCCGCCGTCCGCCTCGGGGCGTACGACGAGCGTGTCATCGATCCGGACACCGCCCCGGCCCGGGAGGTGGACCCCAGGCTCGACGGTGACCGGCACGCAAGCGTCCAGTTTACCCATGGCGGCGGGAGCCAACTGCGGGTCCTCGTCGATTTCGAGTCCGACGCCGTGTCCGGTCAGCGGTGGCAGTGCCTCCGCATAGCCGGCGGAGTCCAGTACCTGGCGGGCCGCCCGGTCCACATCGCCATAGGCGGCGCCGGGTGCCAGGGACTCGCGTCCGGCGCGCTGGGCGGCGAAGACGAGGTCGTACAGCTCGATCTGCCACTCGGCGGGCGAGGTGCCGATCACGAAGGTACGGCCGATCTCGCAGCGGTAGCCGCGGTAGGTCGCGCCCAGGCACACGGTGAGGAAGTCGCCCTCCTCCACCCGCCGGTCGGTGGGGCGGTGCCCACGGCGGCCGGAGTTCGGTCCGGTGGCGACCGAGGTGGGAAAGGCCGGGCCGTCGGCGCCGTGGTCGACCAGACGGCGCTCCAGCTCCAGGGCGAGGTGCCGTTCGGTGCGGCCGACCAGGATGGACTCCAGCAGTTCACCGAGGGCCTGGTCGGCGATCTCGGCGCCGATGCGCAGGCACGAGATCTCCTCCTCGTCCTTGACCACCCTGAGCTGCTCGACGGCTCCGCCGAGGTCGCCGAGGCGGAGCGTGGGGGCGACCGAGGCGATCGCTCTGTGCCGGGTGACCGTGAGGTGGTGTTCCTCGACGGCCAGGGAGTCGGCGTCCTGTGCCGCGGCCAGGTCCGCCGCCACGACCGCGGCGTGGCCGCCGGTGCCGACGCCGACGCCGTTCGGCGGGACGACATGCAGGCGCAGGCTCTCGTCGGGGCGACCTTCGGAGGGCCGGTCGTCGGGCTGGCCGATGCATACGAGAAGGTCCTCGCGTTTGCCGAGCAGCAGCGCGGAGCCCTGCGGGGCTGCGGCGGCGAGGTAGCGCACGTTGGCGGGGCGGGTGACGAGCGCTGCCGCGGTGCCGGCCGCGGTGAAGTGGTCTCTCAGCCGGGATCGGCGGGTCGCGTACACCTCTGACATGAGATGAGCGTAGGAGTTTTATGGCCGTTGTGCCGATTTGTGGGGGCCGAGTGGGGTGCGGAGCAGGTGGGGGGTGGGACCACTTGCCCCTTGTTCACCAGCTGGGTGGGCTTGCTATTGCCCTCGCCAGGACCTCGTCCAGGACCCTCGCCGTGCCCGGGATGTCCAGTTGGGAGTTGTCGATGATCGGCAGGCCCGAGCCGTACCAGCCGGCCATGCGGCCGTGGATGCGGGCCACCTCCTCGTCGGTGAGGCGGCGATTGCCGGTGCGTTCGGCGTTGCGCTCCAGGACGACGTCCAGGCCGGGAAGGAGAACGACGGGCAGCAGGCCCGGGCCGACGTGGCGCTTCCAGCCGCCGAGGCCTACGACCGGGCGGTCCGGGAAGACCGCGTCGTCCAGGATGCAGGAGATGCCGTTGGCGAGGAAGTTGCGGGCGGCGAAGCCGCAGGTGCGGCGGGCCAGGCGGTACTGGGCCTCGGAGTTGTCGTTCCAGCCGGCCTGGGGGTCGGCGAAGCCGGAGCGCACCCATTCGCGGACGTCGTCCAGGCTGATGTGCGCCGTGGACACGCGGCGGTGGTCCGCCCAGTACTTGGCGACGCTGGTCTTGCCCGCGCCGGCCGGGCCGATCAGCAGCACGGCCAGCGTGGTCGTCGCCGGGTCGGGGGCCCCGGCGGGGGCAGGGGCCGTAGGCACGCCGACGGGGCCGCCGGGTGGTAGCGGGACGTGGCCGGTGGTATCGGGGGCAGGCGGGGCAGCGGGCTGTGCGGCCGGGGGCTGGGGCGCGGGGGGCTGCGGGGGGTGAGGCTGAGGCGCGACAGGCTGCGGGGGCGGGGGCTGGGGCGCCGGGGGTTGCGGGGGTGTCGGCGGGACTGCGCCGGTCGGGGCCGGGAAGCCCGGCGGTGGGGGGACGGGGGCGGGCCCCTGGGAGGGTCCCGGGTGCGGGCCCGGGTGGTGTGCGGCCGACGCCCAGCCGGCGTGCGGCACCTGCCCCGGCTGATGGGGCGGCGGCAGCGGAGATCCCACTGCGTGCTGCATCCGTTGCCACTCCGTCTCGTACAGGCAGTTCGTGCCGGCGGCGGGGGTGAACCCGCTGCCTACCGAACGGTACCGTCCCCCGCCGTCGATTGGTGAAACGGCCGGGGGCGGCCCGAAGTGCCCGTTCCGCAAAGGAAGTCGAGGTCGGAACCGGGCGGACGGAGCGAAGGGGTCCTACTGACCGACCTCTCCGTACGCGGCGAGGAGGACAGCCGGGTCCGGTCCCTCCAGGACGGTCGGCTTGGCCAGGCCGTCGAGAACGATGAAGCGCAGCAGGTCGCCACGGGACTTCTTGTCGATCTTCATCGTCTCCAGCAGCTTGGGCCACTGGTCGTAGCGGTAGTGCAGCGGAAGGCCGACCGCCTCCAGGACCGTGCGGTGGCGGTCCGCCGTCGCGTCGTCCAACCGGCCCGCCAGACGGCCGAGTTCGGCGGCGAAGTGCATGCCGACCGCGACCGCCGCGCCGTGCCGCCACTTGTAGCGCTCGTTCTTCTCGATGGCGTGGCCGAGCGTGTGGCCGTAGTTGAGGATCTCGCGCAGGCCCGACTCCTTCAGGTCCGACGAGACGACCTCCGCCTTCACCCGGATCGAGCGCTCGATCAGCTCGGCGGTGTGCGGGCCCTCGGGGGTCCGGGCGGCCACGGGGTCGGACTCGATCAGGTCCAGGATCACCGGGTCGGCGATGAAGCCGGCCTTGATGACCTCGGCGAGCCCGGAGACGTAGTCGTTGACCGGGAGCGAGTCCAGTGCGGCCAGGTCGCACAGGACGCCGGCCGGCGGGTGGAAGGCGCCGACGAGGTTCTTGCCCTCGGCGGTGTTGATGCCGGTCTTGCCGCCGACCGCCGCGTCCACCATGGCGAGCACGGTGGTCGGGATGGCGATCCAGCGCACCCCGCGCAGCCAGGTCGCGGCGACGAAGCCGGCGAGGTCCGTGGTCGCGCCGCCGCCCACGCCTACGACGACGTCGGAGCGGGTGAAGCCCGACTGGCCGAGCGCCTTCCAGCAGTAGGCCGCGACCTCGGCGGTCTTGGCCTCCTCCGCGTTCGGCACCTGGATGGCGACCGCCTCGTAGCCCTGCCCGGCCAGGTCGGCGCGGAGCGCGTCACCGGTCTCGGCCAGCGCCTCGGGGTGGATCACCGCGACCCGCTTGGCCTTCGGACCGATCAACCCGCCCAGCTCACCGAGCAGTTGGCGCCCGACCAGCACCTCGTAGGGGTCGGTGCCCGCGGTGCCGGCGACCTGGATCCGGGTGACTGACTCGCTCATGCTTCCTTCAACTCCAGTGCGTCCAGCGCTGCTTGGGTGACCTCTTCGGGGCTGCGGCCGTCCGTCGCCACGACGGCGGTGGCGACCTCCTCGTACAGGTGCCGCCGGGCCTCCATCAGCTCGCGCCACTGCTTGCGCGGGTTGACCGCGAGCAGCGGCCGGGCCACGTTCAGGCCGGTGCGCTTGACGGCCTCCTCCACGTCCATGGAGAGGTAGACCACCCGGTGCCCGGCTAGCAGCGCGCGCGTGTCGGCGTCCAGGACGGCCCCGCCGCCGAGCGCGAGGACGCCCTCGTGCTCGGCGAGCGCGGTGTGCACGGCCCGCTTCTCG
Source organism: Streptomyces sp. NPDC002076 (assembly GCF_053593835.1). Taxonomy (NCBI): domain Bacteria; kingdom Bacillati; phylum Actinomycetota; class Actinomycetes; order Kitasatosporales; family Streptomycetaceae; genus Streptomyces; species Streptomyces sp. NPDC002076. The sequence continues at coordinate 131,034 of NZ_JBSFDI010000017.1, forward strand.
ATGGCGCGGAAGGCGGGCTCGCCCTCGTCGACGAAGATCTCGGCGATGGTGCGGCCCTCGTGGGCGACGATGTCCTCGTCGGTGTCCCGGTACCCGAGCCCGAGGCGCTCGGCGAGCAGCCGGCCGACGGTGGACTTGCCGACGCCCATTGGGCCGACCAGTACGACGGCGGGCACGGCGCTCACCGGATCCGCAGGTTGTCGAGGTACGACCGCACGTTGCGCCGGGTCTCGGTCACGGAGTCGCCGCCGAACTTCTCGGCGACCGCGTCCGCCAGGACGAGCGCGACCATCGCCTCGGCGACGATGCCCGCGGCGGGCACGGCGGAGACGTCGGAGCGCTGGTGGTGGGCCTGGGCGGCCTCGCCGGTCGTGACGTCCACGGTCTGCAGGGCGCGCGGCACGGTCGCGATCGGCTTCATCGCGGCCCGCACCCGCAGCAGCTCGCCGGTGCTCAGGCCGCCCTCGGTGCCGCCGGCGCGGCCAGAGACGCGCTTGATGCCCTCGGGCGTGCTGACGATCTCGTCGTGCGCCTTGGAGCCGGGCACCCGGGCCAGCTCGAAGCCGTCGCCGAGCTCAACGCCCTTGATCGCCTGGATGCCCATCAGGGCACCGGCGAGCCGGGCGTCCAGCTTGCGGTCCCAGTGCACGTGCGAACCGAGACCGACCGGAACGCCGTACGCCAGCACCTCGACCACACCGCCGAGCGTGTCGCCGTCCTTGTGGGCCTGGTCGACCTCCGCGACCATCGCCTTCGAGGCGTCCGCGTCCAGGCAGCGCAGCGGGTCGGCGTCCAGCTTCTCGACGTCGGCCGGCGTGGGGTACACACCCTGCGGAGCCTTCACGGAGCACAGCTCGACGACGTGCGAGACGATCTCGATGCCCGTGGTCTCCTTCAGGTACGACCGCGCCACCGCGCCCAGCGCCACCCGGGCGGCCGTCTCGCGGGCGGAGGCGCGCTCCAGGATCGGGCGGGCCTCGTCGAAGCCGTACTTCTGCATACCGGCGAGGTCGGCATGACCGGGACGGGGGCGGGTCAGCGGCGCGTTGCGGGCCAGACCCGCGAGGATCTCCGGGTCGACCGGGTCGGCCGCCATGACCTGCTCCCACTTGGGCCACTCGGTGTTGCCCACCATGATCGCGACCGGGGAGCCCAGCGTCAGACCGTGCCGGACACCGCCCAGGAAGGTGACCTCGTCACGCTCGAACTTCATCCGCGCACCGCGGCCATAGCCGAGCCGCCGCCGCGCCAGGTGGTCCGCCACCATCTCCGTGGTGATCGGCACGCCGGCGGGAAGCCCCTCCAGCGTCGCGACAAGTGCGGGACCGTGGGACTCCCCCGCGGTCAGCCAACGCAGCCTGCTCAACGGTGCTCCTCAGTGTTCGCGCCCGGTACTGCCCGGCGTACACGCGTCCTCGCGTACGGCGACGGCGCGACCGGGTGCGCGACCCCGGCCCGCCACCTCCGATCCTCCCACGTCCGGGGCCGGAATCCGGACGCCGGTCCACAAGGCGGACGTAGCGAAGCGATCAGCGGCCGGCGAGTGCCTTCTCACCGGCGCGGCGCATGGCCTCCAGGGGCGCCGGGGAGCGGCCGGTCATCCGCTCGACCTGCAGCACGGCCTGGTGGACCAGCAGGTCGAGGCCGCTGACCACGGCGCCTCCGAACATGGACCAGCGGGCCGCCAGCGCGGTGGGCCAGGGGTCGTAGAGCACGTCGAAGAGAGTGGCGGGGCGCTCGGGTACGGCGGCGGCGAGGGCGTCGGTGGTGCCGGCGGGCGTGGTGGCGATCACCAGCGGGGCGCGCAGCGCCCGCTCGGCGTCGGCCCAGTCCGCCGTACGCACCTCCACGTCGAGCCGTTCGCCCCACTGGCGCATCTCTGCGGCACGGGCCTCGCTGCGGACGTAGGCGACGACCTCGCCCGTGCAGATCCGGGCGAGGGCGGCGAGGGCGGAGGAGGCGGTGGCGCCGGCGCCGAGGATCGCGGCGGAGTCGACCTGCTCGATGCCGTGCTCGCGCAGGGCGGCCACCATGCCCGGGATGTCCGTGTTGTCACCGAGGCGACGGCCGTCCTCGGCAAAGACGACCGTGTTGACCGCGTCGACGGAGGCGGCCGTCTCGCTGATCTCGTCCACCAGCGGGATGACCGCCCGCTTCAGCGGCATGGTCAGCGACAGCCCCGCCCACTCCGGCCCGAGCTTCTCGAAGAAGCCGGGCAGACCGGCCTCGTCCACCTCGAAGCGGTCGTACGACCAGTCGGTGAGCCCGAGTTCGTCGTACGCGGCGCGGTGCAGTACCGGGGAGAGCGAGTGGGCGATGGGCTTACCGAGCACGGCGGCGCGGCGAGCGTCAGTTGCCCGAGTTGGCATTGAACTTGTCCTTGAGGCGCTGGAATTCGGCGAGGGTCTTGGCGAATTCGGTGTTGTTCACTCCGTCCGTCGCCACGAAATAGATCCAGCCGTCGTGAGTCGGATCCAGTGCCGCGTTCAGCGCGTCCTCGCCGGGGTTGCCGATCGGGCCGGGCGGGAGTCCCTTGTGGGTGTAGGTGTTGTACGGGCTGTGGTTGCCGTTGATCTCCTTGAGAGAGATGTGGATGTGGCTGGTGCCCTTGATGTAGTTGTAGGTCGAGTCGAACTGCAGGTACTGGTTCGTCTCGGTGTTGGTGGGCTTGAGGCGGTTGTAGACCACCTCCGCCATCTTGCGGAAGTCGTCCTGCGTCTTACCCTCGGCCTGCACCAGGCTCGCGACCGTGACCAGCTCGAACGCGTTGTTCAGGCCCAGCGCCCGGGCCTTCGCGGTGAGACCGTGGGCGTCGTACCTGGACTTGGCCTGCGCGACCATCTCCTTGAGGATGCTGTCCGGCTTCATGCCCTTGGCGGCCGGATAGGTACCCGGGAAGAGGAAGCCTTCCAGCGGGTCGTTGATCTCGCCGGCGTACTGCGTGTTCTGTGCCCAGCTCGGCAGGCCGAAGCTCTTGTATTCCTTCCGGGCGACGCTTTGGGTGGTTCCGTCGGCGAGTTGGAGTTTCTTGTCGATGGTCGCGTAGACGCCCGCGTTGCGCTCGCCCGGGGTCACGATGACATTGTTCTGACTCTTCGGGTCCAGCATCATCTTCACGGCGCTGGCTGCGGACATCTCCTTCTTCAGGAGATACGCGCCGGCCTGGATGGTGCCACCGCCCGGGACGGTGCTCTGCGCATGCACGAACGCCTCGGCGCTCTTGACGACCCCGGCCTGCTTCAGGCGGTTGCCGATGTCCCAGCCGCCCGCACCCTTGGGAATCTCGACCACCACGGTCTGGCCGATGCCGTCGCCCGTGTAGTCGGGCGCCGGGGCGAAACGATTTTGGTAGAACTGGTAGCCGTAGTAACCCGCCGTGGCGACGCCGCCGCCGAGGACCAGGACGACGACCATGCAGGCACAGCCGTTGCGTCGCTTCTGACCCTTCTTGCCGGGTTTCTTCCCCTTGCCGCGCCGGTCGCCGCGGCTCTGGAGCTCGTGCTCCTCGTCGTCGTCATCGCCGCCGCCCGTGAAGAAGGGGTGCTCCTCCTCGGGCGTGTCCTCGGGATCGGGTTCCGCTTCGGGGCGCCTGCGGCCGGGCGGCTGCGGTGGCGGGTACGCGTCCTCGGTGCCGTAGAAATCGGGCTGCTGCCCGCCGTAGGCATGGGGCTGCCGGCCGTAGGGGTCGCCCGGGTCGGTGGGGTACGGCATCTGGCCCTGGCCGCCGGCCGCGTCCCAGCCGCCCTGGTGCTGGTACTGCTGCGGGGTTTGGCCGACGTACTGCTGATGGCCCTGTTCGTCGTAGTACGGGTACTGCTCATGGCCATACCCCTGCTGGGGCTGCTGGCTCCAGTCGCCGTACTGCGGCTGCTGCGGGTAGTACTGCTGCGGCTGGCCGCCGTAGGCAGGCTGCTGGCCGCTGTGGGCCTGCTGCCCTTCCCATCCGCCGTCCCCGTACAACGGGTCCTGCGGATGCCACGGTTCGGGGCCTGGGCCCCGGCCATACTCAGTCATCGATCCCCTAGAGCCGCGGCTGACCGGTCACGCGGCCGGTGGGCCCGCTTCCGTTCCGCCTCTTGCTGTGTGCCGACTGTTCGAACACCGGCACATCGCGCGGAACGTTACCGTATCGCGATCAGATGACCACTTCGACGCCCTCGCCGGGTGCTTTACCTGACATTCGTTCGGATTCGAGGGCCTGCTGCAGGATGATGACCGCGGCCGCCTGGTCGATGACCGCGCGGCCCTTCTTCGATGTGACGCCCGAGGCACGCAGTCCCTGACTGGCGGTCACGGTCGTCATCCGCTCGTCCACCAGCCGGACCGGCACCGGCTTGATGCCCTTGGCCAGCTCCTGGGCGAAGGTGCGGACCTTGACTGCGGCCGGGCCCTCGCCCCCCTTGAGGGAGCGAGGGAGTCCGACGACGACCTCGATCGGCTCGTACTCCTCCACCAGTTGACGCAACCGGCGGTGGGCGGCGGGGATGTCCCGGCCGGGGACCGTCTCCACCGGGGTGGCGAGGATCCCGTCGGGGTCGCACGAGGCGACCCCGATCCGGGCGTCCCCGACGTCGATCGCAAGTCGACGTCCTCTGCGCATTTCCGACCGTTTCCTTACTTCGCCGTCACTTGGCGGTGTCGGCGACAAGCCGCTCGACGGCGTCGACGGCCTCACCGACGGCGGCCGGGTTCTGACCGCCGCCCTGGGCGACGTCCGGCTTGCCGCCACCGCCGCCGCCGAGGGTCTTGGCGGCGGCGCGGACCAGGTCACCGGCCTTGAGACCACGCTCGCGGGCGGCCTCGTTGGTGGCGATGACCGTCAGCGGCTTGCCGTTGTTCACCGTGAACAGGGCGACCACGGCGGCACGTCCGCCCTGGATCCGGCCGCGCACGTCGAGGACCAGCTTGCGCAGGTCGTCCGGCGTGGTGCCGTCCGGGACCTGGCCGGTGACGACGGCCACCCCGCGCACGTCCTTGGCGGACTCGGCGAGACCGGCGGCGGCCTGCAGCACCTTCTCGGCGCGGAACTTCTCGATCTCCTTCTCGGCGTCCTTCAGCTTGCCGAGCATCGAGGAGACCTTCTCGGGCAGCTCCTCCGGGCGGCCCTTGAGCAGTTCCGTCAGCTGGTTGACGACCGTGTGCTCGCGGGCGAGGAAGGTGTAGGCGTCCACACCGACCAGGGCCTCGATACGACGGACACCCGAGCCGATGGAGGACTCGCCGAGCAGCTTCACCAGACCCAGCTGAGCGGTGTTGTGCACGTGCGTGCCGCCGCACAGCTCCTTGGAGAAGTCGCCGATGGTCACGACGCGGACCCGCTCGCCGTACTTCTCGCCGAACTCGGCGATGGCACCCTGCTTCTTGGCCTCGTCGATGCCCATGATCTCGGCGTGCACGTCGAGGTCCCGGGCGAGCACCTCGTTGATCTTCTGCTCGACGTCGGTCATCACGGCCGTCGGCACGGCGGACGGGGAGCCGAAGTCGAAGCGGAAGCGGCCGGGCTGGTTCTCGGAACCGGCCTGGGCGGCCGTCGGGCCCAGGGCGTCGCGCAGGGCCTGGTGGGTCAGGTGGGTGGCCGAGTGGGCGCGGGCGATGGCCTTGCGGCGGCGGTTGTCGATGGAGGCGTGGGCCTTGGCGCCCACGGTGACCTCGCCGACCTGGACGACGCCCTTGTGGACGTACACGCCCGGGACCGGCTTCTGGCAGTCGCGGACCTCGATGACGGCACCGGAGTCCACCCTGATGCGGCCGGTGTCGCCGATCTGGCCGCCGCCCTCGGCGTAGAACGGGGTGCGGTCGAGGACGATCTCGACCTCGTCGCCCTCGGTGGCGGCCGGGGAGGAGACGCCGTCGACCAGGATGCCGACGATCGTGGTCTCGCCCTCGGTGTCGGTGTAGCCGATGAAGTCGGTCTCGCCGGCGGTGTCGGCGATCTCGCGGTAGGCGCCCATGTCGGCGTGGCCGGTCTTCTTGGCCTGGGCGTCGGCCTTGGCGCGCTCCCGCTGCTCCTTCATCAGGCGGCGGAAGCCCTCCTCGTCCACGGAGAGGCCCTGTTCGGCGGCCATCTCCAGGGTGAGGTCGATCGGGAAGCCCCAGGTGTCGTGGAGCAGGAAGGCCTTGTCGCCGGAGAGGACCTTACCGCCGGCCTGCTTGGTCTCGGTGACGGCGGTGTCGAGGATGTTCGTGCCGGCCTTCAGCGTCTTGAGGAAGGCGTTCTCCTCGGCGATGGCGACCTTCTCGATGCGCTCGCGGTCGGTGACCAGCTCCGGGTACTGCTGACCCATCATCTGGATCACGGTGTCCAGCAGGTCCTTGACGACCGGACCGGTGGCGCCCAGCAGCCGCATGTTGCGGATGGCCCGGCGCATGATGCGGCGCAGGACGTAGCCGCGGCCCTCGTTGCCGGGGGTGACGCCGTCGCCGATGAGCATGGTGGCGGTGCGCATGTGGTCGGTGACGACGCGGAGGGAGACGTCCGAGTCGTGGGCGTCGCCGTAGCGGACGCCGGTCAGCTCGGTGGCCTTGTTGATGACGGCCATGGAGGTGTCGATCTCGTACATGTTCTGCACGCCCTGCAGAATCATGGCGAGCCGCTCCAGGCCGAGGCCCGTGTCGATGTTCTTGCTCGGCAGTTCCCCGAGGATCTCGAAGTTGTCCTTGCCGGTGCCCTCGCCGCGCTCGTACTGCATGAAGACGAGGTTCCAGATCTCCACGTACCGCTCGTCGTTGACGGCGGGGCCGCCCTCGGCGCCGAACTCGGGGCCGCGGTCGTAGTTGATCTCGGAGCAGGGGCCGCAGGGGCCGGGGACGCCCATGGACCAGTAGTTGTCCTTCATGCCGAGGCGCTGGATGCGCTCCTTGGGCACACCGACGACCTCGTGCCAGATGCGCTCGGCCTCGTCGTCGTCCTTGTAGACGGTGATCCACAGGCGCTCGGGGTCGAGGCCGTAACCGCCCTTGTCCTGGGGTGTGGTGAGCAGCTCCCAGGCGTACTTGATGGCGCCTTCCTTGAAGTAGTCGCCGAAGGAGAAGTTCCCGCACATCTGGAAGAAGGTGCCGTGGCGCGTGGTCTTGCCGACCTCTTCGATGTCGGGCGTGCGCACGCACTTCTGCACGCTGGTGGCGCGCGGGAACGGCGGCTTGACCTCACCCAGGAAGTAGGGCTTGAAGGGCACCATGCCGGCGGGGACGAGGAGCAGAGTCGGGTCGTCCGCGATGAGCGACGCCGAAGGGACGACGGTGTGCCCGCGCTCCTCGAAGAAGCTCAGCCAGCGGCGGCGAATCTCGGCCGACTCCATCAGTGGTCCTCATTCCGGTTGTACGAGTACATCGGGGCTTCGATGTACTTCGGTGTGCTGCGGTTTTCGCTGTGGTCGTTGCTGCGGTCGTTCTCGATGGCGGTGTAGCGCCGGGGGGCGGGGAGTTCGGGGTTCTCGTGGATCCCGAGCGCCTCCTCCAGTTCGGCCTCCCGCTGGGCCATGTTGTCGCGGACGTCGAGCGCGAAGACGACCGCGCGGTCCTTCAGGCGCTGACCGGTCTCCAGGGCCTTGTTCGCCGCGGTCGCGGCGAGGCTCTCCGGGGTCAGCTGCTTGAGCTTGCGGTTGACCTTGGTGGTCGCCCACACACCGGCGGCGACACCGGTCGTGAACCAGAACGTACGGCGGAACATCGCTCGGTCTCAGTCCTTACTTCCGCTTGCGTCGTGCGGCAGGGACCGTGCGGCCCACGATCACGGTACGCCGGGGCGCCTTCGCGGGCACGTCCTCCTTGCGGCCGCCGAGCGCGCGGCGGACGCCGTAGCCGAACGCCGCGACCTTGACCAGCGGGCCGCCGAAGGTGGAGGCGACCGTGGTCGACAGCGCGGAGGCGTTCGACGTGACCTCCTGGACGTCGGAGGCGATCGCGTCGACGCGGTCGATCTGGGTCTGCGCGGAGCGCACCGCCTGGGAGGCGTCGGCGAGCAGCGGGACGGCCTGGTCGGTCACGTCCGCCACCAGCTTGGTGGTCGCCTTGAGCGTCTGGGCCAGCCTCGCGAGAGCCACCGCGAGGAAGGAGACCAGGATCGCCCAGAAGACGGCCACCAGGATCCCGGCCACCTCTCCACCGGACACTGTGCGCACCCGCTCCCTGAAACGTGCCTCACCATCGAAAAAGTCGTGTCCGAGCCTATCGCGCCATGCCCTGGGCTCCGTACCGGATTACCGGGCGGCAGGGACGGAGTTGCGGGAAGCGATTGTACGCATTGAACACACTTCAGTACGCTCCGTGTCCCATGCGAGGTCCTCAGCGCCCAGATCCGTTCTCCGCCGGCGATCCGCCTCTGGAACTGACCACGTTCGTCGGGCGCCGGGCCGAGCTCGCCGGGTTGTCGGACCTGCTCGGCGGGGCGCGGCTGGTGACCGTGACCGGGGTCGGCGGCGTCGGCAAGTCGCGGCTGGCCGCGCGGCTCGCCGCCGGATGGACCGACGGGTCCGGGCGGGTGGAGCTGGCGCCGGTGCGCGATGCGCAGTTCGTGGAGTACGCGGTGGCGGAGGCGCTGGGGCTGACCGACCACACCGCCCGGCCGCCCCGGGAGGCGCTGCTGGAGCATCTCGCCGGCCGTCCGGTCCTGCTGGTGCTGGACGGTTTCGAGCATCTGCTGGACGCCTGCGCCGAGTTGACGGCGGAGCTGCTGCGGAAGCTGCCTCGGCTGCGGGTGCTGGCGGTGGGCCGGCGTCCGCTGGGGCTGGCGGGCGAGCGGCTGTTCCCGCTGGCGCCGCTCGCCGAGGACGAGGCGGTGGAGCTGTTCACCGACCGGGCCCGGGCACAGGGCCTGGAGGTGCCCGACGGCCCCGAGGTGCGCGAGCTGTGCCGGCGGCTGGAGGGGATCCCGCTGGCGCTGGAGCTGGCGGCCGGGCGGCTGCGGGCGCTGTCGCCGGCGCAGTTGCTGCAGCGGCTGGACGACCGGTTCCGGCTGCTGGCCACGAGCGGCTGGGAGGGCGCCCCGCGCCCGGTCCCCGGCGGTCCTCCGTCCCGCCACCGGACGCTGCGCACGGCGATCGGCTGGAGCCATGAGCTGTGCACGCCCGCCGAGCGGCTGTTGTGGGCGCGTCTTTCGGTGTTCGCGCAGACCTTCGACCTGGAGGCGGCGGAGTACGTGTGCAGCGGGGACGGGCTGCCCGCCGAGGACGTCCTGGACGTGCTGTCGGAGCTGGTGACCCAGTCGGTCGTGACCCGCGAGGAGACCCCGGCCGGCCCCCGCTACCGGATGCTGGACACGGTCCGGGCCTACGGCGCCGAGTGGCTGGAGGGGATCGGGGACGCGGGCCGGCTGCGCAGACGGCACCGGGACTGGTACCTGGGCCTGGCCACCTGGTGCGAGCTGGACTGGTTCTCGCCCCGGCAGGGCGAGGTCGCCGCGCGGGTGGAGGCGGAGCTGCCCAATCTGCGGGCGGCGCTGGAGTTCTGCCTGACCGAGCCGGAGGAGGCCCATCTCGGCCAGTACCTCGCGGGGTCGCTGTGGTTCTGCTGGGTCGGCTGCGGGCGGCTCGCGGAGGGCCGCCGCTGGCTGGCGCGCAGTGTGGAGCTGGAGTCGGAGTACGAGCAGTCGCGGCTGAAGGCGCTGTGGGTGCTCGGCTATGTGGCGATCCTCCAGGGCGACACCGTGCCGGCGCTTGCGGCGCTGCGGGAGTGCCGGGAGCGGGCCGAGCGGGTCGCGGATCCGGCGGCGGTGGCGTACGCCGAGCACCGCACCGGCTGTCTTGCCCTGGTCACCGATGACCTGGGCCGTGCAGAAACGCTGCTGCGGTCGGCGCTGGACCGCTATCAGGAGATCGGCGAACTCAACAGCAATGTGCTGATGGGCCAGGTGGAGCTGGCGATGGCACGGGCCTTCCAGGGGGATCTGCCGGACGCGGTACGGCTGTGCGAGGACGTGCGCCGGGTGTGCGAGGACCACGGGGAGCGCTGGGCCCGCTCCTACGCGCTGTACGTGCTGGCGTACGCGGCCTGGATGGAGGGCGCCCCGGACAGGGCGCGTGCACTGCTCACGGAGTGCCTGGCCAATGCGCACGCCTTCCACGACCTGCTCGGTTCGGTGCTGTCGATGGAACTGCTGGCACTGGTGACGGCGGCCCAGGGCGAACCGGCCGAGGCGGCGCTGCTCCAGGGGGCGGCCGGCCGGATGTGGCCGTCTGTGGGGCTGCCGCTGTTCGGCTCGGCGTACTACAACGCGCCGCACGATCAGTGCGAGGCGATCGCACGGCAGGCACTGGGGGACGCACGCTACGAGGAGTGCGCGGGGGAAGGGGCCCGACTGGACCGCGCGACAGCGGTGGACCGGGCGTTGGGCCGGAGCCCGGTACGGCCACTGGACGCGCTGCCGACTCCCCGGGGACCGATGCCGCAGGGCGGTGGAGGCGCCCGCCCTGAAACCACTGAGCACGCCACCGACCCGGCACGGGGCTCACGCGCCACGTAGGGGTGGTGGGCGGTCGAGGCGGTGGGCGGTCGAGGCGGTGGGCCGCAGGGGCGGCGGACCACAGGGCAGCAGACCGCAGCGGCCGCGGACCGCAGCGGCGGTGGACCGCAGAGGCAGCGAGCGCAAAGCCAGCAGATCGTAGTGGCGGCAAACCGCAGAGGCGGCGGACCGCAGGGCTAGCCGAGCACAGGGGCGGCGGGCCGTAGCGGCGGCGGGCCGCAACGGCAGCAGATCGTTGCAGCGGCGGACCGCAGGGCCAGCGGAGCACAGGGGCGGCGGACCGCAGGGGCAGCAGACGGCAGCGGCGGTGGACCGCAGGGGCAGCGGACCGCAGAGACGGCCGACCGCAGCGCCAGCAGACCGCAGAGACGGCCGACCGCAGCGCCAGCAGACCGCAAAGGCGGCGGGCCGCAGGGCCAGAAGACCGCAAAGGCGGCGGGCCGCAGGCGCGATGGGTCGCATCGCCGTGCGCTTCGCCGTGGGGTGCGGCCAGGCTGCCCCGCCTGTGCTGTCCGAACGAGCGGAAGCACGAACCCGCCGCCTCGCCCGCCCGGCGGGGCCGGGTGGGGAGACGGCGGGCTGAGGTGTTACGCCGTGGCTGGGGTCAGCGGGCGTAGTACTCGACGACGAGCTGCTCGTCGCAGATCACCGGGATCTCCTTGCGGTTCGGCTCGCGGTCCAGGCGGAACGCCAGGGCCTTGAGGTTCACCTGCAGGTAGCGCGGGGTCTCACCCTCGGGGGCGAAGCCACCCTCGCGGGCGATCGTGAAGAGCGTCTTGTCCTTGGACCGGTCACGGACCTGCACGACGTCGTCCGGACGGACACGGAAGGACGGCTTGTCGACCTTCTGGCCGTTGACCTGGATGTGGCCGTGCACGACCATCTGACGGGCCTGGTAGATGGTGCGGGCGATGCCCGAACGCAGGACCAGGGCGTCGAGACGGCGCTCGAGCTCCACGATCAGGGCCTCACCGGTCTTGCCCTGGACCTTGGACGCGCGCTCGTAGGCGCGGACCAGCTGGCGCTCGGAGATGTCGTACTGAGCGCGCAGACGCTGCTTCTCCAGCAGACGGACTTTGTAGTCCGAGTTCTGCTTGCGGCCGCGGCCGTGCTCACCCGGCGGGTAGGGGCGGGCCTCGAAGTACTTGACGGCCTTCGGGGTCAGCGCGATGCCGAGGGCACGCGACTTCTTGACCTTGGGGCGGGACTGGTTCGCCACTGTCTCAATCTCTTTCGTAGTTTTCGGCTCGTCAGCGTTAGGGAGGTCGCATCCGCAGCCGGGAAAACCCGCCGGGTCCCTGCGGGACCTGCCGGGCAGCCGCTTCCCTGGTCTGGGCACATACGTGCAGCACGCGAGTGGCCCACCGACCGTCCCGGGCTCCGGGTGGTGGTGGGCTGCCCGCGACACCGTTCGACGGTGCGCGACGCTCCTGGAGTCCGTTTTCCCGAGGACTGGCCCCGGGGGCCGGACTCCGGCCGGGTGTCCCGCTCTGACTGCGCGGGACTCGGCACTTCGGGCAAGTCTACAGGGCGCTCACGACCGCCTGCGACCAAGGTGCTTCCGGGTCCACTCCACCGCGTCCGCGTACCGCGCCTCGGCGCCGTGCCGGCCCGGGGTGTAGTACTCGCGGTCCTTCAGGGCGTCCGGGGCGTACTGCTGCTGGGCGATGCCCTCGGGCAGGTCGTGCGGGTACACATAGCCCTGGGCGTGGCCCAGCTTGGCGGCGCCCTTGTAGTGCCCGTCGCGCAGATGCGGCGGGACCGGGCCGGCCAGGCCCTTGCGGACGTCCTCCATGGCGGCGCCGATGGCGGTGGTCGCCGAGTTGGACTTGGGGGCGAGCGCGAGGGCGATGGTGGCGTGGCTGAGGGTGAGGGCGGCCTCGGGGAAGCCGATCATCGCGACGGCCTGGGCCGCGGCGACCGCGATGGGCAGGGCGTTCGGGTCGGCCAGGCCGATGTCCTCGCTGGCGGAGATCATCAGGCGGCGGGCGATGAAGCGGGGGTCCTCGCCGGCCTCGATCATGCGGGCCAGGTAGTGCAGGGCGGCGTCGACGTCGGAGCCCCTGATCGACTTGATGAGGGCGCTGGCGACGTCGTAGTGCTGGTCGCCGTCGCGGTCGTACTTCACCGCCGCCCGGTCGACCGTCTGCTCCAGCGTCTCCAGACTGATCTCGCTCTCGCCCTTGTCGAGGGCGGCTCCGGCGGCGGCCTCCAGGGCGGTCAGGGCCCGGCGGGCGTCGCCGCCGGCGATGCGCAGCAGGTGCTCCGCAGTGTCCTCGGGGAGGCCGACGGCGTCCTTCAGGCCGCGCTCGTCGGTCAGGGCGCGCCCCAGCAGGCCGCGGATGTCGTCGTCGGTGAGCGGTTCGAGCGTCAGCAGCAGGGAGCGGGACAGCAGGGGCGAGATCACCGAGAAGTAGGGGTTCTCGGTCGTGGCCGCGATCAGGGTCACCCAGCGGTTCTCGACCGCCGGGAGCAGGGAGTCCTGCTGGGCCTTGCTGAAGCGGTGGATCTCGTCCAGGAAGAGGACGGTCTCCTTGCCGAAGCCGCCGGTGGCGCGGCGGGCGCCGTCGATGACCGCGCGGACCTCCTTGACGCCCGCGGTGATCGCGGACAGCTCCACGAACCGCTTGTTCGTCGCCTTGGAGACGACGTACGCCAGGGTGGTCTTGCCGGTGCCGGGCGGGCCCCAGAGGATCACCGAGGACGGTCCGGCCGGCCCGCCGGAGCCCTCGCCGACCAGCCGGCGCAGCGGGGAGCCGGGCTTCAGCAGGTGCTGCTGGCCCACGACCTCGTCGAGGCTGCGCGGGCGCATCCGCACCGCCAGGGGGCTGGCTGCCGGGTCCTTCTCCTGGCGTTCTTCTGCTGCGGCGGTGAAGAGGTCGGGTTCCACGCTGAAACCCTAAGACACGCCACTGACAACGCGGCCGGGTCGGGGGTCAGGCCCAGAGCTGGCTGCCCCAGCGGGTCAGGATCAGCATGGCGATGATGCCGCAGTGCGTGACCGGCACCACCCAGGTGAACTCGCCGAAGAAGGACTTCAGCCGGCGCGGGGCGTGCAGGAAGTCGTTGCGGACGTTGAACGAGGTCACGTACCAGAACATGGTGATCGTGGCGACCCAGGCCAGCGAGCACCACAGGCACAGCGCGTTGATCCGGTACAGGGACTGGAACTGCAGCCAGGTGACGAAGCCGACGCCGAAGAGCGTGCCGAAGTTGAAGGTCAGCCAGTACCAGCGCGGGAAGCGGGCGCGGGCCAGCAGGCTCATGCCGACGCAGATCACGATGCCGTAGCAGACCAGGCCGAGCATGGGGTTCGGAAAGCCGAAGACGGCCGCCTGCTTGCTCTCCATGACGCTGCCGCAGGAGACGACCGGGTTCACGCTGCAGCCGGGCGTGAAGGTCTTGCCCGCGACCTTGGCCTCGAGGATCTTGAACTTGTCGATCGTGATGACCCAGGCGGCCAGCAGTCCGGCCGCGCCGGTGATCACCAGCAGGAGGGCGAAGGCACGGCTGCCGCCCACCGCGCGCGGGGCGTCGGTGGCACGCTCGGGACCCGACTCCGTGGAGACGTCGTTGACTGTCGTCTTGCTCATCCGCCGATTCCGTCACTTGAGAGTTGGACCATCTTCGGGCACGGCTCATTGTGCCGCACGCATGTGTGTGTCCACCGTTCGATGGACATAAGGAGGTACGCACGGTGGTCACGGAGCGTTCGGTTCCGGCCGATGCTCGGGGGCATGACAGCACACGCGAACGAACTCGCGGTGGACGTCCGGGGGCTGCGCAAGCGCTACGGGGACGTGACCGCGGTGGACGGGCTCGATCTCGGCATCCGGCGCGGTGAGGTGTTCGGCCTGCTCGGGCCCAACGGCGCCGGCAAGAGCACCACGGTGGAGATCCTCCAGGGCAACCGGGACCGGGACGGGGGCGAGGTGTCCGTCCTCGGCGCGGACCCGGCGACGGGCACGCGCGCGTGGAGGTCCCGAGTGGGGATCGTCTGGCAGGACGAATCGGCACCCGCGGAGTTGACGGTCCGCGAGACGGTACGGCACTTCGCCCGCTACTACCCGCGTCCGCGCCACCCGGAGGAGGTCATCCGCCTGGTTGGCCTGGAAGCGAAGGCGAACAGCCGGATCAAGGCCCTCTCCGGCGGCCAGCGGCGCCGCCTCGACGTGGCGCTCGGCGTGATCGGCGACCCCGAACTGCTGCTCCTCGACGAGCCGACCACCGGCTTCGACCCGGCCGCCCGACGGCAGTTCTGGGACCTGATCCGGCTGCTCGCCGACGAGGGCACGACGATCCTGCTCACCACGCACTACCTGGAGGAGGCCGAGAGCCTCGCGGACCGGCTCGCGATCGTCGCGAGCGGCCGGGTCGTCGCCGAGGGCGACCCGACGGGGTTGCGCGAGCGGTACGGCTCCGGCGCCACCGTCGCCTGGACGGACACCGACGGGCACGCGCGCGTGGAGCACACCGAGACGCCTGCGAAGACCGTCGCCGCCCTGATGCGCCGCTTCGACGGCGAGATCCCGGGCCTGACCGTGACCCGCCCCACCCTGGAGGACGTGTACCTCCGGCTGACCGGACAGGAGGCCGCGCGATGACCACCACGGCCGTACGGACCACGGCCCGCGAGTCCGCCGTGACGCTTCCCGGCGCCTGGCGGATCGGTCTGCTGCGGGGAGGCCTGGAGATCAAACAGTTCTTCCGGCAGCGCGAGCAGGTCGTGTTCACCTTCTCGTTCCCCGTGGTGTTCCTGTTCCTGTTCGCGTCGATCTTCCACGACGACGTCCGGGGTACCGGGATCACCGCCTCCCAGCTGTACGTGCCCGCGATGATGGCCTCCGGGATCATGTCGACGAGCTTCCAGTCGCTCGGCATCTCCATCGCGGTCGAGCGGGACGAGAAGGTGCTGCGGCGGCTGCGGGGCACGCCGATGCCGCCCGCCGCCTACTTCCTGGGCAAGATCTGGCTGGTCCTGTGCACCGGCGTCCTGGAGACCGCGATCCTGCTGGCCGTCGGCACGGCGTTCTACGACCTCCATCTGCCGTCCGACGCCGGACGCTGGCTGGACTTCACGTGGATCTTCGTGCTCGGCATCACCGCGTGCGCGCTGCTCGGCATCGCGATCAGCTCGGTGCCGAAGTCGGCGAAGAGCGCCAGCTCCGTCGTCGTCCTGCCGTTCCTGCTGCTCCAGTTCATCTCCGGGGTGTACATCTCCATCGGCACCATTCCCGGCTGGATGCTCGACATCGGCGCCGTGTTCCCGCTGAAGTGGCTGTGCCAGGGGCTGCGCGGGGTGTTCCTGCCCGACTCGGCGAAGATGCTGGAGCAGGCCCACGCCTGGGAGTTCGGGCGGATCGCGTGGGTGCTGGGCGCGTGGTGCGTCGGAGGATTGGTGCTGTGCTTGCTGACATTCCGATGGAAGAACCGGCGCGAGGGGTGAGGGGCGACCGGGCCCGGGGCGTCCATGCCTGGGACCGGTCGATCCGACTGTGGGACGCCTACTTCGCCGTCGCATGGGCCGCCACGCCGGCGCTGGTGCTCGGCGCGGAGCACCCCGCGTGGCCGGTGCGCGCGGTCGCGGCTGTGCTGCTCGTGCCGCTGGTGCCCTGGTACACGGCGTTCGGCCGCCGTGTGCTCGCGGAGGACCCCCCGGGCGGGCGCCGGGCCCTGGCCTATCCGGCCGGGGCTCTGGCACTGTTCCTTCCGTCGGCGGTCCTGGCGGGCGAGACCCGGCTGGTCTCGTTCGCGCTGATCCCCCAGTGCTTCATGACCCTGCGCACGCGTCGCGCGCTGCTGGCGGTGACCGTGATCAACCTGGTGCCGGTGGCCGGATGGGCACTGCTGTGGCGGCCGGGCACCGAGGACCTGTTCGCCAACGCGCTGTTCGCCGTCGTCTGTCTGGCGTTCTCGGCGGTGATCGGCGGGTGGATCGTGCGGATCATCGAACAGAGCGCGGAACGAGCGGAACTCATCGCGGAGTTGGACGCCAGTCGGCACGAGGTGGCACGGCTGTCCACCGCGCACGGGGCCCTCGCCGAGCGCGAACGGCTCGCCCGGGAGATCCACGACACCCTGGCCCAGGGCTTCACCAGCCTGCTGATGCTGGTCCAGGCCGTGGACGCCGAGCTCGACACGGACCCCGCGCAGGCCCGCCGCCATCTCGCCCTCATGGACGACATGGCCCGCCGCAATCTCACCGAGGCCCGTGCGCTGGTCGCCGGGAGCGCGCCCGCCGATCTGGCGGGAGCCTCGCTGCCGGACGCCCTGGACCGCCTGACCGCCCGGCACGCGGCGACGCTGGAGGTCACCGGCCCGGTGCGCACGCTGCCCGCGGGCGTGGAGGTGGTGGCCCTGCGCGCCTGCCAGGAGGCACTGACCAACGCCCAGAAGAACGCCGGGAGTTCGGCTCGGGTCGGGGTCCGACTCGACTACGCCGACGGCACGCTGACCGTCTCCGTCCACGACGACGGCCGCGGCTTCGACCCGGTCGCCGTGCCGAGCGGATACGGTCTGGCAGAGCTGCGCGCCCGCGCCGCCGAAGCGGGCGGCACCGCGGCCGTCCGCAGCGCACCCGGTGACGGTACGACGATCACCGTACGCCTGCCCGTCCCCGCCGCCGTGGCTTCCGCCGCAAGGAGTGCGACCCCGTGATCCGGATCGTCCTGGCCGACGACCACCCCGTGGTACGGGAGGGACTGCGCGCCATGCTGAGCGCCGAACCGGACCTGGAGGTGGTCGGCGACGCGGGGAGCGGGCCGCAGGCTGAGGCGCTGGCGGCCGAACTGCGCCCGGACATCGTGCTGATGGACCTGCGCATGCCGGGCGGCGGTGGTGTGGACTCGATCGTGCGGATGACGGCGACAGGTCTGCCGTGCCGGGTGATCGTGCTGACGACGTACGAGACGGACCGGGACATCCTGCGGGCCGTGGAGGCGGGCGCCGCGGGCTATCTGCTCAAGGACCTGCCCCGCCGCGAACTGGCGGACGCGGTGCGGGCCGCAGCGCGGGGCGAGACGGTACTGGCTCCATCCGTGGCGGCCCGCCTGGTCGACCAGTTGCGCACCAAGCCGGAACGCCCCCGGCTGTCCGAGCGCGAGACGGCGGTCCTCCGCCTGGTGACCGACGGCTGTACCAACGCCGAGATCGGACGCCGGCTGTTCATCGGCGAGTCGACCGTGAAGACCCATCTGCTGCGTGTCTTCGGCAAGTTGGGAGTCGATGATCGGACGGCAGCGGTCACCAGCGCGATGCGGTACGGGTTGCTGGAACAGTGAGAGGGCGCCGGGAATGCCCGGCGCCCTCCTGTCGTCGCTGAACTCAGCCGAGCCGAGCCTCCAGTTCCGCCACGATCTCGTTCACGCCGATCGGTGTCTGCTCGCCGGACTCCATGTCCTTGAGCTGGACGACGCCTTCGGCGAGGTCGCGTTCGCCGGCCACGATCGCGTAGCGCGCCCCGCTGCGGTTGGCGTTCTTCATGGCGCCCTTCAGGCCCTTGCCGCCGTAACTGAAGTCCGCCGAGATGCCGACCTTGCGCAGCTCGGTGATCTTCGCGAACAGCACCCGGCGGGCCTCCTCGCCGAGCGGGACGGCGTACACCGACGTCGTGGACGGGAGGGCCAGCTCCACGCCCTCCGCCTCCAGGGCCAGGACCGTGCGGTCGACGCCGAGTGCCCAGCCGACGGACGGCAGCGCGGGGCCGCCGATCATCTCGGACAGTCCGTCGTAGCGGCCGCCGCCGCCCACCGCGGACTGCGAGCCCAGGCCGTCGTGCACGAACTCGAAGGTGGTGCGGGTGTAGTAGTCCAGGCCGCGCACCAGCTTCGGGTCGTTCTCGAACGACACCCCCGCCGCCGTGATCAGCTCGCGGACCTCCTCGTGGTACGCCTTGCAGGCGTCGCACAGGTAGTCGCGCAGCAGCGGGGCGCCGGTCAGCTGCTTCTGCACCGACTCGCGCTTGTCGTCGAGGACCCGCAGCGGGTTGATGTCGACGCGCCGGCGGGTGTCCTCGTCGAGGTCGAGGCCGCGCAGGAACTCCTGCAGCGCGGCCCGGTACACCGGGCGGCACTCCTTGTCCCCGAGGCTGTTCAGCAGGATCCGGAAGTCACGCAGGCCCAGCGAGCGGTACGCCTGGTCGGCCAGGATGATCAGTTCGGCGTCCAGCGCCGGGTCCTCCGCGCCGATCGCCTCGGCGCCGACCTGGGAGAAGTGCCGGTAGCGACCCTTCTGCGGGCGCTCGTAGCGGTACTGCGAGCCCGAGTACCAGACCTTCACCGGGAGGTTGCCCGTCTTGTGCAGGTTGGCCTCCAGGACCGCGCGCAGCACGGGGGCGGTCGTCTCCGGGCGCAGGGCGAGCCTGTCGCCGCCCTTGGTCTCGAAGACGTACATCTCCTTCGTCACGATGTCGGTGGACTCGCCGACGCCGCGCGCGAAGAGCTCCACGTTCTCGAAACCGGGCGTCTCGATGTAGCCGTAGCCGGAGTTCCTGAGCGGCGCGGCGATCGCCTCGCGGACGGCCAGGAACTTGGCGCTCTCCGGCGGCAGCAGGTCGTAGGTGCCCTTGGGGGCCTTGAAAGTGCTCACGGAAGTCTCTCGTCACATTCCTCGTCGGGGAGCGTCGGTCCGCGCTCCCTGGCCGGCCGCCACCTGCCGCAGATAGGGGTTGGTGGCGCGCTCCTGGCCGATGGTCGTCTGGGGGCCGTGTCCGGACAGCACCACGGTGGAGTCGTCGAGCGGCAGGCACACGCGGGCCAGCGACTCGAGCATCTCCGCCATGGATCCGCCCGGCAGGTCGGTGCGTCCGATGGAGCCGGCGAACAGCAGATCCCCGGAGAAGAACACCGACGGGATGTCGGAGGTCTCGGGCATCCGGAAGGTCACCGACCCCTTGGTATGGCCCGGCGCATGCGCGACGGAGAACTCCAGACCGGCCAGTTCGAGGGTGGTGCCGTTCGTCAGCTCGCGGACGTCGTCCGGCTCCCCCACGGTCAGCTCACCCATCAGGGGCATGCCGATGGACCGGCCGAGTGACTTCTCGGGGTCGCTCATCATGTACCGGTCCTCGGGGTGGATCCAGGCCGGCACGTCGTGCGCGCCGCAGACCGGAACGACCGAGGCCACGTGATCGATGTGCCCGTGAGTGAGGACGACGGCGACGGGCTTGAGCCGATGCTTCTTCAGTGCTTCCTCGACGCCTTCGGCGGCCTGGTGGCCAGGGTCGATGATCACGCACTCCTCACCGGCGGCGGGGGCGACGAGATAACAGTTCGTCCCCCAGGCCCCGGCGGGGAACCCGGCAATGAGCACGATCGTCCTTCGTTGTGTCGACACGGGATGGCCACAAGCTGTGGTCCAGAGCCTACCGGCGGTGCCGTTTCCTCAGCGAACCCATATACGGTACGGGGCTACACGCACCAGTCGGCTCACGAGCACGCACGCGTACCGGTCGACACACGACACGTATGAGGAGAGAACCCGGTGGTCAGCCAGGAGCAGCGGCGGCGTCAGCTCGCCCGGGAGAAGTTCTTGCGGCAGCAGCAGCGGCGCACCCAGGCGCGCCGCAAGTCCCGCACGCGCAACTCCGTGATCGCGTCGGTACTGGGCGTGGTCGTCATCGGCGGTGTCGCGCTGTACTCGACCGGGGCGCTGAAGGGCGACGACAAGAAGACCAATGCCGCCGCCGACGTCACGCCCAGCGCCACGCCGAGCAAGGCCCCGGACCCGTGCGCGAAGCCGGCGGCCGGCTCGGCGAAGAAGCTGAGCTGGAAGAAGGAGCCGGCGATGGCGATCGACACGTCGGCGAAGTACACGATGAAGCTCGCCACGACGTGCGGTGACATCGACATCGCGCTGAAGACGGCCGCCGCCCCGCACACGGTGAACTCGTTCGACTTCCTGGCGGGCCAGGGCTACTTCGACCACACCAAGTGCCACCGCCTGACCACGTCCGGCATCTACGTGCTCCAGTGCGGCGACCCGCAGGGCACCGGCATGGGCGGGCCCGGCTACACGCTTCCGGACGAGAACCTCAAGGACACGAGCCTGAAGGGCAACACGTACCCGGCGGGCACGGTGGCGATGGCCAACACCGGTCAGAAGCACACCGGCGGCAGCCAGTTCTTCCTGGTCTACAAGGACAGCCCGTTGCCGCCCAGCTACACACCGTTCGGCACGGTCTCGGACGCGGGCATGAAGGTGCTGCAGAAGATCGCCGCCGCGGGTGCCCAGGCGGCCGATCCGACCTCGGGCAACACCGCGCCCAACGCGACCGTGGTGATCAACAAGGCGACGGTGACGAAGTCCTGACGCCGTCCCGGAACTCAGGACGGCCAACTGCGGAATTTCGGTCGCGCTGGATGCGGACAGGCAACCCGCTGGTCGCCTATGTTGGCCGTGACGAAACTGTGGACGATGCCCGGGGGTGCTGAGACCCACCGCAGGCATCATGTGGAGGAGGCGCTGTGAGCAGCGACCCGTGGGGCCGCGTCGACGAGACGGGGACCGTGTACGTGCGTACGGCCGACGGCGAGAAGGTCGTCGGCTCCTGGGCGGCCGGCTCCCCTGAGGAGGCGCTGGCCTACTTCGAGCGCAAGTACGAGGGCCTGGTTGTCGAGATCGGCCTCCTCGAGAAGCGAGTGCGGACCACCGACCTGTCGGCGAAGGACGCCATGGCCGCGATCGACCACCTGCGGGAGCAGGTGGACGCGCACCACGCGGTCGGCGACCTGGACGCGCTGCGGGGGCGGCTGGACAAGCTGGTGGAGACCGTCGAGGCCCGCCGCGAGGAGCGCAAGCAGCAGCGGGCCAAGCAGTCGGACGAGGCCCGCAAGGCCAAGGAGGACCTGGTCACCGAGGCGGAGCAGCTGGCGCAGTCCGACCAGTGGCGGGCGGCCGGTGAGCGGTTGCGGGCGCTGGTGGACACCTGGAAGGGTCTGCCGCGTCTGGACCGCAAGTCCGACGACGAGCTGTGGCACCGCTTCTCGCACGCCCGGTCGGCGTTCTCCAAGCGGCGCAAGGCGCACTTCGCGCAGCTGGACGCGCAGCGCGAGGAGGCCCGCCGGACCAAGGAGCGGCTGGTGGCCGAGGCCGAGGCGCTGTCGGGTTCGACGGACTGGGGTCCGACGGCGGCGCGTTACCGCGAGCTGATGGCGGAGTGGAAGGCCGCGGGCCGCGCCCAGCGCGAGCACGAGGACGACCTGTGGAACCGCTTCCGCGGCGCCCAGGACGTGTTCTTCGCCGCCCGTAGCTCGGTGTTCGCCGAGCGGGACGCGGAACAGGCGGAGAACCTGAAGCTGAAGGAGGAGCTGGCCGGGGAGGCCGAGAAGATCCTCCCGGTGACGGACCTCAAGGCCGCGCGGGCCGCCTTCCGCTCGATCAACGAGCGCTGGGAGGCCATCGGCCATGTTCCGCGGGACGCGCGGCCGAAGGTCGAGGGCCGGATGCACGCGGTCGAGCGGGCGATCCAGGACGCCGAGGAGGCCGAGTGGCGCCGGACGAACCCGGAGGCACGCGCGCGTGCCGAGGGTCTGACCGGTCAGCTGCAGGCCGCCGTCGACAAGCTGCGGGCGCAGATCGACCAGGCCCGCGCCCAGGGCAACAACTCCAAGGCCGACAAGCTGGAGCGCGAGCTGGAGGGCCGCCAGGCGCTCCTGGACCAGGCTCTGAAGGGCCTGCAGGAGTTCGGCGGCTAAAAGCCCCGCGTACACATGTGAAAGGCCCCGTACGGCACGTACGGGGCCTTTCACATGCGTGCTTACGACCGGGAGCGTCCCGAGGTCACGCGGTACACGTCGTACACGCCCTCCACGCCCCGCACGGCCTTCAGGACGTGGCCGAGGTGCTTGGGGTCGCCCATCTCGAAGGTGAACCGGGAGGTGGCCACCCGGTCGCGCGAGGTCTGGACGGCCGCGGAGAGGATGTTGAC
Source organism: Streptomyces sp. NPDC002076 (assembly GCF_053593835.1). Classification (NCBI taxonomy): domain Bacteria; kingdom Bacillati; phylum Actinomycetota; class Actinomycetes; order Kitasatosporales; family Streptomycetaceae; genus Streptomyces; species Streptomyces sp. NPDC002076. The sequence goes on from NZ_JBSFDI010000017.1 coordinate 153,419, forward strand.
GTGCTGGTCGGACAGGACACGGGTGACGTCCGACAGCAGCCGGGAGCGGTCCAGCGCCTCGACCTGGATGGCGACCAGGAAGACCGAGGACTGGGTCGGCGCCCACTCGACGTCGAGGATGCGCTCCGGCTCACGGGACAGCGAGTCGACGTTGACGCAGTCGCTGCGGTGAACCGATACGCCGCTGCCCCGCGTGACGAACCCGATGATCGGGTCGCCCGGCACCGGCGTGCAGCAGCGGGCCAGTTTGACCCACACATCGTCGACGCCCTTCACGACGACGCCCGGGTCGGCGCTGGAGCGGCGCTTGCGGCCACGGGTGCGGGACGGCGGGACCGCCTCGTCGATCTCCTCGGTGGCGGCCTCCTCGCCGCCGAGGGCCTGCACGAGCTTCTGCACGATGTGCTGCGCGGAGACATGGCCCTCGCCGATCGCCGCGTACAGCGCGGAGATGTCCGAGTAGCGCATCTCGTGCGCGAGTGTCACGAGGGAGTCGCCGGTGAGGATGCGCTGGATCGGCAGGTTCTGCTTGCGCATCGCCCGTACGATCGCGTCCTTGCCCTGCTCGATCGCCTCGTCCCGGCGCTCCTTGGAGAACCAGGCCCGGATCTTGTTGCGCGCCCGGGGCGACTTGACGAAGCCGAGCCAGTCGCGGGACGGTCCGGCGCCGGGCGCCTTGGAGGTGAAGACCTCCACCAAGTCGCCGTTGTCCAGGGTGGATTCGAGCGGTACGAGCCTGCCGTTGACCCGCGCCCCTATGGTGCGGTGGCCGACCTCGGTGTGGACGGCGTACGCGAAGTCGACGGGCGTGGCCCCCGCGGGCAGCGCGATGACATCGCCCTTGGGGGTGAAGACGAAGACCTCGTTGCGGGACAGGTCGAAGCGCAGGGACTCCAGGAACTCGCCCGGGTCCTCGGTCTCCTTCTGCCAGTCCAGCAACTGCCGCAGCCACGCCATGTCGTTGATGGCGTCCTTGTCCTTCGTGGACGTCCTGGGCGCGTCCGTACGGACCTTGGAGGTGCCGGCGACGGCCTCCTGCTTGTACTTCCAGTGCGCGGCGATGCCGTACTCGGCGCGGCGGTGCATGTCGAAGGTGCGGATCTGCAGTTCGACCGGCTTGCCGTTGGGCCCGATGACCGTGGTGTGCAGCGACTGGTACATGTTGAACTTGGGCATCGCGATGTAGTCCTTGAACCGGCCGGGGACCGGGTTCCATCGCGCGTGCACGGTGCCGAGGGCGGCGTAACAGTCACGGACCGTGTCGACGAGGACACGAATGCCCACCAGGTCGTAGATCTCGGCGAAGTCGCGGCCTCGCACGATCATCTTCTGGTAGACGCTGTAGTAGTGCTTCGGGCGTCCGGTGACGGTCGCCTTGATGCGGGCGGCCCTCAGGTCGGCCTGGACCTCGTCGGTCACTATGGCCAGGTACTCGTCACGCTTCGGCGCCCTTTCGGCCACCAGCCGTACGATCTCGTCGTACATCTTGGGGTAGAGGATCGCGAAGGCGAGGTCCTCCAGCTCCCACTTGATGGTGTTCATGCCGAGGCGGTGGGCGAGCGGCGCGTAGATCTCGAGGGTCTCGCGCGCCTTCTTCTCCTGCTTCTCGCGCTTCAGGTAGCGCATGGTGCGCATGTTGTGCAGGCGGTCGGCGAGCTTGATCACCAGGACGCGCGGGTCCTTGGCCATCGCGACGACCATCTTGCGCACGGTCTCGGCCTGGGCGGCCTCGCCGAACTTGACCTTGTCCAGCTTGGTGACGCCGTCGACGAGCAGGGCGACGGTGTCGCCGAAGTCGCGGCGCAGCTGGTCGAGGCCGTACTCGGTGTCCTCGACGGTGTCGTGCAGCAGCCCCGCCATGAGCGTGGCGGGGTCCATGCCCAGCTCGGCGAGGATGGTGGTCACGGCGAGCGGGTGCGTGATGTACGGGTCGCCGCTCTTGCGCTTCTGTCCGCGGTGCCAGCGCTCGGCGACCTGGTAGGCGCGCTCGATCTGGCGCAGCGTCGAGTTCTCGATCTTAGGGTCGTTGCTGCGCACTATCCGCAGCAGCGGCTCCAGGACCGGGTTGTAGGGGTTCGCGCGTTGCACGCCGAGGCGGGCCAGGCGGGCGCGGACGCGGTTGGAGGAGCCGGTGCGGCCGGGCTGGACGACGGGCGGGCGGACCACGGGCGGCTGGGCCGGGCGCTCGGGGGGTGCGGGCTTGGGACGCGAGGCCTCGGCAGCCTTCTCGACGGGCGCGGACTGGGCGTGCTCGATCGGCCCGCGGGTGTCGTTCTTGGCGTTGGACACGTGCGGCGCGGGCTTCGCCGCGGCGGCCGAGGCGGACTCGGGCTTTGCGGCGGTCAGGTGCTGGGCCTCGTCTGGCAAGAGGACTCCTCGTGCGCGATCCGGGTCCCCCGGTCAGGCTCCGGAGACCCCATGGTAGCGATCCTGCGGCTGGTCATCGCCTTCAGCCGGAAGTCAGGACCGTCCACCTGTGCAACGCGGGGAGCTTCCGCCGGATTCCGGGAGGTGGATTCCGGGTGATTCCGGGGCGTGCGGGAGGTGTCCCGGGGGTGGCCTCGGCCGTGGGGCGGTTCCTGCACACGCGTGCCGCTCGGGTGGTGCGGGCGGGAAGCACGAAGCGGCCTGCGGCGAAGCCGAGGCCGCTTGTGCAGCGATCCGCTCAGACCTGAAGCAGCGCCTCCAGCGGCGCCCCGTCCAGCGCCGGCTCCAGCCGGACACGGCCGCCCAGGAAGCCCAGCTCCATCAGCACCGCAAGGCCGGAGACATCCGCCCCGGCACGCTGGATCAGCTGGATCGCGGCCTCGGCCGTACCTCCCGTGGCGAGGACGTCGTCCACGATCAGCACCCGGTCACCGGATGCCAGGTCCTCCGCGTGCACCTCGATCTCGGCCGAGCCGTACTCCAGGTCGTACGCCTGGCGCAGCGTCGCCCCGGGCAGCTTGCCCGCCTTGCGGACGGGGATGAAGCCGAGGCCCGCGCGGACGGCGACCGGGGCGCCCAGGATGAAGCCCCGGGCCTCCAGGCCGACGACCTTGGTCGCGCCGGTGTTCGTGGCGATCTCGGCCAGCGTGTCCGTGAGCGCCGTGAACGCGGCCGGGTCCGCCAGGAGCGGGGTGATGTCCTTGAACATCACGCCCGGCTCGGGGTAGTCGGCGACGTCGCGGATACGGCTGAGCAGAAGCTCCTTGATGTCGGTCATCGGCGCTTCCCGGAGGGTCGGCCACGGCCCCGGCTGCGGGACGCGGGCTGGTTGCGCGGGCCCACGACGGCGGGGGCCGCATCGTCGTCATCGGCGGCGGCACGCTCCGCGGCGAGGTCCTCCTCGGCCGCGGCCTGGGCACGCTTGGCCATGACCCGCTTGGTGAGGGCCTTCATCGCCGGCTCGCGCTCCTTGAGGTCGGCGACGAGCGGCGTGGCGATGAAGATCGACGAGTAGGCACCGGCCGCGAGGCCGACGAACAGCGACAGCGAGATGTCGTTCAGCGTGCCGGCGCCGAGGAAGCCACCACCGATGAACAGCAGGCCCGCCACCGGCAGCAGGGCGACGACCGTGGTGTTGATCGAACGGACCAGGGTGCCGTTGATCGACTGGTTGGCGATGTCGCTGAAGGTGAACCGGGTCTGCTTGGTGATGTCCCGCGTCTGCTCCTTGAGGCTGTCGAAGACGACGACCGTGTCGTAGAGCGAGTAACCGAGGATCGTCAGCAGACCGATCACCGTACCGGGCGTGACCTCGAAACCGACGAGGGCGTAGATACCGGTCGTGATCGTGATGTCGTGGATCAGCGCGACCAGGGCCGCGACGGCCATGCGCCATTCGAAGGCGATGGCCAGGTAGATCACGACGAGCACCATGAAGATCGCCAGGCCCTCCCAGGCCTTGTTGGCGATCTGCTGGCCCCAGCTCGGGCCGACCAGGTCGGCGGCGAGCTTCTCGGGGTTGAGGTTGAGGTCCTTGGCCAGCTCCTGCTTGATCTTGTCGGACTGGCCGGTGTCGACTCCGGCGATCTGGATGCGCAGGCTGCCGTTGCCGAGCTTCTGCACGATCGCCTCATGGCCGGAGGCGTCCTTGGCGTAGGTCTCCGCCTGGGTCACCGAGGTGCTCATGTGGGTCGGCGTGGTGAAGACCGCGCCGCCCTTGAACTCGATGCCCATGTTCAGCCCGCGCACCGCCAGGCCGAGGATGGCCGTGATGGTGATCAGGATGGAGACGCCGTACCAGATCTTGCGCTTGCCGACGAAGTCGTACGAGATCTCGCCGCGGTGCAGTCGAGCGCCGAGGTTGCCGAGTTTCGACATCTCAGGCCTCCTTCGGGTCGACAGAGCCGGCGGCGGGGCCGGCGGGACGGCGGGTGCGGCGCAGCGGCGGCTTGGCACCCAGGCTCTTCGGGTCGAGGCCGGACCACTTGTGGCCGCTCGCGAAGAACTTGCGGCGGGCGAGGAGCGTCATCAGCGGCTTGGTGAACAGGAAGACGACGACGACGTCGAGCACGGTGGTCAGGCCGAGGGTGAACGCGAAGCCCTGGACCTTGCTGACGGTCACGATGAACAGGACGGCGGCGGCGAGGAACGACACGAAGTCGGAGACCAGGATGGTGCGCCGGGCGCGGGGCCAGGCCCGCTCGACGGCGGGGCGCAGCGAGCGTCCCTCGCGGATCTCGTCCCGGATGCGTTCGAAGTACACGATGAACGAGTCCGCGGTGATACCGATGGCGACGATGGCACCACAGACGGCCGGGAGGTTGAGCGCGAAGCCGATGGCCGGGCCGAGCAGCGACATGATCACGTAGGTGAGGATCGCGGAGGCCATGAGGGAGGCCATCGCGACGACCGACAGGCCGCGGTAGTAGACCACCAGGTAGATCACTACCAGGGCGAGGCCGATCGCGCCGGCGAGCAGACCGGCGTGCAGCTGCTCACCGCCGAGCGCGGCGGTCACGGTGGTGACGGACTGCTCCTGGAAGGACAGCGGCAGGGCGCCATACGACAGCATGTTCGCGAGGCTCTGGGCGTCCTGCTGGGTGAAGCTGCCGGAGATCTCCGCCTGGCCGCCGGTGATGGCCTGGCTGACGTACGGGCTGGAGACGACCTCGCCGTCCAGGACGATGCCGAACTCGTTCTGCGGGGACTGGTTCTTCGCCAGCTGGCCCGTGATGTCGGCGAACTTCTTGGAGCCGCTGGAGCTGAAGGTCATCTGGACCTGCCAGCCGGAGGCGCCCTGGGTGTCGAAGATGGCCTGCGCCTTCTTCACCTCGGTGCCGTCGACGGCGGCCGGGCCGAGCACGTACTTGTACCAGACCTTCCGGATCTGGCCGCAGGCCACCGTGGGCTCACCGGGCTTGGCGGCGCCGCCCACCTTGGCCCGCTCGGCGGGCTTGGTGCAGTCCAGGGCGGCGTACTGGGCCTGGAGCTTGGCGGCGGCGGTGCCGGCGCTGGAGGAGGCCGAGGGGGTGGCCGACGGCGTGGAGCTGCCGGAGGCGGACGGGCTCGGCGTGGGGGTGGAGCCGGCCTTCAGCGCGTCGGTGACGGCACGGCCCTGGGAGGTCGCCGAGGCCTTGGGGGACGCGGTGGAGGACGAGGACGCCTTCTCCTTGGAGGAGGAGCTCGCGGAGGGGCTCGTGCTCGGCTTCGGCGAGGAGCTGCCGCTGGGGGAGGCGCTCGGCGAGGGGCTCTGCGTGGCGCCGCCGCTGGGCTCGCTGGCCAGGACCGGGCGGAAGTACAGCTTGGCGGTGGTACCGACCTGCTGCTGGGCCTCCTTGGAGTTGGTGCCCCTGGGGATGTTGACGATGATGTTGTCGCTCCCCTGGGTCTGCACCTCCGCCTCGGAGACGCCGAGGCCGTTGACACGGCGGTTCATGATGTCGACCGCGGTGTCCATGTTGGCCTTGTTGACCGCGGACCCCTGGTCGGCCTTCGCCTTGAGCGTGATGCTCGTACCACCGGCGAGGTCGATGCCGAGACGCGGAGTCTTGTTCCCGGAGAGGAACATGCCTCCGGTGAGCGCCACGATGGCGATCAGGATGAGGGCCAGCGAGCGTCCCGGCTTGCTCTGGGCGCTCGCGCTCCGGCCCCTCTTAGGTGCTGCCACCTTCTCGTACTCCCTCTCGGGCCGTCCCGCGCGGTCGGCGCGGTCGGCCATGACATGGTGTCGGGCTGTTCCGGGAAACAGACGCCCGGTGGTGCGCGGGGCGCGATTATGCCGCGCAGCGCACCACCGGGGCGTGACTACTTCGCGTCGGAGTCGCCGTCGGTCTTCTTCGGCTCGTCGTCCGCCTTGGTCTCGGCGGCCTCGGCCGTGTCGGTGCCGTTCTCATCGGCGTCCTTCTTACCGAGGTCGACGGCCTTGTCGTCGGAGGCGGCGGCAGCGGGCGAGTCGGACTCGTCGGTCTCGGTGAGGGAGGAGGCGTCGTCCGGGACGATGTCGGCGTCGGACTTCAGGTCGTGCTCGATGCCGTGGACGATGCGGTTGTACTCGTCGTCCGTGAGGACGGCGCCGATCGCGTTCTTGGCGAAGAGGAGCTCGACGCCGGGGCCGGCGTCGAGGAGGACGGTGTCCTCGTTGACCTCCTTGACCGTCGCGTACATTCCCCCGATCGTGCGGACACCGGAGCCGGGCTGCATCTCGTTCCGCATATTGGCGGCCTGCTGCTGCTTCTTCTTGGCCGAGCGCGTCATCAGGAACATGGCCGCGATGAGCACGATGAAGGGGAGAAGGGTAAAGGCATTCACGGGACGGGGTTTCCTTCGCGCGACCGCGACGGAGAGCGGCCTGTTGATGGGGGTGTGGGTCGGCGCCGCCCACAAAGGCGGCATCGGCGGAGTCTAAGCGAGTCCGCGTGCATGGAACAACGCCCAGCATGGCACCTGAGTTCCTGACCGGGCCAATGTCCTCGCCGCCATCGAGACATCATCGCGCCGTCAGGTCCCGAACAAGTCCTGTTGTCCGTTTGCCCCGGTCGGCCCCCCGCTCGCCGAGCTGGGCGGGGTCAGACCGAGGTGTGCCCAGGCCGCCGGGGTGGCGACCCGGCCGCGCGGGGTGCGGGCGAGCAGTCCCTCCCGCACGAGGAACGGTTCGGCGACCTCCTCGACGGTCTCCCGCTCCTCCCCCACCGCGACGGCGAGCGTGGACAGGCCGACGGGGCCGCCGGCGAAGAGCTTCAGCAGGGCCTCCAGGACGGCGCGGTCGAGGCGGTCGAGGCCGCGCGCGTCGACCTCGTAGACGGCCAGGGCGGCGGCGGCGATCTCGCGGGTGATCACACCGTCCGCCTTGACCTGCGCATAGTCGCGGACGCGGCGCAGCAGGCGGTTGGCGATACGGGGCGTGCCGCGGGAGCGGCCGGCGATCTCCGCGGCGCCGTCCGGCACGATCTCCACGTCCAGCAGGCTCGCCGAGCGGTGCACGACCCGCTCCAGCTCGCGCGGCTCGTAGAACTCCATGTGCGCGGTGAAGCCGAAGCGGTCGCGCAGCGGCGGCGGCAGCAGGCCCGCGCGGGTGGTGGCGCCGACCAGGGTGAACGGCGGCAGCTCCAGCGGGATTGCGGTGGCGCCGGGGCCCTTGCCGACGATGACGTCGACGCGGAAGTCCTCCATCGCCATGTACAGCATCTCCTCGGCGGGCCGGGACATGCGGTGGATCTCGTCCAGGAAGAGGACCTCGCCCTCCTGGAGGGAGGAGAGGATCGCGGCGAGGTCGCCGGCGTGCTGGATGGCGGGGCCGGAGGTGATGCGGATCGGGGCGCCCATCTCGGCGGCGATGATCATCGACAGGGTGGTCTTGCCGAGGCCGGGCGCACCGGACAGCAGCACATGGTCGGCGGTGGCGCCACGCGCGCGTGCGGCCCGCAGGACGAGGTCGAGCTGCTCGCGGACCTTCTCCTGGCCGATGAACTCGCCGAGGTCCTTGGGGCGCAGGGCGGCCTCGACGGCCTGGTCCTCCCGGTCGGCGGACGCACCGACGAGCCGCTCGGGGGCGGGGGTGTCGGGCGTGTCGTCCCAGTTCATGTGGTGTGCCTCGATCGTCGTGGGTCAGCGGGCGCGGTTCGGCGGGCCGGGTTCGCGTGGGGTCAGCGGGCGCGGTTCAGGGTCTGCAGGGCGGCTCTCAGCAGCGGTCCGACCTGCGGGGTGCCGCCGGCGGCCTCGGCCTGGGGCGCCACGGCGGCGACGGCCTCGTCGGCCTCGCGGGTGGCGTAGCCCAGGCCGATGAGGGCCGCGTGGAGCTGGTCGCGCCAGCCCTGGGTGACCGGCGCGCCGATCGCGGGGGCCGTGCCGAGGGGCTCGCCGAGCCGGTCCTTCAGCTCCAGCAGGAGCTTCTGCGCACCCTTCTTGCCGATGCCGGGGACGGCGGTGAGGGCCTTCTCGTCACCGGTGGCGACGGCGCGGCGCAGCGCGTCCGGGGTGTGCACGGCGAGCATGGCCTGGGCCAGGCGCGGGCCGACTCCGCTCGCGGTCTGCAGCAGCTCGAAGACCTGACGCTCGTCGTCGTCGGCGAAGCCGTACAGGGTCAGCGAGTCCTCGCGGACGACGAGCGAGGTGTGCAGCTTGGCAGGCCGGCCCATGCGGAGCGTGGACAGCGTGTTGGGCGTGCACTGGACGGCCATGCCGACGCCGCCGACCTCGACGACCGCGGCGTCCGGGGCGAGCGCGGCGACCGTGCCGCTGACGAAGGCGATCATGTCGTACGGCCTTTCGTTGCGTGGACTGTGTGGCGGGCGACCGCCTGCTGGAGCCGGTTCTGGGCGGGGGCGCGCCAGATGTGGCAGATGGCCAGCGCGAGGGCGTCGGCGGCGTCGGCCGGCCTCGGTGGCGCGGAGAGCCGGAGCAGCCGGGTGACCATGGCGCCGACCTGCGCCTTGTCGGCGCGCCCGGAGCCGGTGACGGCTGCCTTGACCTCGCTCGGGGTGTGCAGCGCGACCGGGATGCCGCGCCGGGCGGCGCACAGCATGGCCACGGCGCTGGCCTGGGCGGTGCCCATCACCGTGCGCACGTTGTGCTGGCTGAAGACGCGCTCTACGGCGACGAACTCGGGGCGGTGCTCGTCCAGCCACTGCTCGATGCCCCGCTCGACGGCGAGGAGGCGGTGGCTGAGATCGGCGTCCACGGGCGTGCGCACGACACCGACGCCGAGCATGGTGAGCGGGCGGCCTGCCACCCCCTCGACGACGCCGACACCGCACCGGGTCAGTCCCGGGTCCACCCCCAGCACCCGCACCGGGCCCCTCCCTCCGATCGCCTCGATCACGTGTTTGTGCAGGCTATCGGGTCCCACTGACAATGACGGCGGGCCGGTGGGACGTGTCCCACCGGCCCGCCGGGAATCCGCTGAACCCGCGGAGGGTTACGCGTCGACCTTCTCCATGATCTCGTCGCTCACGTCGAAGTTGGCGAAGACGTTCTGCACGTCGTCGCTGTCCTCGAGCGCGTCGATCAGCTTGAAGATCTTCTTGGCGCCCTCCTCGTCCAGCTCGACCTGCATGGTCGGGACGAAGTTGGCCTCGGCGGACTCGTAGTCGATGCCGGCCTCCTGGAGGGCGGTGCGGACCGCAACCAGGTCGCTGGCCTCGCTGATGACCTCGAAGTTCTCGCCGAGGTCGTTGACTTCCTCGGCACCGGCGTCCAGGACCGCGCCGAGCACGTCGTCCTCGGTCAGCTCGCCCTTGGGGACGATCACGACGCCCTTGCGGTTGAACAGGTAGGACACCGAGCCCGGGTCGGCCATGGAGCCGCCGTTGCGGGTCATGGCCACGCGGACGTCGGAGGCGGCGCGGTTGCGGTTGTCGGTGAGGCACTCGATGAGCACCGCGACACCGTTCGGGCCGTAGCCCTCGTACATGATCGTCTCGTAGTCGGCACCGCCGGCCTCGAGACCACCGCCGCGCTTGATCGCGGAGTCGATGTTCTTGTTCGGCACCGACTGCTTCTTGGCCTTCTGGACGGCGTCGTAGAGCGTCGGGTTGCCGTCGAGGTCGACGCCGCCCATGCGCGCCGCGACCTCGATGTTCTTGATCAGCTTCGCGAAGAGCTTGCCGCGCTTGGCATCGATCACGGCCTTCTTGTGCTTCGTCGTGGCCCATTTAGAGTGGCCGGACATCTGCCTGTCTCCTTCGCGTAACCAATCTCTGTACGAACGTCAGAGATCCTACAAGGACTCCGACGCTCGGTTGGCGCGCACCATGTCGACGAACAGGGAGTGCACGCGGTGGTCGCCGGTCAGTTCCGGGTGGAACGACGTGGCGAGCGCGTTGCCCTGGCGGACGGCGACGATGTGGCCGTCGTGCTCGGCGAGCACCTCGGCCCCGGCGCCCACGGACTCCACCCAGGGAGCGCGGATGAACACGCCCTCCACAGGATCGCCCGGGATGCCCTTCACGTCGACCGCGGCCTCGAACGACTCGTTCTGCCGGCCGAAGGCGTTGCGGCGCACGATCATGTCGATGCCGCCGATGGTCTCCTGGCCCGAGCGCGGGTCGAGGATCTTGTCGGCGAGCATGATCATGCCCGCGCAGGTGCCGTAGACGGGCATGCCGTCGGCCACGCGCGCGCGAAGGGGGTCCATCACGCCGAAGAGGACGGCCAGCTTGGAGATGGTGGTGGACTCGCCGCCGGGCAGGACGAGGCCGTCGACCTCGGCGAGTTCCTCGGGGCGCCGCACCGGCCTGGCCACGGCATCGGCCGCGGCCAGGGCGATGAGGTGCTCCCGTACGTCGCCCTGGAGGGCCAGGACGCCTATGACGGGTGCGTCAGTCATGTGTGTCGTGCAGTCCTTGGAAGAGTCCTTGGCGGGTGGATCACCAGCCGCGGTTCGCGTAGCGCTCGGTCTCGGGGAGGGTGTCGCAGTTGATGCCGACCATGGCCTCGCCGAGGTTGCGCGACGCGTCCGCGATGATCTTCGGGTCGTCGTAGAAGGTGGTGGCCTTCACGATGGCGGCGGCGCGCTTGGCCGGGTCGCCGGACTTGAAGATGCCGGAGCCGACGAACACGCCCTCGGCGCCGAGCTGACGCATCAGGGCCGCGTCGGCCGGGGTGGCCACGCCACCGGCGGAGAAGAGGACCACCGGGAGCTTGCCCAGCTCGGCGACCTCCTTGACCAGCTCGTACGGGGCGCGCAGCTCCTTGGCGGCGGCGTACAGCTCGTGGTTGTCGAAGCCGCGCAGCTTGGCGATCTCGTTCTTGATCTGGCGCAGGTGGCGCACGGCCTCCACGACGTTGCCGGTGCCGGCCTCGCCCTTGGAGCGGATCATCGCGGCGCCCTCGGCGATACGGCGCAGGGCCTCGCCCAGGTTGGTGGCGCCACACACGAACGGGGTGGTGAAGGCCCACTTGTCGGAGTGGTTGACCTCGTCGGCCGGGGTGAGGACCTCGGACTCGTCGATGTAGTCGACGCCGAGGGACTGCAGCACCTGGGCCTCGACGAAGTGGCCGATGCGGGACTTGGCCATGACCGGGATCGAGACGGCGTCGATGATGCCCTCGATCATGTCCGGGTCGGACATACGGGCCACGCCGCCGTCCTTGCGGATGTCGGCCGGGACCCGCTCCAGGGCCATGACGGCGACGGCGCCCGCGTCCTCGGCGATCTTCGCCTGCTCCGGCGTGACGACGTCCATGATCACGCCGCCCTTGAGCTGCTCGGCCATGCCGCGCTTCACGCGGGCGGTGCCGGTCTCGGGAGCCTGGTTGTCGATGGTGGACACGGGTGACCTCACTGATGGTGAAGAGGATTTTCTGCACCACCGAGGAAACGCGAGTGGACCAGGCCACAGCAAGGGCCAATGGCAAGCAGGTGGATCCTTTTCGTCCAGGGAGGGTTCCCCCTGGGTTCAGGCGGCCCGCTCCACCAGGGCCGCGGGGGGCTCGTCGTCCATCTCGAAGGCCAGGGGGAACGGGGCGTGGCCGGCCAGCCGGAACCAGCGGACCTTGCGATGCTCGCGGAGCCTTCGGGCGGCTCCTACGGCGTCGTTGTGGAAGCGGCGGGCCATCGGGACCCGGCGCACCGCCTCGGCCAGCTCACGCGCCGCCTCCTCCCCTCCTGGGGCCTCCCTGACGGCCTCCACCTGCGCCGGATCCCCGAAGACCGCGCGCAGGGCCTGGCTCAGCTCGCTCTCGGCGACCTCCCGCTGCTCCTCCTCGGCCTGCCGGGCGGCGTGCGCGGCCTCGTACAGCACGATCGAGGCGGCCGGGTCCAGCACGCCCGAGGTGGCCAGTTCCTGTGCCACGGAGGCCCGGCGCAGCAGCTGCGCGTCGAGCGCGGCCCGCGCGGCGTCCATCCGCACATGCAGCCGGTCCAGCCGCCCGGCCGTCCAGCTCAGGTACACGCCGATCGCGACGAGGGCGACAAGGATCCAGATGAGGGTTGCGGTCACGGGCGAAGGCTATCGGCACGCTCGGTCCGTCCTCGAAGCCCGTCGGCCCCGGGCCAGCGGACAGCGGACCCCCGCAGTCCCGCCATTCCCGCACCGGCCCGAACCCCGCCGCCCGCCGTCCCGACGCGTCGCACAAGCCGGCACCCCGCACGGCCCGAGCGCCACCCGCAACTCCGTCAGTCCCGAGCCCGCCCGAACCGCGACCCCAGCCCAACCGGTCCCGGGCCAGCCCGAAGCAGGCCCCGAAATCCCACCACCGGCCCGAACCCCGCCCTCCCGAAACGCGTCGCACAAGCCGGCACCCCGCACCGGCCCGAGCGCCACCCGCAGCTACGGCAGTCCCGGGCCAGCCGGAAGCGGACCCCCCGCAGTCCCGCCATTCCCACACCGGCCCGAAACGCGTCGCACCCACGGGCACCCCCACACCGACCCGAGCTCCACCCGCGACTCCGTCAGTCCCGAGCCCGCCCGAAACCACGGCCCCGCCCCGTCAGTCCCGCGCCCGCGCGAAGCGAGCACGCAGTCCCGTCAGTCCGGGGCCAGGCCGAAGCGGGCGCGGACTCCCGTCAGTCCCGGGCCAGGCCGAAGCGGGCGCGGAGGCCCGACCGCTCGTCCGTGGCGACCGCCGCCGTGCCGGTGGTGACGGTTTCGTACACCGACAGGATGTCCGCGCCGACCGTCGACCAGTCGAAGCGCCGTACATGGGCGCTGCCGCGCTCGCGCAGCTCCGTGCGGCGGGCCGGGTCCGCCAGGAGGCGGACGGCGGCCTCGGCGAGCGCGTCGGCGTCCTCGTTGGCGAAGACCTCGCCGGCCTCGCCCTTGTCGAGGACCTGCACGAAGGCGTCCAGGTCGGAGGCGAGCACGGGCGCGCCCGCCGACATCGCCTCGACCAGGATGATGCCGAAGCTCTCGCCGCCGGTGTTGGGCGCGACGTACAGGTCGACGCTGCGCAGGAAGCGCGCCTTGTCCTCGTCGCTGATCATGCCGAGGAACTCCACACGCGCGCGTAGCTCCTTCGGCAGGTCCTCCACGGCCGCCTCCTCGTCGCCCCGCCCGGCGACCAGCAGGCGCGTCTGCGGGCGGGCCGAAAGGATCTTCGGCAGCGCCTTCATCAGGACCGGCAGGCCCTTGCGGGGCTCGTCGATGCGGCCGATGAAGCCGATCGTGTCGCCCTGCCACTCCGGCTTCGGCTCGGCCTTGGCGAAGAAGTCCACGTCGACGCCGTTGGGGATGACCACCGCGTCCCCGCCGAGGTGCTCGACCAGCGTCCGGCGGGCGTACTCGCTGACCGCGATCCGGGCGCTGATCTTCTCCAGGGCCGCCTGGAGGATGGCGTACGCGGCGATCATCGCGCGCGAGCGGGGGTTGGAGGTGTGGAAGGTGGCCACGATCGGGCCGGAGGCCGCCCAGCAGGTCAGCAGGCCCAGCGAGGGCGAGGTCGGCTCGTGGATGTGGACCACGTCGAAGGCGCCTTCGTGCAGCCAGCGCCGCACCCGCGCGGCCGACAGGAAGCCGAAGTTCAGGCGGGCCACCGAGCCGTTGTACGGCACCGGGACCGCGCGGCCGGCCGAGACGACGTACGGCGGCAGCGGGGTGTCGTCGTCGGCCGGGGCGAGGACGGACACGTCATGGCCGAGGCGGAGGAAGTACTCGGCGAGGTCGCGGATGTGGAACTGGACGCCGCCGGGCACGTCCCAGGAGTACGGGCAGACGATCCCGATTCTCACGAGGGTCCCTTCGCGGGGTCGAGGTCGGCGAGCCACAGCCGCTGCAGCATGTGCCAGTCCTCCGGATGATCGGCGATCCCGGTGGCGAAGGCGTCGGCCAGCGCCTGTGTCATGACAGACGTCTTCTCGGCCCGGGTACCTGACTCGGGTACCTCGACCGGGGGATGCACACGGCCCTGCATGACAGGCGAGTCGTCGTACCAGAGAGTGACCGGCAGCAGCAGCGCGCCGGTCTGCTGGGCGAGCAACGCCGGGCCCGCGGGCATCCGGGTCTTCTCGCCGAAGAAGTCGACCTCGACGCCGGAGGCGGACAGATCGCGGTCGGCGACCAGGCAGACCAGGCCGCCGTCGCGCAGCCTGCGGGCGAGGGTGCCGAAGGCGGAGCCGCCACTGTGCGGCAGGACCTCCATGCCGAGGCCCTCGCGGTAGGCGACGAAACGGTCGTACAGCGTCTCGGGCTTGAGCCGCTCGGCGACCGTGGTGAACGGCGTCTCCAGCTTGGTGGTGACCCAGGCGCCGGCCAGGTCGTAGTTGGCCATGTGCGGCAGCGCGAGGATCACGCCCCCGCCGGCGGCCAGTCCGTCGGTGAGGAAATGTATGTCCTTGGGGTCGAAGCCCGACTTCACGCGCTCGCGGCTCCAGGCGGGCAGCCGGAAGGACTCCATCCAGTAGCGCAGGTACGAGCGCATGCCCGCGCGGGACAGTTCGCGCAGGCGCTCGGGGCCGGCGCCGGGCACCACGCGCGCGTAGTTGCTCTCCAGCCGCTGCACTCCCTTGCCGCGCTGCTTCCAGGCGAGGTCGGCGATGGTCTGCCCGAGCCGCACCGCGACGGGTTCGGGGAGCTTCTTGACGGTGCTCCAGCCGAGCCCGTACAGCCCGTCGGTGAGCCGTTCGGCGGCGCTCACTTCGCGGCCTCGCTGGGGCTCTGGGCCGCGGCGGCCTCCGCCTCGGCGGACTCGCGGCGGACGGTGACGACCCGCTGGATCAGCGTGACGAGGCTGCCGACGGCGACGATCCACAGGGCGATCGGCAGCAGCCACTGGATGCCCGGCACACCGAACTTGTGCAGGCCCGCGAAACCGGCCGCGACCAGCGAGATCACCAGCCGCTCGGCGCGTTCGACCAGGCCGTTGACCGCGACCGGCAGCCCGATGGACTCGCCGCGCGCCTTGGTGTACGACACCACCTGCCCGCTGGCCAGGCAGAAGATCGAGACGGCGCACAGGACGTCGTTGTTCCCGTTGCCCGCGTACCAGAGCGCGAAGCCGCCGAAGATCGCGCCGTCGGCGACCCGGTCGAGGGTGGAGTCCAGGAAGGCGCCCCAGCGGCTGGAGCGGCCCAGCTGGCGGGCCATGTTGCCGTCGACCAGGTCGGAGAAGACGAACAAGGTGATCACGACCGTGCCCCAGAAGAACTCGCCCCGGGGGTAGAAGACCAGCGCGCCCGCGACCACACCGGCCGTGCCGATGAGCGTGACCGTGTCGGGGCTCACGCCCCGGCGGATGAGAAACGCGGCGAACGGCGTGAGGACACGCGTGAAGAATGCACGCGCGTACTTGTTCAGCATGGCCTTCCCGACGGTCGGTGTCGCCGCGGCCCTGGTGGCCTCCGGCTGGCCCATCGTAGCCACGCGCGCGTGCGCGTGACGGGCGGGCACCCGCGGCCCGTGGCGCGAACCGGTGCGGGCCGCCGTGCGCGGCGCGATCGGCGTGCGCGATTGTCGTTCGTATGGACGCAGCATGACGGGAGTGGAAAGCTCGAATAACCGCGGGCGTCGCCGGAGCCGCCAGTGCACGCGGGTCCCGCGTGTCCGCGCCCACAGTGACCTCACCGTGCACGGGAGGCAGGATCATGGGCGACAAGACTCAAACGCACCACCCCGGGGCCGCCGGCAGGGCTCTGGAGGCCGACCAGCCCGCATCCGTACGGAACGTGGTGCTGGTCGGCCACTCCGGTTCGGGCAAGACGACTCTGGTGGAGGCCCTCGCGCTGGCCGCGGGGGCGGTGAACCGGGCGGGCCGCAAGGAGGACGGCGGCACTGTCTCGGACTACGACGAGATCGAGCACCGGCAGCAGCGCTCGGTACAGCTCTCCCTGGTGCCGGTCGCCTGGGACGGCATCAAGATCAACCTGCTCGACACCCCCGGATACGCCGACTTCGTCGGGGAGCTCAGGGCCGGTCTGCGCGCCGCGGACGCGGCCCTCTTCGTCGTCTCGGCCTCGGACGGCGTGGACGGCTCCACCCGGATGGTGTGGGAGGAGTGCGCGGCCGTCGGCATGCCGCGCGCGATCGTGATCACGCACCTGGAGGCGGCCCGCGCCGACTTCGAGGAGATGACCCGCGTCTGCGCGGAGGCCTTCGGCGGCGACGACCCCGATGCCGTGCTGCCGCTGTACCTCCCGCTGCGCGGCCCCGAGGGACCCGACGGGCACGCGCCCGTGACCGGGCTGGTCGGACTGCTGTCGCAGAAGCTGTTCGACTACTCGACCGGGGAGCGCAAGGAGTCCGAGCCCGGCGAGGACCAGCTGCCGGACATAGAGGAGGCCCGCAACCGGCTCATCGAGGGGATCATCGCCGAGAGCGAGGACGAGACCCTCATGGACCGCTATCTCGGCGGCGAGCAGGTCGACGTCAAGACGCTGATCCAGGACCTGGAGCGGGCCGTCGCCCGCGGCTCGTTCTTCCCCGTCCTGGCGGCCGCCCCCGCCGCCGAGGGTGCCAAACAGGGCCTGGGCACGGTGGAGCTGCTGGAGCTGGTCACGGGCGGGTTCCCGACCCCGTTCGAGCACCCGCTGCCCGAGGTCACCACCATCGACGGCAAGGCGCGCGCGCTGAAGCCGTGCGACACCGGCGGCCCGCTGGTCGCCGAGGTCGTCAAGACCTCCTCCGACCCCTACGTCGGCCGGGTCTCCCTGGTGCGTGTCTTCTCCGGCACCCTGCGCCCCGACCAGACGGTGCACGTCTCCGGGCACGGGCTGGCCGACCGCGGCCACGAGGACCACGACGTCGACGAGAAGGTCGGCGCCCTGTCCATGCCCTTCGGCAAGCAGCAGCGCCCGGTGACGCACGCGGTCGCCGGCGATCTGGTGTGCGTGGCCAAGCTCGGCCGGGCCGAGACCGGGGACACGCTGTCCGCGAAGGACGACCCGCTCCTGATGGAGCCCTGGCGGATGCCCGACCCGCTGCTGCCGCTCGCCATCCAGGCGCACAGCAAGGCCGACGAGGACAAGCTCTCGCAGGGCCTGTCCCGGCTGGTGGCCGAGGACCCCACGATGCGGCTGGAGCAGAACCAGGACACCCACCAGGTGGTCCTGTGGTGCCTGGGCGAGGCCCACGCGGACGTCGCCCTGGAACGGCTGCGCAGCCGCTACGGCGTCCAGGTCGACGTCGTCCCGCACCGGGTCTCCCTGCGGGAGACGTTCGCGAACAAGGCCGGCGGACGCGGGCGGCATGTGAAGCAGTCCGGCGGGCACGGGCAGTACGCCATCTGCGAGATCGAGGTGGAGCCGCTGCCGGGCGGCTCGGGCATCGAGTTCGTGGACAAGGTGGTCGGCGGTGCCGTACCGCGCCAGTTCATCCCGTCCGTGGAGAAGGGCGTACGGGCGCAGGCCGCCAAGGGTGTCGCCGCGGGATATCCGCTGGTGGACGTGCGGATCACGCTGCTGGACGGCAAGGCGCACTCGGTGGACTCCTCCGACGCGGCCTTCCAGACCGCGGGCGCGCTCGCGCTGCGCGAGGCCGCGGCGGACGCGAAGATCCATCTGCTGGAGCCGGTGGCCGAGGTGTCCGTGCTGGTCGGCGACGACTACGTGGGCGCCGTGATGAGCGACCTGTCCAGCAGGCGCGGCCGGCTGCTCGGCACCGAACAGGTGGGTTCCGGGCGGACGCTGATCAAGGCCGAGGTGCCCGAGTTCGAGATCGGCCGGTACGCCGTCGACCTGCGCTCGCTGTCGCACGGCACGGCACGGTTCGACCGCGCCTACGCCCGGCACGAGCCGATGCCGCCGCAGATCGCCGAACGGATCCGGGAACAGGCAGGTGAGAACGGGTAGTTCAGCACCCGCGAGCGGGTGCGCGGGCGGGCGGCTTCGGCCGTCCGCCCGCGGGTTGTCGGTGGCGGCGGATACGCTGATCACGTGATCGGGTCGTGCCGCAGTCGTCCGGTTGTGACGGGTAATCGACGCGACGGCCCGTTCAACAGGTGTGCGGAGCAGGGAAGTCGGGAAGGCCGCAGAAGCGACACCGGCGGCGATGGGGGCGGGAATGTCGTTGGGAACGGAGTGGGACGGGCCCCAGGTGCCCGTCTCGGGCGACGCGAGTCAGGCGGCGACCGCCGCGCTGGCCTCCGCGGCGTACCGGGACAGCCCGATGGAGGAGATCAAGAAGGCCGACAACGAGTGGCACGAGTCGACTCTCAAGCCCGGCAGGATCGCCCTGCTGCGGCCCAACCTCGGTGAGGCGTTCTCGCGGGCCGTGATCGGCCGGATGCTCGCTCCCGGCCGCAAGCCGCTCATCCAGTCCTTCGGCACCGAGCCCCAGTTCGTCGTCGAGCACTGCCTCGCGGCGAACAACATCCGCCGGGAGCGCGACAACCGCCTGACCGCCGTGACGGTCCTGTGCGGAGTCCTCTTCCTGCCCGGGCTGCTCGCCTGGCTGCTCGTCTTCCAGCTGCGCACGTTCGTCGCCACGCGCGAGCACAAACGGGCGGGTGCGCTCGCCACCGCCCTGCTCCTGGGGGTCGGCGTGCTCGCCGCGCTGTTCCTGATCAAGATGCCGTTCACCGGCTTCTGGGCGTGGTATGCCCGGGGGTCGGTCGTGCTCCCCGTGCTCGGCTGGTTCTGGGCCAAGCGGATCTGCGAGCGCACGGCCAAGGATCTGCGGGCCCGCTGGGGCGGCCTGCTCTCGGGCACCAGCGTCGGCGCCAAGGTCCCCGAGGCCGTGCCGCGCGGCCCCAACCAGACCGCGGCCGAGGAGCTGCGCCAGTCGCTGGCCCGGCTCAGCGCCGAGCAGCAGTCCAACTCGGTCTTCTACGCCGGCCCCAAGGGCATACTCGGCATGGGCACCCGCTGGGGCGCCTGGCAGCTCGCCGAGGACCTGGTGCCCGCCGACCCGGCCCGGGAGATCCACCCCTTCCGCAGCTGGGACGTGATACGCGCGATCCACGACCAGCTCGCCCTGCTGGAGCGGGGCCCGCTGAACACCGGCGGGTTCCCCAAGCCGTCCATCAAGCACTGGATCGTCACGCCGATCGGCGAGAAGGCCACGGAGGTGGCCCGGCCCGAGGGCACCGACGTCGAGGCCTTCCAGGTCAAGACGCACGCGATACAAGAGATCTGCAACAAGCAGCAGTTCGGCAGCGGCGACCGGCACTATCTGGGCGTGCAGTGGACGCTGTGGGACGGGCAGCTGGTCCTCACCATGCTGATCACGGTGACGGTGCTGCACGAGACGCTGCGCATCGAGGTGACCGGGCATGCGCTGGGTCCGGTGAACGCGCTGTTCACCTCCAAGCCGGAGCCGCCGAGCAAGGAGGTGGCCAAGTCCCTCAAGCCCTGGGAGACCAGGAAAATCATGCTGCCGCTGGTCACCACCGACGAGGTGGTACGGCTCGCCGCGCGCGCCCCGCTGACCTGGTACCCGCCGCTGCTCAACTGGCTCGGCGGCTCGCTCGTCCTGCCCGAGCCGTTCGGTCTGCGGCACGCCTGGGCTGACCAGCCCTGGCGGCACCGCTTCATGGCCGACGACGCGCTGCGCGCGGCCACCCCGGTGCTGCGGGTGGTGCACTCGGCGGCGATCCGGGTGCTGGAGGAGAACGGCGTGGACACGGAGAAGTTCGGCACGCGGTCGGGCATCCTCAGCGGCTTGGTCCAGGACCCCACGCCGAAGAAGGCCGACCTGTACGACGCGTGAGCGGTGCCCTCGGCGGAGGGCACCCCGCGGCTACGCCGGCCAGGACTCCGCCAGCATCTTCCTGGTGTCGGCCAGCAGCTGCGGCAGCACCTTCGTGTGGCCGACCACCGGCATGAAGTTCGTGTCGCCGCCCCAGCGCGGGACGATGTGCTGGTGCAGGTGGGCGGCGATGCCGGCGCCCGCGACCGTGCCCTGGTTCATGCCGATGTTGAAGCCGTGCGCGCCGGACGCGGTGCGCAGGGCCGTCATCGCCTGCTTGGTCAGCTCGGCGAGCTCCGCGGTCTCCGGACCGGTCAGGTCCGTGTAGTCGGCGACATGGCGGTACGGGACCGTCATCAGATGGCCGCCGTTGTACGGGTAGAGGTTGAGGACGGCGTAGACATGCTCGCCGCGCCGGACGATCAGCCCGTCCTCGTCGGACTTGGCCGGGATCGTGCAGAAGGGGCAGCCGTCGTCGGCCCCCGGGCCGCTCGGCTTGTTCTCGCCCTGGATGTAGGCCATCCGGTGGGGCGTCCACAGGCGCTGGAACGCGTCCTGCGTCCCCACTCCGATCTGCTGCTCCGGCTCACTCGTCATGCTAGGCAGCATATGGCTTCGCCCGTTCGCGGCGTGTCGCCGGGGCGGCGGGAGAAAGGTCACCGGCCAAGCTTGGCCGGTGGACGACGACAGCCGCCGGGCGCTCTGGGAGCAGCGCACCGAGATCCCCCTCTTCCTGGCGTCGCTGGTCTTCCTGGCCGCGTATGCCACCCACGTCCTGGCTCCGGACCTGCCCGCCTTCTGGCACACCGTGTGCAAGCTGGTGATGCTGGCCCTCTGGGTGCTGTTCGCCGCGGACTACGGGGTGCGCTGGCGGCTCAGCGGGCAGGGGCTGCGCTTCGTCCCCACGCACATGCTGCACACGATGGTGGTCATTCTGCCGCTGCTGCGCCCGCTGCGGATCGTTCCGCTGTACGACGCGGTACAGCGCAAGGCCGGACAGCCCCGGCTCTCGCTGCACGCACGCGTGATCTCCTACGCCGGCCTGTCCACCCTGCTGCTCGGCTTCTCCGGTGCTCTCGCGGTCTACCAGGCGGAACGCGGGGCGCCCGGCGCCACCATGCGCACGTTCGGGGACGCCGTGTGGTGGGCGGCGTCGACCCTCACCACGGTCGGCTACGGCGACGTCACCCCGGTCACCCCGATGGGCCGGACGATCGCCATCGGGATGATGATCGGCGGCCTCGCCCTGCTCGGCGCGGTGACGGGCTCGTTCTCGTCCTGGCTGATGCAGACCTTCACCCGCGAGGGAGACGAGAGGCCCCCGGGGAGGTGAACCTCCCCGGGGGCCTTCGTACGGAGCCGGTGCCGGATCAGACCTGGGCCCGCTCCTGGACGACCTGTGCGATCTTCGCGATGGCCGCGTCGAACGGGATGCCGTTCTCCTGCGAGCCGTCGCGGTAGCGGAACGACACCGAGCCGTTAGACATGTCCTCGTCGCCCGCGATGACCATGAAGGGCACCTTCTGCTTCTGGGCGTTGCGGATCTTCTTCTGCATGCGGTCCGAGGAGGAGTCCACCTCGACGCGCAGGCCCTGCTTCCGGGCCGCGGCGGCGAACTTCTCCAGGTACTCCACGTGCGTGTCGCCGATCGGGATGCCCAGCGCCTGGACCGGGGCCAGCCACGCCGGGAAGGCACCCGCGTAGTGCTCCAGCAGGACGGCGAAGAACCGCTCGATGGAGCCGAACAGCGCGCGGTGGATCATGACCGGGCGCTGCTTGGAGCCGTCCGGGCCGGTGTATTCCAGGTTGAAGCGCTCGGGCAGGTTGAAGTCGAGCTGGATGGTCGACATCTGCCAGGTCCGGCCGATCGCGTCCTTCGCCTGGACGGAGATCTTCGGGCCGTAGAAGGCGGCGCCGCCCGGGTCCGGGACCAGGGGCAGGCCCTGCTTCTCGGCGACCTGGCGCAGGGTCTCGGTCGCCTCCTCCCAGACCTCGTCGGAGCCGACGAACTTCTCCGGGTCCTTGGTGGACAGCTCCAGGTAGAAGTCGGTCAGGCCGTAGTCGCGCAGCAGGCCGAGGACGAAGGTGAGCGTCTTGTCCAGCTCCTCGGACATCTGCTCACGGGTGCAGTAGATGTGCGCGTCGTCCTGGGTGAAGCCGCGGGCACGGGTCAGGCCGTGCACGACGCCCGACTTCTCGTACCGGTACACGGTCCCGAACTCGAAGAGGCGCAGCGGCAGTTCGCGGTAGGAGCGGCCGCGCGCGTCGAAGATCAGGTTGTGCATCGGGCAGTTCATGGGCTTGAGGTAGTAGTCCACGCCCTCGTCGAGCTGCATGGGCGGGTACATGCCCTCGGCGTACCAGTCCAGGTGCCCGGACGTCTCGAAGAGCTTCCCCTTCGTGGCGTGCGGGGTGTAGACGAACTCGTAGCCCTCCTCCTCGTGGCGGCGCCGCGAGTAGTCCTCCATGACCCGGCGGACGATGCCGCCCTTGGGGTGGAAGACGGCGAGGCCGGAGCCGATCTGCTCCGGGATGGAGAAGAGGTCCAGTTCGGTGCCGAGCTTGCGGTGGTCGCGCTTCTCGGCCTCGGCGAGGAAGTCCAGGTAGGCCTTCAGCTCGTCCTTGGACGGCCAGGCGGTGCCGTAGATGCGCTGGAGCATCGGGTTCTTCTCGCTGCCGCGCCAGTAGGCGGCCGCGTTGCGCATCAGCTTGAACGCCGGGATGAGGCGGGTCGAGGGCAGGTGCGGACCGCGGCAGAGGTCCTTCCAGCACAGCTCGCCGGTCTTGGCGTCCAGGTTGTCGTAGATCGTCAGCTCACCGGCGCCGACCTCGACGTCCGCGCCGTCGTCGGAGGAGGCCGAGCCCTTGAGGCCGATCAGCTCCAGCTTGTACGGCTCGGCGGCCAGCTCCTCACGGGCGGCCTCGTCGGTGACCACACGGCGGGCAAAGCGCTGCCCCCGCTTCTGGATCTCCTGCATCTTCTTCTCGATGGCCTTGAGATCCTCGGGCGTGAACGGCTTCTCGACGTCGAAGTCGTAGTAGAAGCCGTCCTTGACGGGCGGGCCGATGCCCAGCTTGGCCTCGGGGAACAGCTCCTGCACGGCCTGCGCCATGACGTGCGCGGTGGAGTGGCGCAGGATGTTCAGGCCGTCCTCGGACGAGATCTCGACGCCCTCGACGGTCTCGCCGTCCTCGACCTCGTGGGCGAGGTCCTTCAGCTCGCCCCCGACACGCGCGGCGATGATCGAGCGCTCGCCCGCGAAGAGGTCGGCGGCCGTAGTGCCCGTCGTCACCACGCGTTCTTCCCGCTCGGAATCGCGTTGGATGATCACACGGACGTCTGACACCGGTCTCTCCTGACTGAAGGTGGGTGCGGCGCCATACCAGGAGCGCGCGCACAGGCGATCGTACCGACCCCACGGCGCCGACCGCGAAACGGTCACCCACAGTCCCCTGTCGTCACTCCTCAGTCCTCGTCCCCGTACGCCTCCCCGCAGGCCTCCTCGAAGAAGTCGAGGTTCTCCTGCAGGGACTTCAGCAGCCGGTCCCGCTCGCCCTCGTCCACCTGTACGGGCACGACCCCGGAGGCGCCGGTGAGCCGGCGGAAGCCGCCCCGGCGCTCCAGCCGGCCGTGCACGCGCACCGGGAGTCCGACGAGGTGGGCGTGGCCGGCGATGCGGTAGTCCTCCTCGTCCAGGGTGACGCGGACGTGCGGGACATCGGCTCCGGCGAGGACGCGGAGCCGTACGGTGCCCTCGCCGCCCGGTCCGGAGCGGCGCATACGGACGACGGCGCCGGTGATCCGGACCGGTACGGAGGGTTCCTCGCGCAGATAGCGGGCGGCGGCCTCGCGCAGCACGGGCAGGTCGCCGGGTGAGAACTCGACGGGTTCGGCGGAGGGGGCGCAGCCTTCGGGGACGCCGGCGCCGGGTGCCCAGGCGACGGCGATCCGGGCGCCCTCGGTGCCCCGCACGAGCGCGGCCAGCGCCTCGGTCAGTTCACGGCTGACGCCGGCCTCGACCGCGCCGTCGAAGGCGTCCATGCCGCCGGTGGCCCGCTGGTAGTCGACGGCCTCGCGGGCGGCGTTCAGGGCCTGGTGCAGGCGGACGGCGAGCGCGCGGCCGGTGGGCACGGGCACGAAGGCGGTGAGGTGCCGGCCCTCGGCGGCGGGCCCGACGAGGACGTCCTGCAGCAGTGCGGCGGCGGAGCGGCGGTGGCGGGCGCCGTAGTACCCGGCACGCGCGCGTGTGGCGAGCGCGGCGGCGAGCAGCATCTGCCGGGCGGCGCCGCGCAGTTGCTCGGCGGCCGTCCAGGGCGCGGCGCCGACGGGTCCGCTCGGGGTGTCCCGCCACCAGCGGATCTCGTCGCTGGGCACGGCGAGGGAGATCAGCACCTCGCGCGCGGCGGGCGTCGCGCTGCGGGCGAGGGCGTCGAGGGCCTCGCCGAGCAGGTCGTCGCTGTCGGGGAAGGCGCGGCTCTCGGGCACCAGCAGGCTGGTCCCGCCGGCGCCCGGTCCCGGCGGGGTCCAGCGGCCGTAGCGCCCGGGGGCTCCGCCGCGCCGCTGCCAGCCGTGCCGGTGCAGCAGGGCGCCGAGCACGGCGGGGTCGACCTCGGCGGGCTCCGGGGGCCGGTTCCACGCGAGGTCGTCGGGATGCGGCCGGACCTGGCGCGGCAGCTCCTCGTACGGACGGCTCCTCATGGCCTGCCTCCCGTCCCGACCCGCGTCATGATCTCGCACAGCGCCCGGTCGTCGAAGATGCGTGTGGTCGGTATCCGCACGGTGGTCCGGTGCCGGCCGGTGATGGGGTGGCCGGCGAGGTTGATCCAGTAGCAGCAGTGCCTGAGGTCGAGCCGGTCGTGGCTGGCGCGCAGCCAGTCGTCCTGCGAGCGCGGGACGAGCATGACGACCAGGATCTTGTGCACCGAGACGGGTGTGCGGGCGAGCTTGCGCAGGTGGTCGTTGTCGAGGGTGAAGGAGAAGGTGCGCCCCGGAGGGTTCGGCGCGACCTGGTACGTGGCCTTCAGCTGCACCTTGATGGTGACCTCGTCGTCGACGGTGTGTCCGGGCGCGCTGTGGCTGACGTGCCAGTCGATGCCGTTGTCCGGGAAGGGCTGGGACAGCGAGCAGCCGGCCGCGGCGGCGACCGCGTGCAAGTAGCCGACCTGCAGTGTCTCCATGCAGGCGGTGGTGGCGAGCGTGCCGCGAAGGGGGCCCGTGCGATCGGGCAGCAGCCCGCCCCGCTCGGGCTGCGCTATGGCCATGACCAACAGCCTTCCAAGCCAAGAGTTTCCCCGCTGCGGGCCGCTGAACTGCAAAGACCCGTACTCCTGTTGTCTCCCCCCGGCGTACGGCGCAAACGGCCCGGGTATCACCAAACGGGCAGAAGACGGAACGTCACCTGCCCTGGGTGAACGAGGAGTTGGGTTGGGATGACGTACTGGTACGAGGGGCCGCTGGCCGGCTTCGACACGGAGACGACGGGCGTGGACGTCGAGACCGACCGGATCGTGTCGGCCGCCGTCGTCGTCCAGGACGCGCCGGGCACCCGGCCCCGGGTCACCCGCTGGCTGGTGAACCCGGGTGTCCCGGTGCCCGAGGAGGCCACCGCCGTGCACGGGCTGACGGAGGAGCACCTGCAGCGCAACGGCCGCTGGCCGGCGCCGGTGATGTACGAGATAGCCGAGCATCTGGCGGAGCACGCGGCGATGGGCCGCCCGCTGGTGGTGATGAACGCGCCCTTCGATCTCACCCTGCTGGACCGGGAGTTGCGCCGGCACCGGGCGTCGTCGCTGGACCGCTGGTTCGAGGCGACCCCGCTGCACGTACTGGACCCGCGCGTGCTGGACAAGCACCTGGACCGCTACCGCAAGGGCCGCCGCACCCTGACCGACCTGTGCGCGCACTACGGCGTGACGCTGCAGGGTGCGCATGATGCTGGTGCGGACGCCCTGGCCGCGCTGGACGTCGTACGGGCCCTCGGCCGCCGTTTCGCGACCCGGCTGGAGCGTCTGACCCCCGCCGAGCTGCACACGCTCCAGACGGGCTGGCACGCGGCACAGGCCCGCGGGCTGCAGGCGTGGTTCGCGCGCAGCGGCTCGGAGGAGATCGTCAGCACGGACTGGCCGCTCAGGCCGGAGCTGCCGGCGGCGGCGTGAGCCCGCTCAGTACGCAGAAAGCCGGCCCACTGCTGCGGACCGGCCTCTCCGGGTGGGCGATACTGGGTTCGAACCAGTGACCTCTTCGGTGTGAACGAAGCGCTCTCCCACTGAGCTAATCGCCCGGGAACGCACTGAACAATACAGGTCTCGGCGCCGATCCTTCAAACCGCTTGGAGGCGGCGCAGCAGCCCGCGCCGTCCGGACCGCATCATCAGGCGGTGGTTGGCCCGGAAGACCGGGCGGCCGAGTACGGCGAACCGGCGCAGCAGCGGCTTGTGCACGTCCACTTCCTGGTCGTAGCGGGCCAGGGTCCCGGAGCCCTCCGCCGTGACCGTCCAGCGCGCCCAGCCCTCGATGTCGCCGGACAGGGTGACCTCCAGCACACCGGCGTCGGGGTCGCGGTGGGCCTGCCGCGCGGTGAAGGTCATGTCGTACGGCAGGAGGGAGCGGACGGTGATCACCCCGGTGTCGGCGTCCAGCCTGGTCACCGAGCGGACCTGCGGCCACCAGCCCGGATAGTCCTCGGGCCGCTCCAGCACCGCGTACACGGCGGCGGGCGGTGCGGGCAGGGACCACAGGCTGCGGAAGCGGTAGTGGGTCCAGTCCATGGGAGGAGTCTGCCCGGCGAGGCGGGAGATCTGAGTACGCGTACTCATGCGCCGCACCATGCGCCGGGCCAGACTCGGTGGGCGAGCGCCGCCGCCCGTGCGACGGCGCTCCCCCGACCTCGGCCAGGGCATCCTGTCCCCGAGCAGCGCCAGGTTCTCGATGGCCGCGAGGCCGTAGAGCGCGGTGTCGTTGCTGGACACCCAGCTCGCCTCGCTGCCCTCGACCAGGGTGACGGGGCCGGTCAGTCTCTCGGTCTTCCACGGCGAGGACCCGGTGTAGCCGTCCGAGCCGTAGAACTTGGTCCAGGCGCGCTTGGCGAGGGTGGCGTCACCGGTCTGTACGGCGGCGTAGGCGTCGAGGCGCGAGTGGCCCTGGAAGAGCAGCAGGGTGCCGAAGTCGGAGCCGTAACGGGCCTTCTGCTCGGCCTTGGTGGCGTTGAAGTAGCGGCGGTAGTCCAGGTAGACCTCCTTGAACTTCGGCATGCCGACGAGGTGGATCAGCTCGGCGCACAGCTCGCCCAGGCCGAAGACGGCCGAGAGGTGGGACACGGACACGACCGGCTTGTCGGCGACGGCGAACTCGCCGGTGTCGAGGTCGTACAGCCCGCTGCCCTGGACGAAGCCGTTGGGCTGGGCGGCGATGCCCTCCATCGTGGACAGCACACGCGCCTTGGCCTTCTCCCACTTGGGCCCCTTGCGCTCCCACTCGGTCAACCAGGCCGAGACCAGGCCGCTCCAGTCGGTGCCGAAGCCGATGGACAGGGCGTGCCGGTCGGGGGTGTAGGGGTCGGTGCGGACCTTGCGCTGGGGGTCGAGGACGAGGAAGGTCTCGTCGGAGTCGACGTTGGCGTGCATGACGTCGCCCACGCGTTCGTCGGCGGTGAGGAAGTAGTAGAAGCGGCGGTAGGTGGTGTTGGCGATGCGCTGCTGTTTGGCGCTGTCGCCGAAGTGCTGCACACCGTGCCGGGTGCCGAGGCCGGCCCACGTGCCGAGGTGGTAGACGTCGACCTCGCCGGTGTGCCGGGTGAGCGCCTCGGCGAAGCGGAAGAGGTCCGAACGGCCGCTTCTCAGGTATGCGTACCAGAGCCACAGGTCCGGTGAGAGCTCGGAGTTGTCCCAGGCGTAGCCGCCGACGTCGTACCGCCACTGGTGGCGCACGGTGTCGTAGGTGTGCATGAAGTCGCCGTAGTCCCAGAAGCCGTACCAACGGCGTTGCTCCACCTGGTCCTTGTAGTAGGTGAAGAGGAAGTCGAGGTGGTCCTCGATCTTCGCCTTGGCCTGGGTGGAGCGGTCCGGCTCGGAGTACAGGCCGGGGCCGAAGACCTTGGCCTTGATGAGCTGCCGGGGCGGGGCCGCGAGCTGGGGCAGCACGCGTACGGCCGCCACCTGCCAGGCGAGCGGGTCGGCGGAGGGGGTGGAGTCGTTGGCCCAGAAGAGGAGTTCGCAGGTGCGGGCGATCCCGTACGGGGTGCCGAACTCGGGCTCGTAGTCCTCGTAGGTGATGTTGAGGCCTTCTGCGGAGAGGGAGGACCTGGGCATGTCCTGCTGGACGACCTTCGGGTCGGTGACGATGCCCGCCTTGACGCGGTTGTAGCCGTCGGTCCACCACTCCGTCAGATCGGCCTTGTCGAAGCCGAGTCCGTCCTTGGAGAAGAACGCCTTGCCGTTCTGGCGGAGGTAGAGGTCGTACAGGTACATGATGGTGAAGTAGCCGGTGTCCCCGGGAACCTTCGTCCTGTCGTGGATCGTCTTCAGGGCCTTGAAGTAGTCGTCCCAGGTCCAGCCCGCGTGCGGCTCGACGCCCGCCGTCTGGAAGACCTTCTTGTCGACGACGAGCGCCATGGTGTTGGAGCCGACGGGAATTCCGAGTTGCTTTCCGTCGCCCTCGCCGACCTTCGTGACGCCTTCCCGGAAGTGATCCAGGGTCAGATTACCTGCCTGCACCTGGGACTTGAGGTCGAGGAGAATTCCCCGCTTGTCGTATTTCCGAAGAAAGGTGACGGCATTTTGGAAAACGTCCGGGGGATTTCCGCCGGCCGCCCGGGTCTGGAACTTCTCCCAGAAGGACGCGTACGTCTGGAAGTCCGTCTTGACCTTGATCTTCGGGTACTTCTTCTCGAAGAGCGCGATGGTCTGGTTGATCTTCTTGGCCCGCCCCTCGGCACCCCACCAGGAGTAACGGATCGTCACCGTCCCGTCCCCGGAACCGCTTCCGCCTCCGCACCCGGTCGTCGCGGCGAGCCCGAGCACGGCCGCCGAGGCTCCGGCCGCCTTCAGGACCGTACGCCTCTCAAGATTCCTGCTGGTCACGGAGGGGTCCGGGGTGCGTCAATGATTCGGACAGGATTTTCTTGCGGGCGGCGCCGGCGCGGGGGCGGTCCGCCGGTCGTTCGCGCAGGTGAGCGGGGCGTGGCTGACGGGCCGAACGAGGGGACGAGCAGGGCGAGGGGACGAGCCGGGCCAGCGGGGCGGCCGGGGGTGCGGCGGGATCGTGCGAGCCCGCTGGAGCTCCGGGAGCACGGTGCGGGGTGGCCGGGGGTCCGGCCGAAAGCCGGGGGGCGGCCGGATGTCGGGCGGAACGGGTGCGGGGCGACCGGACGTCGAACGACACGGTGCGAGCCCGCCGCAGCTCAGGCAGTTCGGTGCGGGGCGGCCCGAGCTCAGGTGGGCAGGGTGGTGAGCCAGTCGATCAGGATCCGGTTCGTCTCCTCCGGGCACTCCTGCTGGACGAAGTGGCCGCAGCCGTCGAGGACGTGTGAGCCGAGCAGGGCGGGCAATGTCTTCGGGTACGCCTCGACCGCGTCGGCCAGCCAGGCGAGCGAGGCGTCCAGGGCGCCGCCGATGAACAGCGAGGGCTGCGTGATCGGGGCGCCCTCGTGACCGGCCAGGTCCGCCCAGTCCCGGTCCATGTTCCGGTAACGGTTCAGCGCCCCGGTCATCCCGGTCCGCTCGAACTCACCGGCCAGGAAGTCGAGGTCACCCTCGCTCAGCCAGGCCGGCGGCGGGCCGGCGGGGAACCGTTCGCGCAGAGTGCCGCCGCGGCCGACGTAGTGCGGGTCGGGGGCGCCCGGCGCGGGCATGGTGCCGGCGGACAGGGCGGCGTAGAAGCCCGCGAGCCAGCCGCGCACGTCCGGCTCGATCTCCGCCTCGGCCCGGCCCGGCTGCTGGAAGTAGGACGCGTAGAACTCCTCGTCCGCGCCCATCCGCGCGAAGACCTCGCTGGGCCGCGGGCCACCGGGCGGGGTGTAGGGCACGCCGAGCAGAGCCACCGCCCGGAACACATCGGGCCTGGTCAGAGCGGAGGTGGCGGCGATCGTGGCGCCCCAGTCGTGCCCGACGACCACCGCGGTCTCCTCCCCCAGGGCCTCCACCACGGCGATGTTGTCCGCGACCAGGTCGAGCATCCGGCACGCGTCCACGGCCACCGGCTTGGACGAACGGCCGTAGCCCCGCACGTCGACGGCCACGGCGCGGTAACCAGCGGCGGCCAGGGCCGGCAACTGGTGCCGCCAGGAGTACCAGGACTCCGGGAACCCGTGCACCAGCAGCACGAGGGGGCCACTGCCCTGCTCCACGAGATGCACACGCCCGGCGGGGGACGGGATCAGCCGGTGGGTGGGAGTGGGGGCGGGGGGCTTCGGCATGGGGGCTCCCGGGGTGTTCTCGGGCGGCGTGGGTTCTGGGGGCGCGCCCGGCCTCTTGCGGGCGGTGCGGCGTCGGTTCTGTCGGTGCGCTGGGCCGTTCGGCTTGTCTGCCGGTCGGGCGGCGTACGGAGAGGGGCCGCGCGAGGCGGGCCTGGTGGTGGCGGACGGCGTGTGGATGCGGTGCGACGACGACCCGGCGGCCGTGCCGGGTCGATTGCGGTCGGTGCCGACGATGGTGCAGCGGGCGGACCAGAGGGCACGAGGGATGTTGCCGGTTCCGCAAAAAGGCGGACTGCTCGCGCGGCCTCGACACACGGAGGCTTGCGCTGCTCGCCCTCGGCATCCGCGCAGGACGCCTGGAGCCTCTGCTCGCTGCCGGAGTCGGCCGGCCGGGTTCCGTCGGCCCGGTTCGGAGGACGCAGACGCCGACGGCCCACCTGCTCTTTCGCAGGTGGGCCGTCGGTCCGGGTGGGCGATACTGGGTTCGAACCAGTGACCTCTTCGGTGTGAACGAAGCGCTCTCCCACTGAGCTAATCGCCCGGGCGCAGGAAGAACATTACCCCATGTCAGGGGGTGCTTCCGACCACGGGCCGGGGCGGTGGACGGCCGGGCGGCAAAGCCGCGTCACTGATTCTTGATCTTCCACGGCATGACGAGGCCGAACTTCCACGCGTAGATCCCGACCAGCACGGCCACGATCACCAGCCCGACCACGGTAAGCGTGATGTTGCGGCGGCGCACCTCGGGATCGAGGGCCCGCTGGGCGGCCTCGGTGACCTTGCGCTTGGTCCAGCGGAGCACGAGCTGTGCCCAGACGAACTCGGTCGCCCAGATCGCCATGCCGCCGAAGATCACCACCCAGCCGGGTCCCGGCAGCGGCAGCATGATGACGCCGGCGACGACGACCGCGAGGCCGACCACGAAGACGCCGACCTGCCAGCTCAGGTGCAGCAGCCGGCGGGCCTTGATGAATTCCGGCGCCCGGGAGCCCAGCCCGGTACCGGTCTCAGGTCCGGCGCTCCGCCCCGCTTCCTGCCGATCCGCCCTCTCCCTGTCCGCCGTCACGACGACCTCGCCCGGCTCGTCACTCCCCGTATTCATACAGACAAACCCTACCGGAGTGAATCCAGTCACCGGAATGGTCGTAGATCTCGTACGAGTTCTCGGCCGGAAGAGTTACGTAAAGACACGCAAAACCCTCAGAGGGGTTTACAACGGCATCGTAGGTGGCATGTCGATTTCGCCGACGTGCGAATCCCCGAGCGCACACTGAGCGAAAGGCCCTGGCGCTTATGAACACCACGGTCAGCTGCGAGCTGCACCTGCGCCTCGTTGTGTCGAGCGAGTCCTCCCTGCCTGTCCCCGCAGGCCTGCGGTACGACACGGCCGACCCCTACGCCGTGCACGCCACCTTCCACACCGGAGCCGAGGAGACCGTCGAGTGGGTGTTCGCCCGCGACCTCCTCGCCGAGGGGCTCCACCGGCCCACCGGAACCGGCGACGTCCGTGTCTGGCCGTCGCGGAGCCACGGTCAGGGCGTCGTGTGCATCGCCCTCAGCTCCCCGGAAGGGGAGGCCCTCCTCGAAGCCCCGGCGCGGGCCCTGGAGTCCTTCCTGAAGCGAACCGACGCCGCCGTGCCACCCGGCACGGAGCACCGGCACTTCGATCTGGATCAGGAGCTCTCGCACATCTTGGCGGAGAGCTAGGTCGCGGCCCCCGAAAGCAGCCCGGCGCCGTCCACTCGGGGAGACGGCTCGGGCCAAGACAACCGCATACGGCACAGCCCGGCGCCGTCACCGTGAGCGATTCACGCGTGACGGCGCCGGTCTGTACACCGGTGCCGGCACGGAAAGGATCGGCGCACGGTGCCGCGGGCGGGAACCAGCTCGGGCGCGGAGGCGTTCTACCGGCAATCGAGGTCGGCGGGGGCCGGTGCGGTGGGCTGGGTTGTCGCTACCATCGGCCAGCATCGGCGGGCGTCCGCCCGACCCTCAGGCCAGGGAGCGAAACGTGCTGATCACCCACGACACCCGGTGCGCCCTCGACACCGTGGTGGATCTGGTGAACACCGCGCCGGAGGACGACGCGGCGGCCGACGGACTGCCCGATGTCCCGGCTCTCGTGGATTTCGTACGAAACCACGAGATCAGCGACGTCGGTGTGCTGTCGGAGTTCGATCTCTCGGCGGTGCGCAGGGTCCGGGGGCGCTTTGCGGCGATCTTCGCCGCGTCGGACGAGCGTTCGGCCGCCGGGCTGATCAACGAGCTGGTCGCCGCGGCGGGCACCACCCCGCGTCTGACGGACCACGACGGCTACGACTGGCATGTGCACTACTTCGCACCCGGCGCCTCGGTGGCCGACCATCTCGCCGCCGACTGCGGGATGGCACTCGCCTTCTTCGTGGTGGCCGGGGAGCGGGAACGGCTGCGGCGCTGCGAGGCACCGGACTGCCGGCGCGCCTTCGTCGACCTCTCCCGCAACCGCTCGCGCCGCTACTGCGACAGCCGCACCTGCGGCAACCGACTGCACGTGGCCGCGTACCGGGCCCGCCGCAAGGAGGCGACGGGCTGACGAACGCCGGGCGGGGCGCCGTAGGGGTTCGTGTCGTGCGCCGCGTGCGGAGGATCCGGGGCTGAGGGCGACGTCGGTCCCGGCGGGTGGCGCCGGGACGGACGTGTACGGCTCACAGCAACAGCAGATCGTGCAGCGCAGCCATGAGGAGCAGACACCCGATCACCGCAAGGAAGATCATCAGCGGTGGCTGGGATAGGGCGAAGAGGCACCCGCGCGGCTCGTCCTTCGGCGGCGCGGCCTCGCTCTGTCTCGTGTCCAGCATCTCGCTGCCGATCATGGCGCAGGAGAGGCCCCGAGCGCGATCAACGTTCCCGCTATATCCGGGAGTTGCCGGATATAGCGCCGTCTCGTCCGACTTGCTTCCGGTTGTGAACGGTTCCTGACGTCATATGCCGTGCTTCTTGAGGATGGCCTCGATGTCGCTGAAGTCGTCGCCGGAGCCGGTGGCGCGCGGGGCGGTGGCGGAGCCGGTCGCGGGCCGGGTGCCCGGGCCCAGGGAAGGAGCGGACGCCCCGGGCGTCACGGCCTCGGAGCCGTCGCCGCGGGCCGCCTTGCGCTGGGCGCGGGTGCCGCCGCGCCGGCGTTCGACCGTCCGGGTGCCGGCGAACAGGAGCCAGGCCGCGCCCAGCACCCCGAAGCCCGCCCAGGCGGTGGGGCTGAAGGCGGTGTCCGCGAGCCAGCCGACGACCCCGGTCATCACCAGGCCGACCGGCACCAGCGAGTAGGCCGCGATGCGGGTCGCCGCGAGGAAACGCTTGCGGTAGGCCGTGACCACCGCGATGCCCAGGCCCGCCGCGGACACGGCGGAGCAGACGGTCTCGGCAATCATCCGGTCCTCCTGGCGGGCTCGGTCGGGTGCGGTGCAACGCTCGGCGGGCGGCACCAACGGCGCCCGCCTCCGTCCCCTCCATCCTGCACCGCCGCCTCCTCGCGATGCCATGCCCCGGCCGGACATCAGGGACATCTCCGGGTCGTCTCCTACTGGAGTGCCGGTGCGCTGCCGTACCCCCTGAACACCCTCTGACCGGGAATGGCCGCCGTACCGTCCCGATTGGGTCGCCCGCGTCCGGCCTGGAAGACTGGTCGGCATGAGCGACTCCTCCCCCGTACGCGCCGATGCCCTGATCCTCGACGTCTGGTGCGAACTGCAGTGCCCCGACTGCCGCACCGCCCTGGACGACGTCCGTGCCCTGCGCGCCCGCTACGGCGACCGGCTGGACCTGCGGCTGCGGCACTTCCCGCTGGAGAAGCACAAGCACTCCTTCGCCGCCGCGCAGGCCGCCGAGGAGGCGCTGGAGCAGGGCAAGGGCTGGCCGTACGTGGAGGCCGTGCTGGAGCGGGTCGAGGAGCTGGACCGCAAGGGGGAACCCTTCCTGGTCGAGGTGGCCCGTGAACTCGGCCTGGACGCCGAGGAGTTCGACACCGCGCTGATCGACGGCCGGCACATCCTGATCGTGGACGCCGACCAGGCCGAGGGCAAGGCGATCGGGGTGACCGGCACCCCGACGTACGTCATCGGCGACGAACGCCTCGACGGTGGCAAGAGCCAGGAGGGGCTGCGCGAGCGCATCGAGGAGATCGCCGACCGGCTGCTGGGCGAGCAGGGGGCCTGAGCCGGCGGGAGCCCCTACAGCAGGGGTTTGGAGAGGGCGTGGGTCGTCGTCTCGTAGCCGAGTGACTCGTACAGCCGCTCGGCCGGGGTGTTGCCCGCGAACACATTGAGGCCGAGGACCGGCCGGCCGGCCTCGATCGCCTGGCGCTCGGCCAGCAGCATGAGCGTACGGCCGTGCCCCCGGCCGCGGTGGGCCGCGTCGGTCTCGACGTCGAACACGAACGCCTTGTCGTCCCGCAGGGCCAACCACAGCGTGCCCACCCGGGCCCCTTCGTGCTCCAGGACGCTGAAGATCATGCCGTCGGTCGCGAGACCGTGCGGCAGCAGTGTCTCGTGGTCGCGGCGGGCCTTGGCGCGGGCCGTGGCCTCGGGGACGCCGCGCTCGATCCACATGCGGGCGTAGTGCTCGCTCTCGTACGCGTGCCACGCCTCGTACTCCGCCGCGGTCATGGGCCGCGCGCTGCTGCCCGGCGGCAGTTCGGGCGGGGTGACCCCGAGGCGCTTCTCCATGCCGCGGTTGCGCAAGGTGTAGCCGAGGGCGCCGAACAGGCGCAGGGCTATGGCGGCGGAGGCGGGGACGAGGGTCTCGATCTGCGTGCAGCCCCAGCCGCGCGCGACCTCCTCGGCGGCGAGCGCGGCCACCGTGCCCCGGCCGCGCCGCCGGTCGGCCTCGGCGATCCGCAGGTCGATCACGCGGGCCACCGAGGCGCCCAGCGACGGCGAGGTGCCGAGGTGGATCTCGCCGACGGGACGGCTGTTCACGCACACCTGATAGCGGCGGGATCGGGTGCCGTCGGGGTGCTGCTGCAGCGGCTCGACCGGCCGCAGGGTCGTGGTCATCCCTGGTGTTCTACCCGCAGCCGACCACCGAGTCAGCCCGTTTTTCCGCGCCGCCGTCGGCCCGTCCCGCGGCTCACGGGTCCAGGTCCTGCCCGGACCGCTCGTCGAAGATCCGCATGGCCTTGGCGGTCACCGGGCCCGGGGCGCCGGGCAGCTCGCGGTCGTCGACCCGGTGGACGGCCTGGACGTCGCGCAGGGTCGAGGTGAGGAAGACCTCGTCGGCGCTCCGCAGGACGTCCAGCGGCAGGTCGGTCTCCTTGGCGCCGGTCCACTCGACGGTCAGCGCGCGGGTGATGCCGGGGAGGCAGCCGGAGGCGACCGGCGGGGTGTGGATCTCGCCGTCGAGGACGACGAAGACGTTCGACCCGGTGCCCTCGCACAGCTGTCCGACCGTGTTGCCGAAGAGCGCCTCGGACGCGCCGTGTTCGTGGGCACGGGCCAGGGCGACGACGTTCTCGGCGTACGAGGTCGTCTTCAGGCCGGTGAGCGCGCCGCGTTCGTTGCGGGTCCAGGGGACGGTGATCACGGCGGTGGTGTCCGGGCGGCGGGTGGTGTCGCCGAGGGCGACCACGAGGGTCGGGCCGTGCTCGCCGCGGTCGGAGCCGAGCGGGCCGTGGCCGCCGGTGTAGGTGATCCGGAGCCGCCCGAGCGGCATCGGGTTCGCCTCCAGGACCGCCGCGCAGGCCTCGCGGACCTCGTCGTGGTCGGGGTCGGGCAGGCCGAGGCCCCGGGCCGAGCGGGTCAGCCGGTCCAGGTGCCGGGTGAGGGCGAACGGCCTGCCGTGGACCGCCTTCACCGTCTCGAAGATGCCGTCGCCGACGGTCAGCCCGTGGTCGAAGACGGAGACACGCGCGGATTCCAGGTCCCGCAGCCCGCCGTCCAGCCAGATCCTCATGCCAACACCCCTCCACTTGCCTCGTACGTCCCCGACGCTACCGTGAGCAGCCGGGATGCCTTCAGTTCGGTCTCCCGCCACTCCCCCTCGGGGTCCGAGCCCCAGGTGATGCCGGCGCCGGTGCCGAAGCGCAGCACGCCCTCGGCGCGGTCGATCCAGAAGGTGCGGATGCCGACGGCCAGCTCGCCGGTGCCCCGGTCGGCGTCGACCCAGCCGATGCCGCCGCAGTACGGCCCGCGCGGGGCCGTCTCCAGGGCCTCGATGATCCGCAGGGCGCTCGACTTGGGCGCGCCGGTGACCGAGCCGGGCGGGAAAGCGGCGGCCAGCAGGTCCGGCCAGCCGGCCCCGTCCCGCAGCTCGCCGCGGACCGTGGAGACGAGGTGGACCAGGCCCGGGTGCTTCTCCACGGCGCACAGCTCGGGGACGGTCACGCTGCCGGTCGCGCAGACACGCCCGATGTCGTTGCGGACCAGGTCCACGATCATCACGTTCTCGGCGTAGTCCTTCTCCAGCAGGTCCGCCTCCGTGCGTCCGGTGCCCTTGATGGGCCCCGACTCCACGACACGCCCGACCCGGCGCAGGAACAGCTCGGGCGAGGCGGTGGCGATCTCCACGCCGTGCTGCGGCAGCCGGATCGTCCCGGCGTACGGCGCCGGGTTGCCGCGGGCCAGCAGGGCGGTCAGGGCGTCCACGTCGGCGTCCGGAGCGACGGGCGCGGACAGCACCCGGCAGAGGTTGGCCTGGTAGACCTCGCCGGCCGCGATGTGCTCGCGTATCCGGCGGACGGCGGCCGTGTACGCGGCCCGGTCCAGGCTGGAGGTCCAGTCCTCCACCGCCGGACCCCGCCAGGCGTCCGGCACCGGGGCGGGCACCGACGCCGCGCGTACGTCCGCGAAGCGGGCGCAGGTCAGCCGCCCCTCGAAGTCCGCGCAGACGGCCCAGAAGCCGGTGGAGTCCAGGGCGGCGGGGTCGCTGGTCACGTCGAGGAGGCTGGTGGCGACGCGGTCGCCGAAACGGGCCAGGGGAGGGAGGCCGGAAGGGTGGTGCAGCACGTGGTCGAGTCTAGGTCGGGTGTCCGACAGGTGGCCCCGGGATGTCCCGGAGGCGGCTGTGACCACGGGGTGCGCCGGGGGCAGCGCAGCACGCTGCGCAAACGCGTTTTTGTACTGGCCCGGGAATCCGCTAGAGTTCAACACGTCGCCGGGACGCGCAAGCGGATCGAAACGACAAGCGGACGTAGCTCAGTTGGTAGAGCGCAACCTTGCCAAGGTTGAGGTCGCGAGTTCGAGCCTCGTCGTCCGCTCGAAGGAAGAAGGGGTCGTCCCGATCCCCTACACTCCTGGTGGAGTGGCCGAGAGGCGAGGCAACGGCCTGCAAAGCCGTCTACACGGGTTCAAATCCCGTCTCCACCTCCAAGGACGATTAGCTCAGCGGGAGAGCGCTTCCCTGACACGGAAGAGGTCACTGGTTCAATCCCAGTATCGTCCACTGGATCTTCTCGGAGGATCCACGGGTCTTCTCGAAGATCCTCGCCCGCGCGATTAGCTCAGCGGGAGAGCGCTTCCCTGACACGGAAGAGGTCACTGGTTCAATCCCAGTATCGCGCACTGTCTGTGACCCTCGGGTCACGGCCTGCGGACGATTAGCTCAGCGGGAGAGCGCTTCCCTGACACGGAAGAGGTCACTGGTTCAATCCCAGTATCGTCCACACACCAGGAAGCCCCCGGTCTCGCGACCGGGGGCTTCTTCGCGCGCTCAGCTGGAGAACAGCATGTGCGCCCAGCTCTTGTGATGACCGTGGTGTTCATGGTGCCCATGGTGGCCGTGGTGACCGCCGTGCGGGGCGCCCCAGGCGGGCGCGGGCGGCGCCGGGTACGCCTGCGGGGCGGGCGGGACGGGCTTGGACCACTGGGCCTCCAGCTGGGTCAGCGCCTCCAGCTCGCCGTAGTCGAGGAAGATGCCGCGGCAGCCGCTGCACTGCTCGATCTGGACGCCGCTGCGGTTGTAGGTGTGCATCGGCGCGTGGCACTTCGGACAATGCATGGTCGGCTCAACTCCTCGCCGGTCGGTCCTGCTTCGTGCTTCCCCAGGACAGACTCCGTCCCGCCCTGGCCGGTTGCAGCCTAGTCCGCGACTTCGGGCGCCAACTGGTGCGAAATCGGGGCCATTCGGGCACAGGCGTCGACGACTGCCCGTTCCACCTCGTCCAGCGGGCGGCCGGCCGCGAGCGCCTTGGCGACGGCGAGGGCGGCCGTCTGCACGGTCAGCGCGCGGGCCGGGACGTCGAGGGCGGGCCAGGGGTCGCCGGCGGCGGGTACGGCCGGGCCGCCGGCTCGCTGGTACGTGCCGAGGAAACGGGTCCACTCGTCGGGCGGGAGGAGCCCGCAGGCGTACCAGGCGGCGGGGCGGCCGAGGTCCCAGGCCGGGAGGCCGTGGCCCAGGTCGTCGACGTCGATCAGACGCCAGGGGCCGCCCGGTGCCGGGTGGCGGACGAGCTGGCCGAGGTGCAGGTCGCCGTGGCAGAGGGCGGACGGGCCGGGCATCGGGGCCTCGGCGCGGGCCCAGGCGGGGAGCCCCGCCCACGCGGCAAGGACGGGGCCGGCCGCCGGGTGGGGCTCGGCTCGCAGAGCCGTGCGCAGCCGGGCGACGGCACGGGCGGCCTTGACGGGGCCGCGCATCGGTGGCAGGCCGTCGGGCGGGGGCGTGCGGTGCAGGCGGGCGAGCAGGGCGGCGGTGGCCTCCCAGGGCGCCGCGTCCCGGTCGTCGGGGTCCACGGGAGCGCCGTACGGCCAGAAGGTCACCAGGCGATCCTGCACGGGGCTGGGGACCGGGGTGAGCGGCGCCAGGAGGACGTCCCGGAGGCGGGCGGCCGCGGCGAGGCGTCGAGTCAGCTCGGCGGGGTCCGTACCGGGGGCGTGGGCCTTCGCGACGGTGTGGGCATGCCGTACGACGGTGGTGTCGTGGCGGTCGGCGAGAGGGGCGCTGCCGCAGGCGCAGCGGGCGTCGCCGGTGCCGTTCGGGTGGGCTACGGCTCTGGCCTTCGCGGTGAGCGCGGGTATGAGGGCGGGGCTGTCTGCGGTCAACGGTGCCTCGGAAGGGTCGGCTGCGCGGCTGAGCGTACTGGCACCGGCCGGGGGGGCGCTCGCCCGCGCCGGCGGGGCGCCTCCCCCAGAGGGGCGATGCACCGCACTCCGCCCGAAAACGGCGCATGCCGGCGCAGCTCCCCAGCTGCGCCGGCATTTGTGCCGTCCGCCGCACCCCCGTCCCCACGGGGTTTCCTGGATGGATGTCCCCGCCCGGACCGCTCTTCCGGGCCTGGGGTCGCCGCTCAGCGCCCCAGCATCGCACCCACGGACGACGCCTGTGTGGCCACCGTCTCCCAGCCGTCGCAGACGAGCAGGAGCAGGGCCGCCAGGGGAAGGGCCATGAGCGTCGCCACCAGGGGGTGGCGGCGGCCCGTCCGGCGCGGTGCGAACGCCGGGCGTCGCGGTGCCGTGTGGGCCATGGTCCCTCTCCTGACCGTGTCGGTTGTCCTCGGCAGCGGCGGGTGTCTGACCTCGGGGGACGAGTGCTGCACCCGCCGCTTGACCTCAAATCTAGGCGCGGGGCGGCTGCCGGGCGTCATGCCCTCGTATCGATTGCCGGGCCTCCCCGAGGATGAGCCACAACTCGGGACGTACTCCCCTGGGTGGAGACGCGGGTCGGGGTCTCGGGGTCTTCCCGGAAGGGGTGCCCACTGTGTCCGGTCATTTCCGAAGCATCCGACGGACACAAGGAGTGACTTCGATCACTTCGGGCGGGTGCGGGACCTGCGTCGCCTCCGGTGCGTGGCCCGTCCCGCGCCCGGGTCCACGGCCGTTCCGCGGTGGGTGGCGGACGGCTGCCGGAACCCGCGCCGCCTGTCATGTCGCGACCTCAACACCCCGACGTCCAGGATCGGTTGGGGGTGGCGTCGGCTCAAGGACCCCATGCGGGCCTGCTTCCTGACCGCGTTTCATGTCGTACCGGCGGTCGGCTCAATCCGTCCGGCCCGGAGGGCGCGGCCTCTGCGCGCAGGCGGCCGTGGAAACGTAAGCTGTGCCACGTCACAGGGACCGGGCAGCGGGGATGAACATGGCGATGATGCGCCTGAGGCGCGAGGACCCGCGCGTCGTCGGCTCGTTCAGGCTTCACCGACGGCTCGGCGCGGGCGGGATGGGCGTGGTCTACCTCGGCTCCGACAAGAAGGGGCAGCGGGTCGCCCTGAAGGTGATCCGGCCCGATCTGGCGGAGGACCAGGAGTTCCGGTCGCGGTTCGCCCGTGAGGTCTCGGCGGCCCGGCGGATCAGGGGCGGCTGCACGGCCCGGCTGGTCGCCGCGGACCTGGAGGCCGAGCGGCCGTGGTTCGCCACGCAGTACGTACCCGGGCCCTCCCTGCACGACAAGGTCGCCGACGAGGGCCCGCTGAGCGCGGCCGACACCGCGGCGGTCGGTGCGGCGCTCTCCGAGGGCCTGGTCGCGGTGCACGAGGCCGGTGTCGTCCACCGGGACCTCAAGCCCTCCAACATCCTGCTGTCCCCGAAGGGGCCGCGGATCATCGACTTCGGCATCGCCTGGGCCACCGGCGCCTCCACGCTGACCCACGTCGGTACGGCGGTCGGCTCCCCCGGCTTCCTCGCGCCCGAGCAGGTGCGCGGCGCGGCCGTCACCCCGGCGACGGACGTCTTCTCCCTGGGGGCGACCCTCGCGTACGCCTCCACCGGCGACTCGCCCTTCGGGCACGGCAGTTCCGAGGTGATGCTGTACCGGGTGGTCCACGAGGAACCGCAGCTGCTCGGCGTACCGGACGCGCTCGCCCCGCTGGTGCGGGCCTGCCTGGCGAAGGACCCCGAGGACCGGCCCAGCACGCTGCAACTGTCGCTGCGGCTCAAGGAGATCGCCGCCCGCGAGGCGCAGGGCATGAACGACGTACGGCCGCCGGCGCCGCGCGCCGCGGAGGCGGACCGGCCCACCGGGCGGCTCGTCGACACCTACCCCGAGCAGCAGCGCACCCAGCGGCGCACCGCCCCCGGCACACCGGTGCCGCGCGGTGGTGCCCCCGCCCGGGGCGGCGCGCCGTCGCGCGGCGCAGCGCCCTCGCGCACCGGCAGCGGCCGGCGCGGCAACGGTACGGGTTCCACGGCACGGCCGGGCTCCGCGCGCTCGACCCCGGCGCCGCGCGGCTCCGGTGCACGCTCGGGCGGCGCGAACCGTCCCGCTGCCCGGGGTGGTTCCGGGCGGCCGGCGCAGCGTACGACGGGCACCAAACTGCGGCCCGCCAATCCCCGGCTGCTGCGCCAGCGGCTGTTCGTGTTCGTCGTGGTCACGTTGCTCGTGGCGCTCGGCATCGCGGTGGCGCAGGGCTGCCAGGGGCCGGCCCGCGGCCTCGGCGACGACGGCGGCCGGCGTCAGCGGCACGCACAGCCGAGCCGTCCGGCGGACGCCGGCCGGCCGGTGCCCGACCGGTACGGGCCGACGCCGAGCCAGGACATCGAGAGGTAACCGGCCGACCGGGGCGGTCAGGCCTCCGGGCGGCCGGTGGTCACCGCGTAGAAGGCGACCGCCGCGGCCGCGCCGACGTTGAGCGAGTCGACGCCGTGGGACATCGGGATGCGGACCCATTCGTCGGCGGCGACCAGGGCCTGGGTGGACAGTCCGTCGCCCTCGGCGCCGAGCATCAGGGCCACCCGGTCCATCCGGTGCGGGGCGGCCTCGTCCAGGCTGCGGGCCTTCTCGTCCGGAGTGAGCGCGAGCAGCGTGAAGCCGGCCTCGCGGACCGACTCCAGGCCCTTCGGCCAGGTCTCCAGCCGGGCGTACGGCACCGAGAACACCGCGCCCATGGAGACCTTCACGCTACGGCGGTACAGCGGGTCGGCGCAGTCGGGCGACAGCAGGACCGCGTCCATGCCGAGGGCGGCGGCCGAGCGGAAGATGGCGCCGATGTTGGTGTGGTCGTTGACCGATTCCATGACCACGACCCGGCGGGCGGAGCGCAGGAGCTCGCCGGCCGTGGGCAGCGGCTTGCGCTGCATGGAGGCGAGCGCGCCGCGGTGCACGTGGTAGCCGGTGACCTGCTCGGCGAGCTCGGGACTCACGGCGTAGACCGGGGCGGGGAGTTCGTCGATGACGTCGCGCATGACGTCGATCCACTTGGCCGAGAGCAGCATGGAGCGCATCTCGTAGCCCGTTTCCTTGGCCCTGCGGATGACTTTCTCGCCCTCGGCGATGAACAGGCCCTCGGCGGGCTCGCGCTTGCGGCGCAGCTCGACGTCGGTCAGGCCTGTGTAGTCGCGCAGGCGCGGGTCGTCGGGATCCTCGACGGTGATGAGATCGGCCACAGGGTGATACTGCCTTGTCCTGGGTGTGCTGCCAACGGCTGGGAACGGGTAGGTTACCCCGGGTTACGCGTGATCAAGCGGTAGATGATCAGGCGGCGGGCTCCGGGCCGACCGTCACGACCTCGCCGATGACGATGACCGCCGGTGGCTTCACTTCCTCGGTCCGTACTGTCTCGGCGACCGTGGCGAGGGTCGCGTCGACGCGGCGCTGCGCGGCCGTCGTACCCTCCTGCACCAGCGCGACCGGGGTGTCCGGGGACTTGCCGTGCGCGACCAGCGTCTCGGCGATCTTCCCGATCTTGTCGACGCCCATCAGGATCACGAGCGTGCCGGTGAGCTTCGCCAGCGACGGCCAGTCGACCAGCGAACGCTCGTCGTCCGGGGCGACATGGCCGCTGACGACCGTGAACTCGTGCGCCACGCCCCGGTGGGTGACCGGGATGCCGGCCGCGCCCGGCACGGAGATCGAGCTGGAGATGCCGGGGACCACGGTGCAGGGGATGCCGGCCTCGGCGAGCGCCTGGACCTCCTCCATGCCGCGGCCGAAGACGAACGGGTCGCCGCCCTTGAGCCGTACGACCGACTTGCCCTGCTTGGCGTGCTCGATGAGCGCGTTGTTGATGGCCTC
This sequence comes from Streptomyces sp. NPDC002076, assembly GCF_053593835.1. Lineage (NCBI taxonomy): Bacteria > Bacillati > Actinomycetota > Actinomycetes > Kitasatosporales > Streptomycetaceae > Streptomyces > Streptomyces sp. NPDC002076. Next base: position 196,718 of record NZ_JBSFDI010000017.1, read on the forward strand.
CTGGGCCATGAACCGGCCGTACGGGATCTTCGCCGCGTCGATCACCTCGACGTGCGGCGGGAGTTCGTCGAGCAGGTCACGCGGGCCGAGCCGGTCGGCGATGACGACGTCCGCCTCGGCGAGCAGCCGGCGGCCGCGGACCGTGATCAGGTCCGGGTCGCCGGGGCCGCCGCCGACCAGGGCGACGCCGGGGGTGCGGGTGCGGTGATGGGGTGCGACGAGGGTGCCGTCGCGCAGGCCTTCGACGACCGCGTCCCGGATGGCGGCGGTGTGGCGGGGGTCGCGGCCGCGTGCGTCCGTGGTGAGTACGGCGACGGTGACGCCCTCGCTGTGACCGGTCGCCGGGGTCCAGGCGGTGGCCTGGTCGGCGTCGTCCGAGCGCACGCACCAGACGCGGTGGCGCTCGGCCTCGGCGGAGGCGGCGGTGTTGGTGTCGGGGTCGCTGGTGGCGATGAGGGCGTACCAGGCGTCGGCGAGGTCGCCGTCCTGGTACGGGCGCCTGATCCAGGTGAGCTCGCCCGCGTCCGCCATGGCCTCGACGGAGGGGGTCGCCTCGGGGGACACGACGACGATGTCCGCGCCGGCCGCGATGAGTGCGGGGAGGCGGCGCTGGACCACCGTGCCGGCGCCGAGGACGACCACGCGGCGGCCGGAGAGGCGGAGGCCTACGGGGTAGGCGGGGTGTTCGGCCATGGCGGTGGCTCCTCCGGTGGCTGGGCGGTGGCGCTGACGTGCGGATTTTATGTCGGCCGGGCTGAAGGCGGCTCAGGTGTCCGGTGGCTGGGCAACGTGGTCGGGCACAACCGCGGCACGCCGGCAAGGGGCCCGGCACCACGGTCCCGGACCCCTTGCACAGGCCGCTACTTCTCGGTGACCCCCGCCGAATCGAACGTGGCCACCTCGTGCATCGCCCGTGCCGTGCTCTGCACCAGCGGCAGCGCGAGCAGCGCGCCCGTGCCCTCGCCCAGGCGGAGGTCGAGGTCGACCAGGGGGCGCAGGCCGAGCTTGTTCAACGCCGCCACGTGGCCCGGCTCGGCGCTGCGGTGGCCCGCGATGCAGGCCGCGAGGACCTCGGGTGCGATGGCGCGGGCGACCAGGGCCGCGGCGCCGGCGCTGACGCCGTCCAGGATCACCGGCGTACGCAGCGAGGCGCCGCCGAGGAGCAGGCCGACCAAGGCCGCGTGCTCGAAGCCGCCGATCGCGGCGAGGACGCCGATCGGATCGGCCGGGTCCGGCTGGTGGAGGTCCAGGGCGCGGCGGACGACCTCGGTCTTGCGGGCCAGCGTCTCGTCGTTGATGCCCGTGCCGCGACCGGTGACCTCGGCCGGGTCGGCGCCGGTGAAGACCGAGATCAGCGCAGCGGACGCGGTCGTGTTGGCGATGCCCATCTCTCCGGTGAGCAGCGCCTTGTTGCCGGCCGCCACCAGGTCGCGGGCGGTCTCGATGCCGACCTCGATGGCCGCCTTGGCCTCCTCGCGGGTCATCGCGGGGCCGGTGGTCATGTCGGACGTACCCCCGCGGATCTTGCGGGGCAGCAGGCCGGGGGTTGCGGGCAGGTCGGCGGCGACACCGACGTCCACGACGCACACCTCGGCGCCCACCTGGTTGGCGAAGGCGTTGCAGACCGCTCCCCCGCCCAGGAAGTTGGCCACCATCTGGGCGGTGACCTCCTGCGGCCAGGGGGTGACGCCCTGGGCGTGCACGCCGTGGTCGCCCGCGAAGATGGCGACGGCGGCGGGCTCCGGGATCGGCGGCGGGCACTGCCGGGACAGCCCGGACAGCTGTGCGGAGATGATCTCCAGCATGCCGAGCGCGCCGGCCGGCTTGGTCATGCGCTTCTGGCGCTCCCAGGCCTCGCCGAGGGCCTTGGCGTCGAGCGGGCGGATCTGTGCGACGGTCTCGGCAAGCAGGTCGTGGGGTTCCTCTCCGGGCAGGGCGCGGCGGCCGTAGGTCTCCTCGTGCACCACCCAGGACAGGGGGCGTCGCTTGGACCAGCCGGCCTGCATCAGCTCGGGCTCGTCCGGGAATTCGTCGACGTACCCGACGCACAGATAAGCGACGACCTCCAGGTGCTCGGGCAGGCCGAGCGCGCGGACCATCTCCCGCTCGTCGAAGAAGCTGACCCAGCCGACGCCGAGGCCTTCGGCGCGGGCGGCGAGCCAGAGGTTCTCCACCGCGAGCGCCGAGGAGTAGGGCGCCATCTGCGGCTGGGTGTGACGGCCGAGGGTGTGCCGGCCGCCGCGGGTGGGGTCGGCGGTGACGACGATGTTGACCGGGGTGTCGAGGATGGCCTCGATCTTCAGTTCCTTGAACTGCTTGGCCCGGCCCTTCGGCAGCGACTTGGCGTAGGCCTCGCGCTGTCGCATCGCCAGTTCGTGCATCGTCCGCCGGGTCTCGGCGGAGCGGATGACGACGAAGTCCCAGGGCTGCGAGTGGCCCACGGAGGGCGCCGTGTGGGCGGCCTCCAGAACACGCAGCAGCACCTCGTGCGGGATGGGGTCGCTGCGGAAGCCGTTGCGGATGTCCCTGCGCTCGCGCATGACCTTCAGGACGGCCTCGCGCTCGGCGTCGGCGTAGCCGGGCGCGGCGGGGCCGGTGGGCTGGGGTGCTTCCGCCACGGCGGCCGTGCTCTCTTCTTCTCGGTCTTCCTGGTCGGCGGCTCTGGTCCGCAGGTCGTCCGCGTGCTGTACGACATCGGGGGCCGCCGCGGGTGCGGGCTCGGCCTCGCGGGGCGCCGGCACCGTGGCCACCGGCTCCTGCGCGTCCTCCGCGGGGAGGACCAGGGGGTGCGGCGGGGTCGGCGCCAGGTGCGGGGTCGTCGGCACCTGGCCCTCGACCTGCACGAACTGCCCGAGCGGCTGCTGCGGGTGCGCCTGAAGCGGAACGTTTGAGGGGAGCGGCTCGGCCTGCTCGGGGTGCGCGGCGGAACCGCCGGCGGGGTCGCCCGAGGTGGCCCCGGTCTCGGCGGCGGCCGGTACGGGGGTGCCGTCGGCGACCGGATCGGCGGCGGCCTCGGCGAGCTGGGTCTGCGGGGCGGCGGGCCCGTCCACCCCGTTCGTGGGGGCCGTCTCGGCGACAGTGGCCTGGCCGACCTGGTGGACCGTGTCCTGGGCGACCGACTCGGCCTGGGCCTGAACCGGCGGCTGCGGCACGGCGGCGGCCTGCGCCATGCCGGGGACGGCCTCGGTGGCGGCCGCGACGGATCCGGCCAACTGGGGACCCTGGGCCGGGTAGGGGTGCGGCTCGGGCGTCTCGGCGCCGTCAGCGGCGGCCGTTGCCTGCGCCGGCTCCGGAGCGTGGGCCTGAGTGCCGGGCTCGACCACGGTCATCGGCTCGGGCGCCGGTACGGCTTCGGCGGCGGGCGCATGCTGGGCGGCGGGCGCGTCCTGGGCGGCGGCGGGCCGGCCCTCCGTCGCGCCGGGCTGCGGCTCCACGGCGACGGAGCTGCTCGGGTCCGGCTGGGCCGGGGCGGCGGCCTCGCCCTGGGCGGGGACGCCCTCGGCGAACTCGGCCACGCCCGGTGCCTGCTGCGCGGGAACGGAGTCCGCGATCTCGGCGGCGCCCTGTGCGGCGACCGTCTCCGGAGCGTTCGTGACGGCCTGCCCGGAGTCGGCGACGGGCGCGCCGTCGCCCTGCTCCGAGGACTGCACCGGCGCGGACGGCTCGGCGCCGGTGGCTGCTGCCCCAGCGTCCTCCGGCACCTGACCGGGCACGGGCTCGTCCGGCACGGCCTGAACCTGGGCCGCATGAGCGGCACCCGGATCGGCGGGCTGCCCCGGCGCCGTCTCCGGCGCGAGGGCGGCCACAGCCGGATCGACGGCCGCGTCGGCCCCCACGACGTCGGCCTGCTCGGCCTCGGGCGTCACCACGGCAGCCTCGACAGCCAGGCCGGCCTGTGCCTCGGCCACGGGCGCGCCGGCACCGGCGTCGAGACCACCCTCCACGGCGGCCGTGGCGTCCACCGGCTGCGCACCGGTCACGCCCTGACCGGCCTCGTCGGAGAGCTGCCGGCCGTTCTCTGTGCCCTCGCCGGGGACAGGCGTCTGCACACCCTCGGAGCCTTCGGGCCCGTGCCCCGCGACCGGCGGCTGAACGCCTTCGGGTACCGCGCCCGCAGGAGCCGCGTACACGCCGTCGTGGCCATGCACCGGCTGCATGCCGTCGTGGCCGTGGACCACCTGTGCGGGGCCCGGCGCGTGTGCGGCCGCCTGGTTGGCGAGCCGGGCGACGGCGGCCTGGGCGGCGCCGGACGGGTCGGCCTGGGCGGCGGCGTCCGCCGAGGCGGCGGCCGGGTCAACCGTTTCGGCAGCCGGGGTCTGCACACCGACCTGGGCCACCGCGACCGCCTCGGGGACAGCGGGCGCCGCGCCCCAGGGGGCCGCGCTCTGCGGCGCCATGTCGCGCAGCGGCTGGGCGTCGAGGTACTCGGGGCCGGTCGCCGCCGGACCGGGCTGCCGCAGCGGCGCTCCGGCCGGGCCGCGGTCGGCGAGGGAGCGGACCGGGCTGGCGGAGGTGTCGGGGATCGGCGGGCCGAGGTGCAGCGGACGGCGCGGCGGCTGCGGGGCGGCCGGCTGGTCCTGCGGGGCCGCGAGGATCGGTGACGGCGGCACGGACACCGGGGCCGGGTTGGGCAGGCGGACGCCGCTGAGGTCGACGGAGCCGCTGTCGCGGCCGGCCGTCTCGTGCGGGCCCGGCTCGTGGACGGCCTCGACGACCGGTTCCGGAGCGGGTGGCGGCACCTCGTTGCCCCATGCGCCCTGAGCGCCCGGCAGCAGCAGCTCTTCGTCCTCGGCGGGTGCCTCGGAGAGGTAGGTGTACGCACCGTGCGCGGGGACGCCCGGCTGCTCCACCATGCCTGCGCTCTCCGGCTGCCCCTCGGCCGGGACCTGGCCGGTGTCGGTCATGCGTACCCCTCGCCCATCGGTTTAGTGCTCCTACGACCAGCTCACCCGGAACGGCGCACCGACCGCCCGTAGTGAAGAACGAGCGTCCGTGCCCAGCGGCACGAACGACCCTCCGGAAAAGGCGACAAAGCCATTCAGTGGCATTGTCCCGGCCGTTCTGCCGTCGCGACAGCATGATCCGCGACAGCCCGCTGTGGACTGCGCCACGTTGCGCGTCCTCCGGTTCCGCAGTACCACACCCACCCCAAAACGGGCGTGCTTTCCGGACATTGACGAACGAACTTCCGGGCCGCCCGGCGTGGCACAACGATCGGCCAGCCTACCGCGCGCAGTACGACAACAGGATCACGGGGCGCGATCCGGAAGAATCCCGGAAAGCAGGAACGCGACGTTCCGCTCGGTCTCGGACCAGGTGCGGGTGTCGAGTTCGACCGACTGCAGCAGCGCGCACTCGACCCGGTATCCGTGCTCGGTCAGGTCGCGGCCGACGAGTTCGGCCGCGTCGCGGGTCGCGGCGTGCGTGACGATGCGCTGCGGGCGCCGGTCGGCGACCGCGGTGACGACGGCCGCTCCCCCGCCGCCGACCCGGACGACGTCCGGTTCGGGCAGGTTCTCCAGGACGTGCGGGGCGGTGCCCTGGACCACTTGGAGCTGGACGCCGTACCGGCGCCCGGCCGCCTCGGTCCGGGCGCAGGCTTCCAGGTCCCGGTCGACGGCGATGACGGCCGCTCCGGCGCGCGCGGCCTCGGCAGCGAACGCGCCGGAGCCGCAGCCGATGTCCCAGACCAGGTCGCCGACCCGGGGCCCGAGGCGGGCGAGTTGGGCGGCGCGCAGCAGCTCCGTCTCGCCCTCGCCGAGTCCGCCACCGGTTCCGTCGCCGTACGAGGCGTCGGGCTGCACCCAGCCGCGCGGGCCGGCGCCCGGGTCGCGTCCGGCGATCCAGCCGCCGCTGCCACCGGCCGTCACGGGGCCGCCGATGACGATGACGACGTTGGGGTCGCGCCAGGCGTGGTCGGCGGCCTTGTCGGAGGTGACGACGGTGACCTGCTCGCGGTCGGTGCCCAGTTCCTCGCAGATGACGAACGTCCGGTGGACGCCCTCCAGCAGGAGTCCGAGTTCGGCGGGTCCGGCGCCGGGTGCGGTGAGGACGGCGACCTTGGTGTGGGCGCGGCAGACGTTCACGGCCCGGCGCAGGGTGCGCGGGTGGGCGACGACGACCTGGGCGTCGTCCCAGGGCATGCCGGCGCGGGCGAAGGCGGCGGCCACCGAGGAGACGGCGGGGACGACCTCGACCTCCAGGCCGAACTCCGGGGCGCGCAGGGTGCGGACGACGCCGAAGAAGCCGGGGTCGCCGTCGGCGAACACGACGGCGCTGCCGCGGTGGGCGGCGATCCGGCGGGCGGCGAGCGCGACGCTGCCCAGGCGGACACGTTCGGCGGTGGGCGGGACCTCGGGCAGCGCCAGGTGGTGGGCCGCGCCCGCCACGAGCGTGGCGGCGCCGAGGGCGGCGCGTGCCGCGTCGGTCAGCGGCGAGCCGTCCCAGCCGATCACCGTGACCCGGTCGGCCATCGTCGTTTCTCTCCAGGTCTGCGCAGGTCGTCAGGGGTGCGGGCCCGTAGCCGGGCTCCCTGAGCGTACCTGGTGAGGCTCAGGGGCTCAGTTCCAGTCGGAGTACGACGCGAAACCGCCCGTGTCGGCCAGCTGCTCGCCGGCCCCGGCCAGGTCCTCCGGCAGCAGGCTCCAGACGATGACGTCGGTGCGGACATCCGTCCATGTGCCGTCCGCTGTTCTGCTCCGCGCTATCCAGGCGCCCCGCAGGACGCCCTCGCTGATGCAGCCGATCTTCTGGGCGACCTGCTGGGAGGCGGTGTTGTCGGCGGCGGTGCGCAGCTCCAGACGTTCGAACTTCTGGTCGTGGAACAGCCACTGCGCGGTGGCCAGGGCGGCCTCGGAGGCGTAGCCCTCGCCGCGGGCCCATGGCGCGATGACGTAGGCGATCTCCGCCGAGCGCACCCGCCAGTCGGTGTTGCTCAGACGGACGGTCCCGACCAGGCGCTGGGTGAGGAACTCGTCGACGGCGAACACGATGCCGCGGCCCTCGGCGCGTTCGGCGGGAGCCTGTGCGGTGATCCAGTCCCCGGCGTCGGCCTCGGTGTAGGGCTGGGGAACCGAGGTCCAGGTGGTGACCAGTTCGTCGTTCATCATCTCGGCGAAGGCCTCGATGTCCGACTCCTCGAAGGGGCGCAGGACCAACCGCTCCGTGCTGATGGAGACGTTGGGAAAGGTGCCAGTCATGCGCCGCTCCGTAACTTCTGAAAAACCTTCAGGGCCTGCTGAACTGCCCAGCATGCAGCATGAAACCACTGAACCGCACGACGGGGTCCACCCCGGGTGAGGGAGTGGACCCCGTGGCTGTGCGAGTCGGCTCAGAAGGACGGGATGACCGAGCCCTGGTACTTGTCCTCGATGAACTTCTTGACCTCGGGCGAGACGAGGAGCTTGGCGAGCTTCTTGACCCGCGGGTCCTTCTCGTTGCCCTTCTTCACGGCGAGGAAGTTGCCGTAGGGGTTGTTCTTCGCGGACTCCAGGACGATGGCGTCCTTGGCGGGCTTCAGACCCGCGGAGATGGCGTAGTTGCCGTTCACCACGGCCGCGTCGACGTCATCCAGGGAGCGCGGGGTCTGGGCCGCCTCGACCTCCTTGAACTGGAGGTGCTTGGGGTTCTTGGTGATGTCCTGCGGGGTGGCCTCGTTGCCGACGCCGGACTTGAGGGTGATGAGCCCGTTGTCGGCGAGCAGCTTGAGGGCGCGGGCCTCGTTGACGGCGTCGTTCGGGACGGCGATGGTCGCACCGCTCTTCAGCGCGTCGGCCTTCTTGACCTTGTGGGAGTACAGGCCGAGCGGCTCCAGGTGCACCGTGACGACGGGCACGATGTGGGTGCCGCGCTTGCTGTTGAAGTCGTCCAGGTACGGCTGGTTCTGGAAGTAGTTGGCGTCCACCGAGCCGTCCTCGGTCGCCGTGTTCGGCGTGATGTAGTCCGTGAACTCCTTGACCTCCAGGTCGAGGCCCGCCTTCTTCGCCAGGTTCTTCTTGACGAAGTTCAGGATCTCGGCGTGCGGGGTCGGGCTCGCGGCGACGACCAGCGGGCCGCTGTAGTCGGAGGAGGCGGAGTCCTTGCCGGAGCCGCAGGCGGTCAGCCCGAAGGTGAGGGCTCCGGCGGCGAGGACGGCGCTGGTGAGCTTGGCGGTGTTACGCACGAAAAGTGCCTTTCCTTAAGGGTGGTGCGACCCCGTGTATGGGTGAACGGGGAGTCTCAAGAGCGCCGCGCTTACGCGGCCTTGCTGACGTCGGCCGCGGCGGGCTCCTTCGCCTTGAGCAGGCGGAGCTTCGGCGCCGGGCCGGAGCGGCCGCCGCGGCTGTGCAGGGAACGGGCCGCGAGGTCGCCGGCGAACTGGATCAGGGAGATCACGACGGCGAGGATGGCGACGGTGATCCACATCAGCTCGGTCTCGAAGCGCTGGTAGCCGTAGCGGACGGCGAGGTCGCCGAGGCCGCCGCCACCGACCGTGCCGGCCATGGCGGAGTAGCCGATGAGCGCGATGACCGTGGTGGTGGTGCTGGCGATCAGCGAGGGCAGGGCCTCGGGGACGAGGACCTTGCGGACGATCGTCCAGGTGTTGCCGCCCATGGACTGCACGGCCTCGACGAGACCGTTGTCCACTTCGCGGACAGCCGTCTCGACCAGCCGGGCGAAGAAGGGGATGCCGCCGATGGCGAGCGGCACGATCGCGGCGGTCGTACCGATCGTCGTCCCGGTGACCCAGCGGGTGAAGCTCATCAGGGCGACCATCAGGATGATGAACGGCATCGACCGGCCGATGTTCACGATCTGGCCGATCACCTTGTTGGCGAGGACGTTCTGCAGCAGGCCGCCCCGGTCCGTGAGGACGAGGAGGATGCCGAGCGGGAGGCCGGCGGCGACGGCGATCAGGGTGGACCAGAGCACCATCCGGAACGTCTCGCTACATGCCTGCGACAGCAGCGGCTGCATCTCGGACCAGGTCACTTGGCACCTTCCTTCACCAGCAGGGCCTCCTGGCCCACCACGTCGATCTGCAGGCCCTGTTCGCGCAGGAACCCGATCGGCACCACGTTGTCCTCGTAGCGGCCGGGCAGTTCGATGCGCATGCGGCCGATCTGGAGGCCGCCGACGGTGTCGATGGCGGCGCCGAGGATCGAGATGTCGATGTTGTAGGTGCGGGAGAGCTGGGAGATGACCGGCTGGGTGGCGGCCTCGCCGTGGAAGGTGACGTCGAGGACGGTCCGGTCGGCACCGGTGCCCTCGCCGCTCACCGGGAACAGCGCGGCGGCCAGCTCGGAGCCGGGGGTGGCCAGCAGCTCGCTGACCGTGCCGGACTCCACGATCCGGCCCTTCTCCATGAGGGCGGCGGAGTCGCAGACCGCCTTCACGACGTCCATCTCGTGGGTGATGAGCAGAACGGTCAGGCCCAGCTGCCGGTTCAGGTCGCGCAGCAGCTGGAGGATGGACCGGGTGGTCTCGGGGTCGAGCGCGCTGGTGGCCTCGTCTGAGAGCAGCACCTTGGGGTCGCCGGCGAGGGCGCGGGCGATGCCGACGCGCTGCTTCTGCCCGCCGGAGAGCTGGGCCGGGTAGGCCCTGGCCTTGTCGGCGAGGCCGACCAGGTCGAGCAGCTCCAGCGCCTTGCGGGAGCGTTCCTTGCCGGACGTGCCGAGGATCTCCAGCGGCAGCTCGACGTTGTCCTGCACGGTCCGCGAGGAGAGCAGGTTGAAGTGCTGGAAGACCATGCCGATGCGGCTGCGCGCCCGGCGCAGCTCCTTGCCGGCGCGCGGGCCGCGGCCGGCGAGGGCGGTGAGGTCCTGTCCGGCGACGGTCACGGTGCCGGAGGTGGGGCGCTCCAGCAGGTTGACGCAGCGGATGAGGGAGGACTTGCCGGCGCCGGACTGGCCGATGACGCCGTAGACCTCGCCTTCGCGGACGTGGAGATCGACGCCGTCGAGGGCGGTGACGTCACGGCCGCGGGAGCGGTAGACCTTGGTCAGGCCCGAGGTGGTGATCACAGGATTTCCGTCACTGTCGAGTGCGCGGGCGTGGGTGTGCCCGGGCACGGGTGCATGCGGTTCAGGCATGGGGAGTGGATGTGCGTCTCGTACGGACTGCGCGCACGGACATGCCACGGCTCTCGCTTCGGGGCGCGAGGCTCAGCTGATGCGGGGGCCCTCTAGAAGGCGCACATTCGACACATCAGGCGACACATACAACGAGCACCGGGCGTCATGGTCGCCTCGGTCGCAAGGATGCGGCAGCTCGTCGTGGTCATGCGATCAGTAAAGCAGACGTATGGTCCTGACCGGTCGCCGCTGTCCGGATAGTGGACAGGGGTGGACAGCCTGGAACGGGCTCTCAGCGGCGGACGGAGATCTCCACACCCCCGTCGGTGACCAGTGCCGACAAGGCCGACAGGTCCGCCACGACGAGGTCGGCGTCGAGGTCCTCCGCGCGGTGGGTTGTGGCCAACGCCACGGTGGTCATTCCGGCGGCGCGACCCGCCTGGAGCCCGGCCGGGGCGTCCTCGAAGACGACGCAGTGCGCGGGGTCGACGCCGAGCTGCCGGGCGGCGAGCAGGTAGGGCTCGGGGTCGGGCTTGCCACGGGTGATGTCGTCGGCGGCGATCAGCGTCTTGGGCAGGATGCCGACGGCGTCCAGCCGGGCCTCGGCGAGCCGCCGGGTGGCGGAGGTGACGACGGCCCAGCGGTCGGCGGGCAGCGAGTCGAGGAGGTCCCGCGTGCCGGGCAGCAGCCGCACACCGCCATCGGGTACGTCGTCCACCTCCAACTGCTCGACCCGGGCGACGGCCTCCGGCACCAGATGGGCGGGCAGCAGGTCGGCGACTATCTCGGCGGCGGGCCGCCCGTGCAGGGCCACGCGCCCGAACTCCTCGGCGGTGATCCCGTACTCCCTGGCCCAGCGGGTCCAGCAGCGCTCGACGGAGTCGAGGGAGGAGACGAGGGTGCCGTCGTTGTCGAAGAGGAGGGCGTGCGCGTGGATCGTCATGCCTTGACCCTACGGTGTGGTCTAGACCCTGTGGCCTATGGGCGGGGTCGGGGGCCGGCGCCCGTTTCGGCCGTAATAAGGTCACCGCATGCTCAATGCCCTGACGCTGGTGACCGGGGTCGCCGCGCTGTTGCTCGCCGCCTGGTGCGGCTGGGCCGCCTACCGGGACCAGCCGACCAAGGACTGGCACTTCATCGGCATGGCCGTGGTGTCGCTGCTGGCCGTGGTCCAGCTGGTGGTCGGGATCGTGCAGTTGGCGCGGGGCGAGAAGCCGGAACAGGGTACGACGATCTTCGTGGCGTACCTGCTGGGCGCGTTCGCGTGTGTTCCGGCGGCGGGGTTCATGTCGCTGGCCGAGCGGACCAAGTGGGGCTCGGTGACGGTGGCCGCGGGCGGTGTGGTGCTGGCTGTGCTGGAGGTGCGGCTCTATGACATCTGGGGAGGCTGAGGCCGAGATGACGGCGGTGGAGGAGAAGCCGGCCCGGTTGATCAGCGGGCCGGGCATGCTGCTCGTCTGGTTCTACGGCGTGATGGTGGTCGGGGCGGTGTCGCGGTCGGCGTACCAGATCTCCACGGAGTTCGACCGGGCGCCGCTCGCCTACGCGCTGTCGGCGGTGGCGGGCGTGGTGTACGGGTTCATCACATACACGCTGATCCGGGGCGGGGAGACCGCTCGGCGGGCGGCGTTGGTGTGCTGCGCCGCCGAGCTCGCGGGCGTGCTGATCGTCGGTACGTGGACACTGGTCGACCGCTCGGCCTTCCCGGACGCGACCGTGTGGTCGTACTACGGGGCGGGGTACATCTTCATCCCGGTGCTGCTGCCGGTCTCCGCGATGTACTGGCTGCGGAAGGCGCGGGAGCAGGGGCGCTCGGCTCACGCCGTTTGAACGAAAGCCCCCGCCGGTTTCTCCAGGACGATCATCTCCACCCCGTCCGCGCCCTTGGACCGGCCCACCGTCTCGTAGCCCACGCGGCGGTACAGGCGGAGGTTGCCCTCGCTGCGGTGGCCGGTGAAGAGGCGGAAGCGGGTGGCGCCGCGCTCCTCCACGAGCGCCGCCTCGGCCGCGCGCAGCAGTCGCGCGCCGATGCCGTGACCCTGCAGGCGGGGGTGGACGCAGAGCTTGCCGATGGCGGCCGCGCCGTCCTCGCCGACCTTGCCGCGCACCGAGCCGACCACCTCCTCGCCGAGCCGGGCGACGAAGACGCAGTCGGAGGCGACCTCCTGGCGGACGGAGTCCAGGGTTTGGACGAGCGGGTCGATGCGGTAGTTGCCGTACAGCGCCGCCTCGCTCTGGAAGCACAGGTACTGGAGCCTGAAGATCTGCTCCGCGTCCTGCTCGGTCGCCACCGAGATGGTCACGCTCATGCCCATGTGCGCACGCCTCCCGCTCACCTGATCACCTGTCGTCCCCCACTCCTATCCCCGCACTTCGCGGGCCGCAACCTCCGGCGTGAGCAATCGGCGCAGACATCCGAGACATCTGGAGCGTTCCGGGCCGAGACTGCCCTGTGAGATACCCAACTCCCCCGCGATCTCCCGGTATGTCAGGTCGTTCGGCGACAGCAGCGCCTCGATGAGCCGGGGGCAGCGGCCGGGCAGCCGGCGCACCGCGTCGCGCAGGGCGCGGTACCGGGCGGCCGTGAGGGCGTGCTGCTCGGGGTCGGTGCGGGCGTCGTCGGGCGGTTCGGCGCCGTACGGGCGTTCCCGGCGGGTGGTTCGGCGGCTGCGGCGGGCCTCGGCGCGTACGGCCTTGCGCAGCCAGCCGTGCGGGTCCGGCGGCGGCCCCTCGGTCTGCAGCCGCTCCAGCAGGCGGAGCCAGACGGCCTGCTCCAGATCGCCCGGCTCGCTCCCGGCGGCATATGCCTCGGCCGAGGCCTCGGCGGTGAGCAGCGGGCCCAGGGCGGCTACCAGGTCGTGGGTCATATGCGGAACGACGCGCCGCCCCGGGAGCAGGTTTCCGGGGCGGCGCACAGTCACCCCGAAAGGAGTGACGGCAGGGCCGTGGGTTGACGCGGTCAGCCGGCCAGGAAGTCGGCGCGGGCGAGCACGCCGGTGTCGGCGTTGTCCGTGAAGACGCCGTCGATGCCGGTCGCGAAGTACGTCTTGAAGGCGCCGAAGGAGTCGCCGTAGCCGTCGGCCGCGCTGCCCTTGCGGTACTCGGCCGGGAGGAAGGGGTTCTCGTTGCGCATGGTGTAGGGGTGCAGGACCAGGCCCACCTTGTGCGCGTCGGAGACCAGGGTGGTCGGCTTGGTGAGGTTGCCGTTCGCGTCCTTCGGGATGATCAGGTCCAGGGTGGGGCCGATGCCCTGGGCGTAGCCGGCGATCTCCCTGAGGCCCTTGGGCGTGATCAGGTCGGCGACGGTACGCGGGTCACCCGCCTCGACGAAGTCGTAGGGGCGGCTGGCCGCCGAGGAGAGCAGCACCACGAGCGGGTTGTCGACCAGCTGGTTCAGCTTCTGGATGCTGCTCGGCTCGAAGGACTGCAGGATGACCGGCGAGTTCCGGCCGTCCTTGCCGTACTTGCGCAGCAGCTTCGCGACCCGCTCCTCGAGGCCCAGGCCGAGCTTGCGGAAGTAGGTGGGGTGCTTGGTCTCGGGGTAGATCCAGACCTGCTTGCCGCGCTTGCGGGTCTGCTCGTCCTGCCACTTCAGGACCTCTTCGAACGTGGGGATCTCCCAGCGCCCGTTGTAGAGGGTGTTGTGCGGCCGGTTGGCCGGTATGCGCTCGACCGCGCGCAGGGTCTTCAGCTCGGCGAGCGTGAAGTCCTCGGTGAACCAGCCGGTGGTGGCGACCCCGTCCAGCATCTTGGTGGTCTTGCGGTCGGCGAACTCCGGGTGGGAGGCGACGTCGGTGGTGCCGCCGATCTCCGGCTCGTGCCGGCAGACCAGATGGCCGTCCTTGGTGGGCACCAGGTCACCGGCCTCGACGACGTCGGCGCCCAGGTCCAGGGCCAGGTTGTACGAGCCGAAGGTGTGCTCGGGGCGGTAGCCGCTGGCACCGCGGTGGCCGATGATCGCCGGCACCGGCAGGCTCTTCAGGCCCCGGCCGCCCGCTCCGGCCGGCCGGGTCCCGGCGGCCTCGGCCGCGCCCGGCAGCCCGAGGACCGCCCCGCTCGCGCCGAACACCGCCGCGCCGAGGATCGCCCGCCGTCCGGTGCCCTGAGTCTTCTCGTTCGCCTGGTCGCTGCCCATCAGCGCCCTCCTGCCATCCGTCTTGAGTGCGGGCCGATCGTAGGGGCGCACACATGACCGCAGGGAGGCCCTCGACGGAACACGGGGGTGACTCCGAATGTCCTGTGGGAGGCGGGTGGTGACGGGTCGTCGCATCGGTGGCCGGGGCCGGGCGGCCGACCGGGTGACGGCTTCGCGCGATCTCCGTCACACGTGGCGGAGGTGTTACGGGGCGTCCCCGCGATGTCACCGCAGGTAAACCCACGTCAACACTTCGTAAGACCTCGGTGAACCGCCCGTACCCGATGTGCGCCGGGCCCGGGGCCGCGAGTAATGTCCTCACCTGCACAGACTCATATCGACCCCTCGACATCGGAGGCCCCGTTGTCCCGCTTCGCGCTCATCAAGGCAGTGCTCGGACCGATCATGCGCCTGATGTTCCGCCCACAGGTGGAGGGCGTGGAGCACATCCCCGGCGACGGGCCGGTCATTCTGGCCGGTAACCACCTCACGTTCATCGACTCGATCGTGCTGCCGCTCGTCACCAAGCGGCAGGTGTTCTTCATCGGCAAGGACGAGTACGTCACCGGCAAGGGCGTCAAGGGCCGGCTGATGGCCTGGTTCTTCACCGGCGTCGGCATGATCCCGGTGGACCGGGACGGCGCGAGCGGCGGCGTGGCCGCGCTGATGACCGGGCGGCGGATCCTGGAGGAGGGCAAGGTCTTCGGGATCTACCCCGAGGGCACCCGGTCGCCCGACGGCCGGCTGTACCGGGGGCGCACCGGTATCGCGCGGCTGACGCTGATGACCGGTGCGCCGGTCGTTCCGTTCGCCATGATCGGCACGGACAAGTTGCAGCCGGGGGGAGCCGGGATTCCGCGGCCGGGCAAGGTGACGGTTCGTTTCGGTGAGGCGATGGAGTTCTCCCGGTACGACGGGATGGACCGGGACCGGTATGTGCTGCGGGCCGTGACCGACTCCGTGATGGCTGAGGTCATGCGGCTGTCGGGGCAGGAGTACGTGGACATGTACGCCACGAAGGCGAAGGCCGCCTAGTCGCCCTACGGGGCGCGGGATCTGTTGCGGGTGCCGCTCCGTTGTGGTTGCTCGCGCCCACGCGGCGGAGCGCACATCGATACAGCCCCGTGCCCGTTCGGGGCGCATTCCTCACCCGGCACTTTCCAGTTCCTGGCCCTTCAGCAGGAACCACGCCACCACCGCCGTTCCCAGCAGGACTGCCGCTCCCGCGCCCGACGCCAGGTGCAGGCCGTGGAGGAAGGAGTCCCGGGACGCGTTCAGGAGTGCCTCCGCTGCGTGCGGGGGCATTTTTGATGCCGCCTCCACTGCCGCGCCCAGTGATTCGTGGGCCTGGGCCGGGGTGCCGGCCGGGCCGGTGAAGTCGCGGTAGGCACCCGTGACGATGGAGCCGAGCAGGGCGATGCCCAGGGCTGCGCCCAGTTCGTACGCCGTCTCGGAGACCGCCGAGGCGGCGCCCGCCTCTTCCTTGGGCACGCTGGAAAGGATCACGTCGGCGGTGACGGTGAAGGAGAAGCCCGCGCCGATGCCCACGACCAGGAGCGCGACGCCGAGCACGGGGTAGCCGGTGGTCCGGCCGAGAGCGGTGAGCGCGGCCAGAGCCAGGCCGACCGCCGCGAGGCCGCCCGAGACCACGGCGCGGACCGAGAAGCGACGCGCCGAGCGGCCCGCGATGAGGCCGGCCGCCACCGCGCCCACGGCGGCGGGCAGTTCGGCCAGGCCCGCTTCGAACGGGCGCCTGCCCTGGACGAGTTGCAGGTACTGGGAGAGGAAGAACACCAGGCCGGACATGCCCAGCACGGTCAGCAGGTCGGCGAGGACCGCCCCGCTGAAGCCACGGCGCCGGAACAGCCGCATGTCCAGCAGCGGGGCCGGCATGGTGAGCTGACGGTGGACGAAGCCGTAGAGGGCCGTCGCGCCGAGCAGTGCCGTGCCGAGCACCGGCCACGTGAACCCGTGCGTGGCGGCCTCCTTGACGGCGTACACGACGCCGATCATGCCGACCAGCGACAGCACGACGCTGATCAGGTCCCACGGGCCGGGGTTCGGGTTGCGGGACTCGGGCAGCGTGCGGATGCCGACGAGGACCAGGACCGCCATCACCGGCAGGTTGATCAGGAAGACCGAGCCCCACCAGAAGTGCTCCAGGAGGAAACCGCCGGTGATCGGGCCGACGGCCGTGCCGGCGGAGGCGGTCGCGCCCCAGATGCCCACGGCGAGGCTGCGCTCGCGCGGGTCGTGGAAGAGGTTGCGGATCAGGGCGAGGGTGGCCGGCATCAGGGTCGCGCCCGCGACACCGAGCAGCGCCCGCGCCAGGATCATCAACTCCGGTGTGAAGGCGTAGGCGTTGAGGACCGATATCGCGCCGAACGCGGTGGCACCGCCGAGCAGGATCCGCTTGCGGCCGATGCGGTCGCCGAGGCTGCCCATGGAGACCAGCAGACCGGCGATGACGAAGGAGTAGACGTCGCCGATCCATAGGAGCTGGGTGCCGGAGGGGCCCAGGTCTTCGCTGATGTAGGGGGTCGCCAGGCCGAGGACGGTGGCGTCGACGGCCACCAGCAGCACGGCCAGGACGAGGACGGAGAGCGCGAGCCAGCGGCCCGGGCGCGTCACCGCCTGCGTCGTCGCGGCCGGCTGCAGGGTGCTGGTCATGATTCCTCTCTTCGTAGCGCGCCGCCGAGCAGCAGCTCGGCGACCATCGTCGGGAAGTCCCTGGCGGCCACACGGCCGTCCAGGGTGGCCCAGGCGCAGGAGGCGATCAGGCCGTACAGCGCCTCGGTGAGCCAGACCGGGGTGAGGTCGATCCGGAACTCGCCCGTGCGCTGCCCGCGCTGGAACACCGCGCCGACGCGGGTGTCCAGGCGCAGCCATCCGTCGTTCTGCCGCTCGCCCTCCCACAACTGGCTCTCGCCGTACAGGAAGGCGAGCAGTCCGGCCGCGGGCTGGATCTCGCGCACCAGCCTGCGTACGGCCTCGCCCGCGGGCCCCTCGTCCAGCCGGGCCCGGTCCACGGCCGCCTCGCACTCCTCGATGCCGAGCGCCTCCAGCGCCCGTACGAGGGCATCGCGGCCGGCGAAGTGGCGGTGCAGCGTGGCCCGGCTGATCCCGGCGGCCTTGGCGACCTCGTCCATGGTCGCGGTGGATTTACGGGTCAGCAGGGCGGCCGCGCTGCGCAGCACCTGGTCACGATCGAGAGCCATGAGACAAGGATAGCCCAGGTGAGACATTCATGTCTCACAATGGGCGTGCACGACTCATCGCCGCCGGTCGGAAGGGGTGACGGTCAGTGCCAGGGCAGCTGTCCGCGCCGCTCCCAGTAGGCGCGCGGGTCCTCGGCGAGCGTGGCGAGGCGGGTCAGCTGGTCCACGTCGAGGTCGACGGCGGGAGCGTGCAGGTTGGAGACGAGCTGGGTGACCGTCGCGGCGCCGGAGAGCACGACGCCGGCCCACGGCTGGCGCAGGATCCAGGCGAGGGCCACCGCGTCACAGCCGAGGCCGCTCTCCTCGGCGACGGCCCTGAGCATCTCCGGGGCGTGCGGTGCGGCCAGCCGGCCGTTGGCCATGCCTTCCTTGACGATCACGGTGAGCCCGGCGTCGTGCGCCTCGGCGAGCGCGGGGGCCGCCGAGGTCTCGAACACGTTGTACGTCGACTGGACGGTACGGAAGAGGGGCTCGCCGTCGGCGGTCAGCCGGAGGGCGGCGCGGATCGCCTCCGCCTGGGCGGGGCCGCTCGTGGAGAAGCCGATGGTCAGGCCCTGGGCTGCGGCCTCGGCGAGCCGGGCGTGGAGGTCCTTGTCGGTGAGGGCCGGGCTGTCCGGGGTCACCGAGTGGATCTGGTAGAGGTCGAGCCGGTCGCCGAGCACGGCGTCGGTCTCGGCGCGCTGCCGCTCGTATGCGGTGAGGCTGTGATCCTTGACCTCGTGCTGTTCGGCGTCGGTGGACCAGCCGGCGGTGTAGGTGTAGCCCCATTTGCTGCCGATGACCACGTCGTCGATGTCGGGGCGGGCGTTCAGCCAGTCGGCGAGGAACTCCTCGGAGCGGCCGTAGGAGCGGGCGACGTCGAAGTAGCGGACGCCTTGGGCGTAGGCGGCGTCGAGGAGTTCGTGGGTGCGGGTGCGCAGCGAATCCGCGCTGCGGTTCTCCCCGAGGTCTTCCTCGCGGCCGAGGTTGATGTAGCCGGGGCGGCCGACGGCGGCGAGGCCGAGTCCGATGTGCGCGGTGGGCGTGGTCACGGCGGCCAGGCGGCTGAACGGCATGGGGACTCCCTGCACGATCGGCGTAGAGGATCTCACTTCAGGGGAGGATCTCGCACCAATCTACCCAGCCCTGCGCGGTTCAGCCCGCGCCGGGAGCCGTCGGCGGATGTCACGCCCACGGCGTTTTCACTCTGGCGGTCCCGACTCGACAGCGTCCGCCAAGGGGAGGCACTCACCATGTCTGTGATCTTCTTCGACGTCGGCGAGACCCTTGCGGATCCCCATGTGGACCCCGACGACTCGCTGAGACTGGAGCCCCTGCCGCGTGTCGTCGCCGTGCTCGACGCCCTCCGCGAGGTGCGCAAGGGCATCATCTCCGACCCCGGGTCGGGCGACAGTGCCGCGGCCCGGGCGGCGGACGCGCTGGCGGCGGCGTTCCCCGGTCGTTTCACGGACGAGACCCTGGTGCACTGGGGTGCGAAGGACAGTCGCGGGATCTTCGACCGGGCAGTCGCGAGCACCGGGGGAGCGACAGCCGACGACTGTGTCTTCGTGGGCGAGAACGCCCAGGAGCGCGCGTTCGCGCGGGAGGCGGGGATGCGTACCGCGCCCCATCCGGTGTTCACCCGCGCCGCGATCGAGAACCGTCCCGTCTTCCGGGCGCGGATCGAGTTGCCGGACGGCCAGGGCCGGCCCGCGTTGACCGCGGCCATGAACGAGACCGAGGCCGTTCCCGTGCCGGTCGTCTCCGAGCGGCTCGTGGTCGCCATGGCGACCACGAGGGGCACCGAAGTGCTGGAGCGCGCCGGTTTCACGGTGGACGTGCAAGGAGGGGTGGAGGAAATGGCGGAAGCCGAGAAGTTCGTCAGCGACCTGCTGGCCCGCGGCGAGGCGGTCTTCGAGGGCGAGGAGCCGACACCCGGGACGACGCACGTGATCAGGCGCGAGGACGACGGACGGCTCACCGCCCGTCGTCTGCGCTTCTTCCATTGAGTTCGAGACCGGGTTCTCGGACCGAGTTCACGGGCCGAGACCTCAGAGCGGGTTCTCAGAGCAAGTTCTCAGAGCGAGTTCTCGGACCGGGTTCTCAGTCGAAGCACCGCCGGACCAGGGTCAGGCCCTCGCCGGTCGTGCTCCGCGTGATCTCGTGCGTCTTGAGCCGGGAGGGGTTGTCGTCGGCGAACGACGTGGCGGAGCGGTGCTCTTCGGGCACGTGCACCCGGCCGCGGCGGAAGAGGTCCTCAAGGTACGACGTCGCGACGCGCTCGGGGTCGGAGGGCCGCACCGAGCCGCCGGCGGGGTCGGAGCCCGCGATGCCGAAGCGTCGCTCCTGCGCCGGGGCGGAGAGGGTGAGCGGCTGGGTGACGCCGTACGTCGCCCCCTGGATGGTGACGGGCGTCAGACCCTCGTCGTCAGCACCGCCCGGCGTCGCCTCGGCGATTTTGGCGCCTCGGCGTGCCACCTCCGGCTCGGTGATGGACGCGGCGGACTCCAGGGAGAGGATGCCGTGCCGGATGAACGCCGAGCGCAGCGACGGGCCGTACATGCCGCCGTTGCGGCGCTGGTCCGCGGCGATCATGTGACCCGCGACCTGCGCGTAGTAGGCGGACACCACGGGGGCGGCCACGACCGCGTCCACCAGCAGCTGTCCCGCGATCTCGGCCGCCCTGCCCAGACCGGCCTGGTCCTGCAGGTCCTGCTGCCGGAAGATGCCGGCGACGATCTTCAGGAAGGCGCCGCTGAACACCCGGGAGAACGAGTGCGGCTCGCTGGAGAGCCTGTTCGCGGGCTCGTTCGGCGACAGCAGCACCGGGTCGCGGTAGAAGAAGCTGTTCGCCAGGTTGCGCAGACAGTCCGGGTCCACCGCGTTCGGGTGGCCCTGGCGGATCGCCCAGCCCAGCTGCTCGGCCATCCTGGACACCCGCGAGGACAGTTCGAGGTCGCCCTGCGTCTCGGACAGTACCGCGGTCCGCAGCGACTCCAGCTGGAGTGAGCCCAGCAGGGCGCTGATGTCACCGAATGCCTCGTGCAGGGCGGCCGTCTCCGCGCTCGCCATGTTGAACAGCTGGGGGCGCAGGGCGTCGAGGACCGCGTGCCCCGTCTCGTGCAGGACGACCTCGTTGCTCTCGCACGCCGCGACATTGACGCCTGCCACCGTGCTGCGGAAGAACCACAGGCCCTTACGGTCGTAGAAGGCGTTCAGGTCGTCTCCCGCGTTGAGGTGCGCCGTGAGGGCGCGGCCGACCTGCGGATGCCACTTCGTTCCGGTCGGAACCAGCGGACCCCAGGTCCGGCCGGCCCGGCTGAGCGAGTCGGCCGCCACCCAGTAGCGAAATGCCTCGGTGCCGGGCCCGGCGCTGTCCGGCTGCGGCGCGGTTTCCGCGATGGCCGTCGGGAAGGGCTGGGTGTCCAGATGGGGGACCGGATGCGGGACGGGCATGTTGATGTGGAGAGGGTCTCCGCCGGGGTCGTCCTCGAACACCAGGACCGTCGGCATTGTCGCTTGCTGTGGCTGCACTGTCATGGCGGCTCCATGGGGGGAGATGGGGGGTGGTGAAGTGCACCGAAGGGACGCTTTTGCCCCAAAGCGTCTCCTGATTCAGTACGAGGCCCCCGTCGCCCGGTGTCAATTCGAACAGGAGCAGGCGGACGCGCCTCCGACCGGCACGGCGGCGGATGAGCGGGCCGTCCCTCCTGGCCCGCGCGCGGTGCACACGGGCCGCCGAACCCGGCGAGGTCGGCGGCCAGTCGGGGGACGGTGCAGGCGTCCGGGGCCCACCGTCGGTTCCCCGGGTCGGCGTTGAGCTTCTGTCACCCCACGTCCGGCGCAGCCAGAAGGGCCCGGACATGTCCGGGCCCTTCTGGCTGCGCTGTGCTAGGCCCTGTCGTCAAATTCCCGTCGTCCGCCCGCAGGGCGGGCTCGGCGGCGTCTGGTGCGTGCGATCGCAAGGCGCCGGAGCGCCCTCGTG
>NZ_JBSFDI010000018.1:0-212326 GCF_053593835.1 Streptomyces sp. NPDC002076
GCCCTCGTGGCGGAGCCACGTGGGCGGTTCGGCAACGCGGCGAGCGTGCGTGCCAGGCGTCGCCGAGCAGGCGGGAATTTGACGACAGGGCCTAGAACACGGGCGGGGCCTTAGGGTTCGTGCCATGGCCTTGCAGATCAGCGCCACGAACCCGGAGCACCCCGCGCTCCTGCTCGCCCTGCCCTGGGACGTGCCCCTGGAGGAGTGGCCCGAGGAGTATCTCGTGCCGCTCCCGAGGGGCATCTCCCGGCACGTCGTGCGGTACGCGCACGCCGGCGACGAGGTGATCGCCGTCAAGGAGCTCGCCGAGCGCCCCGCGCTGCGCGAGTACCAGCTGCTGCGCGACCTGGACCGGCTCGGCATCCCCGCCGTCGACCCCCTCGCCGTGGTCACCGGCCGCACCGACCGCTCGGGCGCCCCGCTGGAGCCGGTGCTGATCACCCGGCATCTGCGCGGCTCGATGCCGTACCGCTCGATGTTCGAGACGACCATGCGCCCGGCGACCATGCACCGCCTGATGGACGCCCTCGCCGTGCTGCTGGTCCGGCTGCACCTGGCCGGGTTCGCCTGGGGCGACTGCTCGCTGTCCAACACCCTCTTCCGGCGGGACGCGGGCGCCTACGCCGCGTATCTGGTCGACGCCGAGACCGGCGACCTGCAGCCGCGGCTGAGCCCCGGGCAGCGGGAGTACGACCTGGATCTGGCCCGCGTGAACATCAGCGGGGAGCTGCTGGACCTGGAGGCGTCCGGTGCGCTGCACCCGTCCGTGGACCCGGTGGAGTTCGGGCACGAGATCTGCACCCGGTACCAGGGCCTGTGGCAGGAGCTGACCCGCACCTCGGTGTACCCGGCGGGCAAGTACCACTACATCGAACGCAGGATCCGCCGGCTGAACGACCTCGGTTTCGACGTGGCCGAGATGCAGATCGAGCACTCCTCGAACGGCGACACGGTCACCTTCGTGCCGAAGGTCGTCGACGCCGGACACCACCAACGGCAGCTGTTGCGGCTGACCGGCCTGGACACGGAGGAGAACCAGGCGCGGCGCCTGCTGAACGACCTGGAGAGCTGGATGGCCACCCAGGACGACTACGCCCCGGGCGACCCCCTCGCCGCCCGCCCGGAGGTGCTGGCCCACCGCTGGGTGCGGGACGTGTTCCGGCCCACCGTGCGGGCCGTACCGCTTCAGCTGCGCGGCTCGATGGACCCGGCCGAGATCTACCACGAACTCCTCGAACACCGCTGGTACCTGTCCGAGCGCGCCCAGCACGACATAGGCCTCGACACGGCCGTCAAGGACTACATCGAGAACGTCCTGCCCACGGCGCGGGCCGGTCTGGAGCCGACCGAGGCCGAGTAGCTCACTCGTGCGGGACCACGGCGACCGGGCACTCGGCGTGGTGCAGCATCCCGTGCGCGACCGAGCCGATCCGGGCGCCGACGGCCGTACGGTGCGCCCGGCGCCCGACGACCATCAGCTGGGCCCGGTCTGCCACCGACAGCAGCACCTGGCCCGCGCTGCCCATCTCGAGCTGCTCGGCCACGGGCACCTCGGGGAACCGCTCCCGCCACGGCCCGAGCGCCTCCGTCAGCGCCTGCTTCTCGTAGGGCTCGAGGCCGCCCGCGTCGTCGAGGAGCTTGAGCGAGCCGGGGCTGTAGGCGAAGACCGGTGGCATTGTCCACGCGCGGACGGCCCGGACGGCCGCGCCGCGGGCCGCCGCCGTCTCGAACGCGAACCGCAGGGTGGCCGCGCTGTCCTGCGGGTTGCCGTGCTGGCCGACGACGACGTCCCGCCCGGCGGCCTCGGCCGCCGGCCGGTCCCCGGCGCGCACCAGGACCACCGGCCGGCTCGCCCCGGCGATCACCTGCTGGCCGACCGAGCCCAGCAGGAAACCGAGGACGGGCCCCTGCCCGCGCGAGCCCAGCACCAGCATCTCCGCGTCCGCCGCGGCACGGGCCAGCGCGTGCACGGGCTCGCCCTCGACCACGTCGACGGTCACGTCCAGCTCCGGATGCCGCTCGGCGACGGCCCGCACGGCCTCCGCCAC
Source organism: Streptomyces sp. NPDC002076 (assembly GCF_053593835.1). Taxonomy (NCBI): domain Bacteria; kingdom Bacillati; phylum Actinomycetota; class Actinomycetes; order Kitasatosporales; family Streptomycetaceae; genus Streptomyces; species Streptomyces sp. NPDC002076. Next base: position 2,049 of record NZ_JBSFDI010000018.1, read on the forward strand.
CCCTCTCGACACCCATCCGTGCTGGGTGTTCCGGTCGGCGGTGGCGAGCGACTCGGCGTACCGCCAGGCGTGCACCACGCGCAGCGGCAGCCCACGGCGTACGGCCTCCCGGCCCGCCCAGTCCAGCGCGGCCAGGCTCTCCTCGGTGCCGTCCACCCCTGCCGTGATCGGGCGTGTCATGCGTGGGCCTCCTCGTCGCCGCTCTCGTGGTGCTGGTGCCCACTATCGGGCACGGTCGCGCACGCGCACGGCGATCTCCCCCACGACCCGTCGGCGATCCCCCGGGCCGGTCTCGGCACGCACTGCCCGACGTATCCCAGGGCGAACCGGCGGGATCGAACATACGATGGCTGCGAACCGGTGCGGTGGTCCCCACGACACCGAGCCGTGGAAACGACGCCCGGGGTGGGGAGACGTATGGCACAGGCCGCCGAGGCAGCGCGGACCGTCATCCTGACCGTGGACGACGACCCGGGGGTCTCCCGCGCCGTCGCCCGCGATCTGCGGCGGCGCTACGGCGAGTCGTACCGGATCGTGCGCGCGGAGTCCGGCGAGTCCGCGCTCCAGGCCCTGCGCGAGCTGAAGCTGCGCGGCGACCTGGTGGCGGTGATCCTGGCCGACTACCGCATGCCGCAGATGAACGGCATCGAGTTCCTGGAACTGGCGCTGGACGTGTACCCGGGTGCGCGCCGGGTGCTGCTGACCGCGTACGCGGACACCAACGCGGCGATCGACGCGATCAACGTGGTCGATCTGGACCACTATCTCCTCAAGCCCTGGGACCCGCCGGAGGAGAAGCTCTACCCGGTCCTGGACGACCTGCTGCAGGCCTGGCGCACCAGCGCCTACCGGCCCGTGCCCAGCACCAAGGTCGTCGGGCACCGCTGGTCGGCGCGGTCGTCGGACGTACGCGAGTTCCTCGCCCGCAACCAGGTGCCGTACCGCTGGTACTCGGTGGAGGAACCCGAGGGGCAGCGGCTGCTGGCGGCCGCCGGGCAGGACGGGCGGCGGCTGCCGCTGGTGATCACGCCGGACGGCACCACGCTGGTCGAGCCGGAGGCGCCGGAACTGGCCGCGCGGGTGGGGCTGGCGACCACGCCGACGGCCGACTTCTACGACCTGATCGTGATCGGCGGCGGGCCGGCCGGGCTCGGTGCGGCCGTGTACGGAGCCTCCGAGGGGCTCAGGACCGTGCTGGTGGAGCGGTCGGCGACCGGCGGGCAGGCCGGGCAGAGCTCCCGGATCGAGAACTATCTGGGCTTCCCCGACGGCGTCTCCGGCGCCCAGCTCACCGAGCGGGCGCGCCGGCAGGCGGCCAAGTTCGGCGCGGAGATCCTCACCACCCGCGAGGTGACCGGACTGGAGGTCAACGGCGCCGCCCGGGTCGTACGGTTCGCGGACGGCACGGCGATCGCCGCGCACAGTGTGATCCTCGCGACCGGCGTCCAGTACCGGCAGCTGGAGGCCGTCGGCTGCCTCGACCTGACCGGCTGCGGGGTGTTCTACGGTTCGGCGCTGACCGAGGCCGCCTCCTGCCAGGGGCAGGACATCTACATCGTCGGCGGCGCCAACTCGGCGGGCCAGGCCGCGATGTATCTGTCCCGGGGCGCGAAGTCGGTGACGCTGCTGGTACGGGGACCCGACCTGTCGGCCTCGATGTCGCACTACCTGATCCAGCAGATCAACGAGGCGCCGAACATCTCGGTGCGCCCGCACACCGTGGTGGACGCGGCGCACGGCGTGGACCGCCTGGAGCAGCTGACGCTGCGTGACACCGTGACCGGGGAGACCGAACGGGTCGACGCGCACTGGATGTTCGTGTTCATCGGTGCCGCCCCGCTGACCGACTGGCTGGGCGACGCGGTGCTGCGCGACGAGCGCGGGTTCATCCTGGCCGGGCCCGATCTGACCGCCGACGGGCGGCCGCCGGCCGGCTGGGAGCTGGACCGGCCGCCGTACCACCTGGAGACCAGCGTGCCCGGCGTGTTCGTGGCGGGTGACGCCCGTGCCGAGTCCGCCAAGCGGGTCGCGTCCGCCGTCGGCGAGGGAGCCATGGCCGTGATGCTCGTCCACCGGTATCTGGAACAGTCATGAACGATCTGGAGCAGACATGAGCGGGCAGATCATGCCGTGCAATCCCAATGAGATCGGCTCGCTGTTCCTCTTCGAGAAGCTGAGTCCCGAACAGCTGGGCCGGTTGTGCGCCGAGGGGCGGATCGAGTTGTTCCAGCCCGGCCCGGTCTACACCGAAGGCGACCCGGCCACCTGCTTCTTCGTGATGATCGAGGGCACGGCCGTGCTCTCCCGCCGGGTCGGTGGCGACGATGTGGAGGTCAGCCGCACCTCGCAGCGCGGGGTGTACGCGGGCGCGATGCAGGCCTACCTCGGCGACCGGGTGCGGCAGGCCTACAACAACTCGATGCGGGTGACGGAGCCGTCGCGGTTCTTCGTGCTGCCGGCGGACATCTTCGCGGACGTCATGACCGAGTGGTTCCCGATGGCCGTGCATCTGCTGGAGGGCCTGTTCTTCGGGGCGAAGCGCACCCAGGCGGCGGTCGGGCAGCAGGAGCGGCTGCTGGCGCTGGGTTCGCTGTCGGCGGGGCTCACGCACGAGCTGAACAACCCCGCGGCGGCGGCCGTACGCGCGACGGCCACGCTCCGCGAACGGGTGGCGAAGATGCGCCGCAAGCTCGCCGTGATCGCCGAAGGCCCCTTCTCCCGTGACGCGTTGGCGAGCCTGATCGAGATCCAGGAGCGCACCGCCGAACGGGTCGCCAAGGCCCCCGTGCTCAGTCCGATGGAGACCGCCGACCGGGAGGACCTGCTCAGCGACTGGCTGGACGACCACGGCATCGACTCCGGCTGGCAGGTGGCGCCCACCTTCGTGCAGGCGGGCCTCGACGTCGACTGGCTGGAGCAGGTCGCGGCGGCCGTGGACGAGGAGATCCTGGCCGGTGCGATCGGCTGGCTCAACTACACCATCGAGACCGAACTGCTGATGAACGAGATCGAGGACTCCACCACCCGGATCTCGCACCTCGTCGACGCGGCCAAGCAGTACTCGCAGCTGGACCGGGCGCCCTACCGCGTGGTGGACGTGCACGAACTCCTCGACAGCACCCTGCTGATGCTGTCCGGCAAGATCGGCCCCGGTATCGAGGTCGTGAAGGAGTACGACCGCACGCTCCCGCCGGTGCCCGCCTATCCGGCGGAGCTGAACCAGGTGTGGACCAACCTGATCGACAACGCGGTGTCGGCCATCAACAGCGCGGGCGGCACGGGCAGGTTGACCGTGCGGACCGCGCTCGACCACGAGAGGCTGCTGGTGGAGTTCCGGGACACCGGGCCAGGTGTCCCGCCCGAGATCAAGGACCGGATCTTCGACCCGTTCTTCACCACCAAACCGGTCGGCGAGGGAACCGGGCTGGGCCTGGACATCTCCTGGCGGATCGTCGTCAACAAGCACCACGGCAGCCTGCGCGTGGAGTCGGTGCCCGGCGACACCCGCTTCCAGGTGCTGCTGCCGCTGACCGCCGAGACGGCGGCGGAGGAAGTGGAGGAAATCGCATGACCACTGTCGACTCAGTAGACCCGGGCGTCCCGCCCAGCGGTCCGGGATGCGTGGAGTGCGAGGAGGCCGGCGGCTGGTGGTTCCATCTGCGCCGGTGCGCGCAGTGCGGGCACATCGGCTGCTGCGACGACTCCCCCGCGAAGCATGCCACCGCGCACTACCACGCCACGGGGCATCCGGTGATCCGGAGCTTCGAGCCGGGCGAGGAATGGTTCTGGGACTACGCGACGGACGAGATGTACGCCTCGGGTCCGCAGCTGGCCCCGCCCGTCAGTCACCCCGCCGAACAGCCGGTGCCGGGACCTGCCGGGCGGGTGCCGAAGAACTGGGCGGAGATACTGCGGGGTTGAGTGCCCCCGCCCCCTCGGGGCGTTCCAGTCGGGCGGGGTGAGCCGGCCGGAGCGCCGGTGAGCGGGTGCAGTCGAGGCTGCCGGGGTCGACGGCGTCGGCCAGCGCCCGCATGCCCTTGTCGTCGGGGTGGAGGTGGTCACCGCCGTCGAGGAACGGCAGCAGCCGTGCGGAGTCGTGGGGGCCGCGCAGGGCGCGGTCGAAGTCGGTGACCGCGTCGAACACCCCGCTGGTGCGGATGAACCGGTTCACTTCCCGGCGTACGGCCTCGGCGGCCGGGTCCCATTCGGGCCAGCCCCCGAAGGGGCCGATGGTCGCGGCCACCACGCACTTCCCCGCCGCGTGCACCCGCTCGGCGATCTTCCGGTACCCGGCGATCAGGTCCTGCGCGGTGACGCCGGTGTGCGCCTTGAGGTCGTTCACCCCCTCGAAGAGGAAGACGGTGCGCACTCCGGGCAGGGACAGCACGTCCCGGTCCAGCCGGTGCAGCGCGCTCTGCCCGGCGTCGTCGGCGAGCACCTGGTTGCCCGAGATGCCTTCGTCGGCGACGCCCCGGACGGCCGCGTGGGCGGTGTTCAGGCGCCGCGCCAGGTAGTCGGGCCAGCGGCGGTCCAGGTCCGCGGTGGAGTGCCAGCCGTCGGTGAGGGAGTCGCCGAGCGCGACCACGGCCCGGCCGGCGCCGCGGGACGGACGTACGGACACGGCGTCGAGGTACCACCAGGATCCGGTGGTCTGCGTCCAGTTGGTCGCGCTCTCCTCGGCGGTGTGGTCGCCCTGGCCGGTGTAGGAGGTCTGCATCGCCAGCCAGTGGCCGGTCGCCGGTCCTGCCGCGGCCGGGGTGTGCAGGCTGACCACCAGATCGGTGCCGGGGCGCAGCCGGCCTGGCCGCGGGTCGCTCCAGGCGGTGGCACCGGACGGGACGACGACCGTACGGGCGCCGCCGAAGGTCAGCCGGCGGTTGCTGCCCGGCCGCAGGGCGGCTCCCTCGCTGCGCACTCCGGCGTAGACGCCGTCCACGGTCAGCGGCCGGTCACCGAAGGCGTTGCTCAGGCGGACGCGCAGATCGTCGCCGCCGACGCTGGTGTGCACGATCAGCCGGTAGTCCTGTCCGGCGGTGCCTTCGCCCAGGCGATCGGCGCTCGCCGCCCAGGTGACGACCCCCGAGGCGTGCTCGGCGGACGCGGGCAGAGCGGCCGCCCGGCCGGGCGCGGACTGGCAGACGACGGCCGTGAGCAGGACGGCGGCGACGCGGCGGACGCGTCCGAACCGGCCGGTCATCGCGCGAGGTCCCGGAGTGTGACGGACCCGCCGGGTCGCATGCGGACCGTCCGGGACGGGCCTGCGTATCCCACGCAGGTCATGGTCCCGCCGCCGCCGCGGATGCGCACCTCGGGGGCATCCGGGCCTGCGGCCGGAGGCGGTGCGCGCGCACCCCGGACATGCGGATGCCCCGCGCGAGGCGGGGCATCCGGTGCTGCTGCGGCCGTGTCAGTGACGGGCGGCCGGCGTGTTGGCGGCGGTGACGTTGACCGCGGCCCACGCCTTGTCCACCGTCTTGTACTCGGTGCTGTTCGCGCCGTACAGGTCCTTGGCCGCCTTCAGCGTCGCGACGCGCGCGTCGTGGAAGGACGTCGTGGAGACCATGTAGCGGGTGAGCGCACGGTAGAAGATCGCGGTGGCCTTGGTGCGGCCGATGCCCGTGACCGTCGAGTTGTCGTAGGTCGGCGAGTAGTACTTGACCCCGTTGATCGTCTTGCTGCCGCTGCCCTCCGCCAGGAGGTAGTAGGCGTGCGAGGAGACACCGGAACCGGCGTGCACCTCGGTGTAGTAGGTGTCCGGCGACCAGTAGTCGATCGTGCCCTCGAGCTTGTCGAGCGACGGGTGGTCGAGACGGCGCAGGAACTTCTGCGCGAGGCCCAGCTTCTCGCCGATCAGGTAGTCCGGCGTGTCGTTCTTGTTGTTGCTGAAGAACTCGACGTTGGAGCCGAAGATATCCGCGAGCGACTCGTTCAGCGCGCCGGGCTCACCGTACTGGTTGCCGTCGGAGTCGACGTACGTCGGCTCCAGCTTCGCGGTCGCGTCCACCACACCGTGGGTCAGCTCGTGGCCGGTGACGTCGAGGACGACGAGCGGCTTCTTGAAGGTCTGGCCGTCGCCGTCGCCGTACAGCATGCAGTTGCAGGTCGGGTCCCAGAAGGCGTTGGCGACCTTCTTGCCCCAGTGGACCATGCCCTGGGCGGCCTTGCTGTTGTTGGCTATGCCCTTGCGGCCGAAGGTCTTCTTGTAGAAGTCCAGGGTCTGGGTGATGCCGTACTGGGCGTCGGCGGCGGCGCTGGCACGGTTGCTGGTCGTGCCGTTGCCCCACACGTTGGTCGTGCTGGTGAACTTCGCGCCGGCGCTGAACTTCTCCGTGTACGAGCCCTTGGCGTCCCGCGTCTCGGTGCCGTACCGGCTCGGGTCCTTGAGCTGGTAGTGGCCGCGCGAGGTCGCCGTGGTGGTCAGGCCGACGCTGCCCACGAAGAGGGTCTTGCCGGTGCCCCTGGCGGGCGACGGGTAGGTCGTGGCGCCCGAGGCGACGGAACCGAGCAGGCCGGTCTGCGGGGAGGCGGAGCCGATGCCGGCGGCCGGGTCGATGGTCTCGCCGTGCTTGCGCAGGCTCTCCAGCAGCTTCGGCGAGAGGAACTCGTCGCTGTCGGGCGTGTTGCTGCGCACCTTGCCGGTGACGGCGTCGACGACGACGGTGTTGGTGCCGTTCTGGTCGGTGACGGTCACCTGGTAGGCGAGGGCGGAGGAGCCGCCGCGCGCGTCGACGACCAGCTGGGCGGTGCCCGCGTCGCCCTTGGCGGCCTGGGCGGCCTTGGCGGCGGCCTGGTCCGCGGTCAGCTTGGCCTTGGTGGTGGCCGGCTCGACGGCGTGACCGGCGGCGCGGGTCACGCCGGCGTACGCCAGCTTGTGGTCGAGGTGGACGATGAGGTCGCCGCCGAGCACGGGCATGCCGTCGTGCGTGCGGACGAACCGGACGTGCCGGGCGCCCTCGGGGTCGATCATCACGTCCTGCGCGTGCAGTTCGTCGCCCTGGGAGACGCCGGTCGCCGTGGCGTGGGCGAAGGCCGCGGTGCGCGCCGCCTCGACCACCACCGTGGCGTTCGTGATGGCGGACGCCGAGGACCGCTCCACCCCCGTGGAGGGACCCGCGAAAGCCGTACCGGCCAGGCCCGTGGCAGCGGTCGTCACCGCGATGGCGACGGCAACGCTGCGTATGTGCGGTCTACGCAAGGATCAGGGTTCCTTCGTTCGAAGGCAGCGGGGATCACCAACCGCCTTGAGACATGACGCGGTTCGCGTCACGGGGGCTGGTCGGGCCCCAAGGCGTAACCCTTACGGATCAGTCATGTCCACGTAAAGGCGGAATGATCGATTTCGCGACCTTCTATGGCAATCCTTTACGAATGCGCGCCACAGAGTGATCACTGCCTGACCAACTGTGTGTCGGCTGTGGAGATGTGTGCTGAATCCCCTAGGTTCCAAAGCCGGAATGTGACCGATGTCGCATCACACCTCGTACCGGTTCGTATCGCTGAAAGCGGGTGACGGATGGTCACGGCAATGGTGCGGCGAGGCGCGGTCCTCGGAGCCGTCGCGCTGTCGCTTCTCGCACTCCCGGCGCGGGCCGCGACAGGAGAGCCGGCCGCCCGGGCGGCCTTGAGGCCCCGGCCGGCCCTGCCGGCACCCGACACCGCCGGCCTCGCCGCGGTGGTGCGGTCCGCGGTGAGCCGGGGCGCGCCGGGCGCCCTGGCCCGCATCGACGACCACGGCCGGACGTACGAGGTGACGAGCGGAGTCGCCGACCGGAGCACGCGACGGGCCATCAGCGCCGACGACCGCTTCCGTGTCGGCAGCGTCACCAAGACCTTCTCGGCCGTCGTCCTGCTCCAGCTCGCCGACGAACACCGGCTGGACCTCGACGCGCCGGTCAACCGCTATCTGCCCAAGCTGCTGCCGGACGACCGCATCACGGTCCGCCAACTGCTCGGTCATCGCAGCGGCCTGTACGACTACACCGACGACCTGTTCGCCGACAGCGTGTCCGGCTTCGAGGCGGTGCGGAACAAGGTCTTCACCTACCGTCAGCTGGTCGGCCTCGCCTTGAAGAAGCCCCGCACCAACGCACCGGGCGCCGCGTACTCCTACTCCAACACCAATTTCGTGGTGGCGGGCATGCTCATCGAGAAGCTCACCGGGCACTCGGTGCGGACCGAGTACGAGGACCGCGTCTTCAAGCCGCTGCGCCTGCGGGACACCTTCTACGTGCATCCCGAGACGGGCATCCCGGGCCGGTACGCCCGCGGATACCTCACCCCGGACAAGGCCGGCGACCCGCTGGTGGACTCCACCGAGCAGACGATGTCATGGGCGCAGAGCGCGGGGGCGATCATCTCCGGTGCGCGGGATCTGAACGCGTTCTACAGCGCGCTGCTCGGGGGCAGGCTGCTGTCCTCGGCACGGCTGGCGGAGATGGAACGCTTCACTCCGGTCAACGGCACCACGGCGTACGGGCTGGGGCTACGGCGGCGCGATCTGTCGTGCGGGATCTCGGTGTACGGGCACACGGGGGTGGTGCAGGGGTACTCCACGTACGCCTTCGCCACGAAGGACGGCAGGCGGAGTCTCACGGCCGCCGCCAACACGTCCAACAACGGGAGGGTCTCCGATGCGTTGGCCGGGGCGTTGGATTCGGCGTTCTGCGGGAAGAAGGCTGCCAAGGGGTAGGGGCCGGCAGTGCACCGGTGCCGCCCATCCGGGAGGCGCCCAGGAGCCTTCCGCGGGAACGGCGTCCGCTCACCCTTCGGGCGGCTGCGACAGCGCGTGCTTGACCTGTCGGGTCCGCTCGTCGGTGAGAACCTCGACCCGGTCGTTCGCCAGGGCCTCCATGGTCTGCTCCGCCACGTCGGCCGCGCTGATCTTCGGTGCGTCGGTGAAGTCGCTGAGGTCCGTCTCCACGAAACTGGCATGGACACCGACCACGAGCGTCCCCTGTTCCCGCAGGCCTTCGCGCAGCGCACCCGTCAACGACCACTGGGCTGCCTTGGAGGCGGCATACCCGGGGTAGTCCGGCCGCGAGGCCCAGGAGGCGGCCGACAGGATGTTGACCAGGGCACCACCACCATTGCGTGCCAGGACGGGAGCGAAGGCCCGGGAGACGGCCCAGGTGCCGAAGTAGTTCGTCTCCATCGCCCGGCGCGCACCGTCGAGAGAGCCCGTCAGGAGCTTGGTGTCGAATCCGCCCACACCAGCGTTGTTGACCACGATGGTGACGTCGCCCGCGACGGCAGCCGCCGCGACGATGTCATCGGGCTCGGTGACGTCCAGACGCAGCGGAGTGAGGTCCTGGTCCGTCACGCTCGCCGGGTCGCGGACGGCGGCGTAGACCTTCCCGGCCCCGCGGTCGATCAGCGCACGAGCCAACGCTCGGCCGATGCCGCGATTGGCTCCTGTCACCAGGGCGATCGATCCTTCGAGTTCCATCGTGCCTCCTCCCGGCCGGCTACCCGGAGTTCTTCAGCCCTTGGAGGAGTTCCTCGGTCGTGGTGATGCGGTGCGCGTAGGTCGGCCCGTTGAGTTCATGGGCGGCGTGCATCATCTCGGGCTTGAAGGCCGCGGTGGCGTCACGGACCAGTGTCACGCGGTAGCCCAGCTCCATGGCGAAGCGGGCGGTGGCCTCGATACAGGTGTTGGCCAGCAGGCCGACGACCACCACGTGGGTGATGCCATGCTGCTTGAGCAGCAGGTCCAGGTCGGTGTTGGCGAACCCGCTCGACCCCCAGTGCTCGTGGGCGATGACGTCACCCGGTTGTGGCTGGAAGTCGGGGTGGAACTCCCCGCCCCAGGAACCCCTGGCGAAGTGGTGCCCCTCCTGGATCTTGCGCTGCGAGGGGTTCGGGTGGTCCCAGCCGTCGTAGTCGCCCGGCTCCCAGCGGCGGTGCGGTACGAAGAAGATCCGCAGGTTGCTCTCCCGGCCGGCGGCGCCGACGGCGCGCAGATGGTCGAGGAGCCCGACCTCAAGAGCCACATGCCGTACTGCGGGCCAGACCTTCCCGTTCTCGGAGAGGAAGTCGTTGTAGGGGTCGACCAGGAGGATCGCGGTGCGGGCGAGGTCATAGGTTCCGGGCATGGTGGTCCTCACCGGTTGCGGACGCATTCCTGAGGCGGGGTCATGTCGCCGGGCCGGCCTCCGCCCGTGCAGCCCATGCTGCGCCGCCCCATCAGACCCCGCAAATCGGGCCTCGGCTGTGCGGTCGCACCTGGTCGTTCGCGTGGTGGAGCAGGCACTTTCCGTGATCTTGGCGGAAGGGCACCCTCCGGGACACCATGCCCCGCATGAAGGGTGATCTCTTTTCCAGTGCGCATGTGGTGCAGCCGGCCGTGGAGCCGGGCATGTCCGTCGAGAACGCCAAGTGCATCAGGTACGCCGTCAACGGTGAGATGTACGCCCGCCAGGGCGCGATGGTCGCCTATCGCGGCAGCCTCAAGTTCGAGCGCAAGGGCCAGGGCGTCGGCGGCATGCTGAAGCGTGCCGTCACCGGTGAGGGGCTGCCTCTCATGGCGGTGCGCGGGCAGGGCGAGGCCTGGTTCGCGCACGAGGCGCAGAACTGTTTCATCGTCGAGGTGGAGCCCGGCGACCAGTTCACGGTCAACGGTCGCAATGTGCTGTGTTTCGACGCCTCGCTGTCGTACGACATCAGGACGGTGAAGGGGTCGGGCATCGCCGGCGGCGGACTGTTCAACAGCGTGTTCAGCGGGCAGGGCCGGCTCGGTCTGGTGTGCGAGGGCAACCCGCTGGTCATCCCGGTCTCCGCGCAGTCCCCGGTGTACGTCGACACGGACGCCGTGGTCGGCTGGACCGCGCATCTGGAGACCTCGCTGCACCGCTCCCAGTCCATCGGCTCGATGCTGCGCGGCGGTTCCGGTGAAGCCGTGCAGCTAATGCTCCAGGGCGAGGGCTTCGTCGTGGTGCGCCCGAGCGAGCTGACCCCGCAGAAGGCCCAGCAGCACTGAACCTTCACAGGGTGATCCACATCGCACGGGCAACCCCCGTCGCCGTACCCGCGTCTTGATCGGCAACAGACCGACATGCCCCGGTCTCCTCGGCCGGGGCAATTTTCCGAGACCCTATACACGTGATGTATACACGTCGTGTATAGAAAGGCACGCATGTACGGCAAGGCATTCGCCCCGGAGTACCAGGGCGCCCTGACCACCCTGTCCGTGAACTCCTCGCTCGTCGATGTGCTGGCGGAGGGCACCGAGAAGCTGCGCGAGGCCGAGCGGTCCGGGTGCCCCGCCGAGGCGGCCCGCTGCGGGCTCGCCGTCGCCGAGGCGCACCGGCGGCTCGGCCACACGGCGGACGCGGACCGGGCCTGGAAGGCGAGTTACCGCGCCGCCCGCGCGGCCGGCGACACCGCCGCGATGGCGTGGGCGCTGTGGAGCGGCGGCACCCTCGCCCGGCAGCGCGGGGCCTTCCCGCTGGCCTGGCGGCTGCTGGGGCTCGCGGCCGAACTCGGCGAGCGGGGCGGCGACATCGTTGTCCGCGGCTACTCGCTGGCCGGCCTCGCGGAGACCGGTCGCATCCAGGGCGACTACGGGGCCGTCCGCCGGCTGCACGAGCAACTGCTGGCCGAGGCGCGCCGGCGCGGGGAGGCCCGGCACACGGTGTGGGCGCTGGAGGGCATCGCACAGATGCACCGCAACACCGGGGACCACGACCGGGCGTACGCGCTGTTCGAGGAGGCCGCGCAGATAGCCGAGCGGGCGGAGGACCGGCGCGGGCACGCCTGGGCGCTGCGCGGACTCGCCGACATCCTCTCGTTGCGCGACAAGGACACCGAACGGGCACTGGAGCTGCTGTCCCGTGCCGAGGCCTCCTGCCGGGCGATGAACCTCTCCAGCGCGCTCGCCTACAACCACAAGATGCGCGGCAACGTCCTGTACCGCGCCGGGCGTTACGGCGAGGCGCGGGATCTGTACGAGCTGGCCCTGGCGGAGTTCCGTGCGATGAGCGAGCCGCGCGGCGAGGCGCTGGCCCGGCTGGGCCTGGTCAAGTCGCTGGCGCAGCTGGGCCGTGACCGGTCCGTGACGGCGGCCGAACTCGCCGAACTGGCAGAGACGTTGGAGCGGAGCGGACTCAAACACGCCCGAAAGATGGTGGCCCGGGCCCAGGAGGAGTTCGCTCTCGACGCGGAGGGTGCCCGGTGACCGCCGTACAGGCTCCGCCTTCCGCTCCCGAAGTCCTCGGTCGCTGCCGGGAGTTGGTGCAGCCGGCGCTTCGGGAGGCGGTTGGGCGGCTGCATCCGTGGGTGGCCGAGATGGCCGGGTACTCCTTCGGCTGGTGCGAGGTCGGCGGGGCGCCCGCCGCCGCTCCGGGCGGCAAGGGGGTACGGCAGGCGCTTTCGGTGCTCGGTGCCGAGGCGGCGGGCGCCGACGGAGCTGCCGGCGTGCCGGCCGCGGTCGCGGTGGAGCTGGTGCACGCCTTCTCGCTGCTGCACGACGACATCATGGACGGCGACGCGACCCGGCGCCGCCGCCCCGCCGTGTGGAAGGCGTACGGCACCGGCCCCGCGGTACTGGCCGGGGACGCCCTGTTCGCGCTGGCGGTGGAGACCCTCGCGACCGCGCCGCAGGGCGCCGGCGCCGTACGGCTGCTGTCGGCGGCCCTCGCCGACCTGGTGCGTGGGCAGGCCGACGACCTGCTGTTCGCCACCCGGCCCTGGACCGGGCCGGAGCGGGTCACGCCCGAGGAGTACCGGTCGATGGCGGAGGGGAAGACCGGCGCGCTGCTGGGCTGCGCCGCCGCGCTGGGCGCCGTGCTCGGCGGGGCGGGCGAGGCCACGGCCGACGCGCTGGACAGGGCCGGACGGCATCTCGGCATCGCCTTCCAGCTGGTCGACGACGTGCTGGGCATCTGGGGCGATCCGGCCGTCACCGGCAAGCCCGTGGGCGGCGATCTGCGGCAGCGCAAGAAGACGTACCCGGTGCTGGCCGCACTCGATTCCCCGGCGGCCCGCGGGTTGCCCGAGCTCCTCGACGCACCGGGACGGGAGGCGGAGGCCGCCGCACTGATCCACGCGGCGGGCGGCCGTACGGCGGCGCTCGCCCAGGCCCGTGCACACACCGCCACCGCCCGGGCACTGCTCTCGGCCGCACCCCTGGCCACCGAAGCGGCCGGACAACTCGTCCAGCTCCTCGATCACCTGATGGACCGCCGGCTATGACCCCACGCAACCGTCCGCGACCCGCGGGCGGCACAACGCCGCCCAGGCGCTGATCGCAAAGGTACCGCAGGGCGGCTCCTGTCGCTCCTCGATCACCTGGTGGGCCGTCAGCTGCGATCACGGCTGGCCGGTGAATCCGTGTTGACCTCGACGGTCCGCGCGGGTCAGGGTGCGATCGGCGCGGCCCTCACCCCGCGCCGGAAGGGTGAAGCACCTTGATCGGCATCACGGAGATCGAAGCCGCGGCGGAGCGGATCGCCGGACACGTCGTGCGGACGCCGACCGTGCCGAGTCCGGGTCTGACCGAGCTGCTCGGCGTCCCGGTCACCGCCAAGCTCGAACTGCTGCAGCGCACCGGCTCGTTCAAGGCGCGCGGGGCGACGGCGAAGCTGCTGACGCTGAGCGCGGCCGAGCGGGCGGCGGGCGTGGTCGCGGTCAGCGGCGGCAACCACGGGATCGCCCTCGCGGTGATGGCCGCGGCCCTCGATGTGAAGGCGACCGTGGTCATGCCCCGTACCGCGCCGGAGCGTTCCGTCGCGCTCGCCGGGCAGGCGGGCGCGCAGGTGCGGCTGACCGACGGCATGGACAGCGCCTTCGCGCTGGTGACGCGGCTCAGGGACGAGGGGCTGACCCTGGTCCACCCGTTCGACGACCCAGTGGTGATCGCCGGACAGGGCACGGTCGGACTGGAGTTGGCCGAGGACGCGGCGGACGGCCTGACGGACGTCCTGGTCAGCATCGGCGGCGGTGGGCTGATCGCCGGGGTCGCGGCGGCCCTCGCCGCCCGGCGCCCCGGGGTCCGCGTCTGGGGCGTGGAGACCGAGGGCGCCGAGGCCATGTCCGGCGCGCTGAAGGCGGGCGGACCGCTGCCGGTGCCCCTGTCGTCGCTGGTCACCACGCTCAGCGCGCCCTCCGTGTCCCAGCTGACGTACGACCATGCGTCGGCGCTGGTGGAGGAGGTGCTGGTGGTGCCGGACCGGGACGCGGTGCGGGGCTCGCTGGACCTGGCCGAGCACGCCAAGGTGTGGGCCGAGCCGGCCGCGGGCTGTCTGCTGCCGGCGGTGCGCCAGGTCGTGGCCCGGGTCGGCGACGGCGCCCGGATCGGACTCGTGGTGTGCGGCGGCAATTCGACACCACGGGAACTGACCGGCTGGGCCGAGCGGTTCGGGCTGCTGTGAGCCAGGGCGCACCCGGGAATTTACCCTCGGTTACCCGCAGGTCGAACACCCCCCGGGTGCGGCCATCCCAAACTCGCAAGCCCTTTCGAAGAATTGAATGAAAGGCAGGAACGGCACCGGACTCGCGGATTCTTTGAACGCACCCCCGCACGCCCCGCGTACCTCTGTGAGACACACAACAGGGGTTTCAGCGAGGGATGACCATGACCAAGGCGCACGTCTCCGCACACCAGTTGGCCGCCGGACGGTACCGGCTCCTGGAGGTCTTCGCCCGCGAGACGAACCGCCTGTGGTGGTACGCCGAGGACGTGCCGGCGGAGCAGCCCCGGCTGGTGTCCCAGACCACCCTGCCGGAACTCTCCGCCGACGACACCGCGCGCCGGGTCACGGCCCGGGTCATCCGGACCTCCGAGACCATGCGGCTGCTGTGCCCGGGCCAGGTCGCCACGGTCGTGGACGCCGTGGTGGAGGCCGGCACCCTGTGGACGGTCACCGAGTGGATCGATGGCACGCCTCTCGTCGAACTCCTCGATCGCGAGGGCGCGTTCAATGTCGCGCGGGCGGCCCGGATCGGCGTGGAACTGCTCGATGTGCTGCAGGCCGCGCACGAGGAGGGCATCACCCACGGCGAGTTGAGTCCCGGCCAGGTCTTCGTGCGGGACAGCGGGCCGGTCGTCGTCACCGGGTTCGGGCTGGCCGGCGCGACGCTGGTGCCACGGCTCACGGCACCGTCGTACGCCTCGCCCGAGCAGGCCCGCGACGAGCGGATCGGACCGGCCGCCGACCTGTGGGCGCTGGGGGCGCTGCTGTACACGATGGCGGAGGGCCGGCCGCCGTTCCGCGACCGCGGCCGGCCCGACGCCACTCTGAAGGCCGTGGACCGGCTGCCGCTGCGCACCCCGCTGCGCACGGGCCCGCTCACCCAGGCCGTGCAGGGGCTGCTGCGGAAGAACTCGCGGGAGCGGCTGACCCGGCCGGTGGTCCGGGAGGCCCTGGTCCGGACCCTCGACGAGGACGCCGACGCCGACCGGGAGCCGGCCCCCGTGCCCCGGCTGCGCGCCGCGTACGCGGGTGTCCGCCTCGCCGGGCGGGAGCGGGGCAGAGGGCTGCTGGCGGCCGGTACCGTGCTGGCCGTGGTCACCGTGGCGGCCGCCGTCCTGGTCGCGACCCACAGGTCGCCGGGCGTCGGCAGCGCGCAGGCACCGGCCCAGCCCACCATCTCGGCCGGCCGGCGCACCGCGGGCACCGCGCCCTCCTCACCGGCCCCGGCGCCGAGCGCCTCGCCCGCCCTGCCGTCCGGCTATCACCGCTACACCGCACCGGAGGGCTTCTCCGTCGCCCTGCCGGACGGCTGGCAGCGGCTGACCACCACCCGCGTCACCGGCGCCTACCGCGTCACCTTCGGCCGGGGCGGTACCTCCCCCACCCTCGCCGTCACGCACAGCGAGCACGTCGGCCCGGATCCCGTGGCCGTATGGCGGGACGACGTCGAGCCAGGTCTTGAGCGGCTCCCCGGCTACCAGGGCGTCGGCACCGTCCGGGCCACCACGTACCAGAGGTACCGGGCCGCCGACCTGGAGTGGCTGGCGGGGACGGGGGACGCGCGGGTGCACACCTTCGGGCGGGGCTTTCTGACGGGCGGCGGCGACAGCTTCTCGCTGCGCTTCACGACCCCCGCCGCGACCTGGGGCGACGCCGCGAACCGGCTGGCGCTGAGGACGTTCCTGCAGACGTTCCGGGTGCCGCGGCACTGACCGGCACCCGTGGCTCGTTTTCGAGCCGCCGCCCCGGGGACTCGCCAGGTATGGTGCAAATCGGATACACGATGATGACCGAGCAGGCAGGCCCCCGGGACCTCGTGGACCACGTCGTCCGGGCCGAGGAGACCGGGTTCGACTTCTCAGTGATCTCCGACCACTACTCTCCGTGGCTGCCCTCGCAGGGCCACTCCCCGTACGCGTGGAGCGTGCTCGGGGCCGCCGCCCAGGCCACCTCGCGGATTCCGCTGATGACCTATGTGACCTGCCCCATCCTCCGCTACCACCCGGCGATCGTGGCGCAGCAGGCGGCCACCGTGCAACTGCTGTCCCAGGGCAGGTTCCGGCTCGGGCTGGGCGCCGGCGAGAACCTGAACGAGCATGTGGTGGGCGGCGGCTGGCCCCCGGTGGACGTGCGCCACGAGATGCTCGAGGAGGCCGTGGGGATCATTCGCGCCCTGTTCGAGGGCGGCCATGTCACCCACCATGGGCCGCACTACGACGTGGAGTCGGCCCGGCTGTGGGATCTGCCGGACCAGCCCCCGCCGATCGGCATCGCCGTCTCCGGCGACCAGTCCTGCGCACTCGCCGGGCACCTCGCCGACCTGGTCATCGCGACCGAGCCGAAACCGGGACTGCTGGAGGCCTTCGACCGGCACGGCGGCAGCGGCAAACCCCGGGTCGGCCAGTTGCCGGTGTGCTACGACCCCGACCGGGACACGGCGGTCAAGCGCGCCCACTCCCAGTTCCGCTGGTTCGGGCTCGGCTGGAAGGTGAACGCCGAACTGCCGCACCCCGACTCCTTCGAGTCCGCGACGCAGTTCGTGGACGAGGACGACGTCGCCGCCTCCATCCCGTGCGGCGACGACCCGGACGCCTTCGTGGCGGCCGTACGGCCCTACGCCGACGCCGGGTTCGGGGAGATCGCGCTCGTGCAGATCGGCGGCGACGCGCAGGCGGAGTATCTGGACTGGTCGGCGAAGACGCTGCTGCCCGCGCTGCGGGAGGCCTTCGGCTGACGCGCGCTGGCGGCGCCGAAACGAGTTCGCCCAAACATGGCCAATGCGTCCCGGACTGCGCGTGCAGGAGCGGCGGGCGAAGTTCTACAACAGCCTGCAGAAGGCGAGGAGGGCGTTCGAGGAGCTGACCTTCGACGACGCCCAGGACTTCTTCGAGGACGACATGGTCCGGGGCCTGGAGGAACTCCAGCAGGCCATCGGCAGCTGCCTGGCCGCGCTGCGCGGAGCCGGCGGGAACCCGTCTCTCCCGTGACCACGCCGCCCCGCCGCGGAGATTCCGTGCTGCTGCTCAGCCGCCGCCACGGCCGTCAGCTCCGGGTGCTGGAGGGGACTGCCCCCGCCCGAGGCGGTCGGTGGCCGATGCAGTCGTGTGCCGGTGGCGGGCCCACAGCGGCAGGCCGTACCAGCAGACCAGGTACCAGACGACGACGGCCGCCAGCAGATACGGCACATAGCCGCCCTGCGTGGCCACCCGGAGGATCAGCAGCAGGGCGGACGCCATCGTCGCGAGGAGCAGGACCAGGCCCACGAAGGTCATCCGGGCCGCCAGCCGCACGGTCTGCGGCTTGATCCGGCGGCCCGACACCAGCCGGTGCAGGGACACCGGGCCGATGAGGGCGCCGGTCGCGCAGGCGCCCAGGACGACGGTCACGATGTAGATGACCTGGTCGGCGTGGGACAGCGTCGCGTACTTCGGCTGGAAGACGACGGTCAGCAGGAAGCCGAACAGAATCTGCACGCCCGTCTGGGCGACGCGGACCTCCTGGATGAGCTCGACCCACATTCGGTCGGCCCGCTCCTCCTCGGTCTCGTGCCGCCCCCTGCGCGGTCCTTCCTCGTTCATGCGCTTGCGTGTAACCGCCCGGACGTCCGTTCAAACGACGGGTGACACAGCGACTACCAGCGGTGCTCGACCTGGTCCTTGATCCGCCGGTCGTACAGCTCACGGATCGCCGTGAACGTCTCCTCGGGCAGCGGCGGCAACTTGGCGGCGGCCGCGTTCGCCCGGGCCTGCTCCGGGTTGCGGGCGCCCGGGATGACCGTGGTCACGCCGTCCTGCTCGGTGATCCAGCGCAGCGCCAACTGGGCCGGGGTGTAACCCTCGGGGGCCAGCGCGGCGAACTCGGCGGCGGCCTCGACACCGGTCTCGTAGTCGACGCCGGAGAAGGTCTCGCCCTGGTCGAAGGCCTCGCCGTGCCGGTTGAAGGTGCGGTGGTCGTTGGCGGCGAACACGGTGTCCTTGGTGTACTTGCCGGACAGCAGGCCGGAGGCGAGGGGCACACGCGCGATGATGCCGACGCCGGCCGCACGGGCGGCGGGGAGCACCTCCCGCAGGGGTTTCATGCGGAACGGGTTCAGGATGATCTGCACGCTCGCCACGTTCGGCCGGGCGATCGCGGTAAGCGCCTCGGCGCAGGTCTCCACGCTCACCCCGTACGCCGCGACGCGCTCCTCCTCGACCAAGGTGTCCAGGGCGTCGAACACCGCGTCGGAGGAGTAGACGGGCGTCGGCGGACAGTGCAGCTGGACCAGGTCGATGCGGTCGACGCCGAGGTTGCGGCGGGAGCGGTCGTTCCAGGCACGGAAGTTGTCCAGGACGTAGTTCTCGGGGATCTGCTCGACCCGGCGGCCCATCTTGGTCGCCACCAGGACATGCAGATCGGGCCGGCCGCGCAGGAACGAGGCGATGGTCTCCTCGCTGCGTCCGTCGCCGTACACGTCGGCCGTGTCGAAGAAGGTGACGCCCGCCTCGGCGGCGGCCTCGAGGACGGACAGCGCCTCCTTGTCGTCCACGTCGCCCCAGTCGGCGCCCAGCTGCCATGTGCCGAGACCGATCACCGACGCCCACTGACCCGACCTGCCCATTACGCGTTCGTCCATGGCGCCAGTGTGTCATCCGGCACCGGGACGCGCGGAACGAGCCGCTCCGACGGGCGGGCTGTGCACTTTGCTCACATGGGTGAGATGGGTCGACGGAACGCTGAAAGACGTACAGCGGTCCCTGGCATGACCATGTGATCGAACGTTCGATGGACAACTTTCCTTCTCCGGGCGGCGGTTCGGGCGCGGTCAGCCGGCGCGGTCTGCTGCGCGGCGCCGCTTGCACTGGCCGCCGTACCGGCGCTGATCGCGGCCGACCCGGCGGCGGCCGCGCCCGAACTCCCCGAGCCTCCGGCGCAGGTGGCGCTCCACCGCTCGGAGTATCGCAACTGACCGGGTGAGATCGCCGCCGACGGGCTGTGGGCCTGCGCGCCGACCGGGCCCGAGCAGGTGCTCGCCGTCGTCTACTGGGCCTGGCGCAGCGGCTGGTGGGTCCGCGCGCGGGGCTCTTCCCACGGCTGGTCGCCGCTCACGATCACCGAGGGGATGCGTGGGGACAGACCGTCGTCAGCTCCAGGACGCGATTGCTGAGCGAGCCGTACATGCTTCCCGGCGCCGGGTGTTCCCCCAGACCGTGCCCCTTCAGGCAGCTCACCCGTGGCCTCGCTGGGGCCCGCGGCCACGGACTCCGCCGACCTGTGGGCGCCGCCGAAGAAGACGCTGCTGTATCTCCGGCCGACCACCCTGCGGGTGACCGCGAACAGGTACGCCGTACACACCTCCCGTTCACGCGGTTCTACGGGGAGCGGCTGGCCGCGTACGCGGCACGGGGCCGGTTCCCGGTCAACGGTTCGGTGGAGATCCGGGTGACCGGTCTCGACGACCCCGCCGAGACCGGCGTCCCCGGCGCGCAGGCCCCGCTGCTGTCGGCGCTGCGGCCGACCGCGGACCGGGGACGGCCGTACCCGCCACCTTCGGGAGACGACGGCCGGCTAGACCTGGAAGTAGTGGCCCTCGTCCAGGTCCGCGAGCAGTCCCGTCTCGCGTGGCTCCCAGCCGAGCAGCTCGCGGGTCAGCGCGCTCGACGTGGGGTTGTCGGCCCCGGCCCACCGGCCCAGGAGGCCGAAGTGCCCGTCGGCCTCCTCGGGCGGGATCCCGGTGACCGGGACGTCCAGATGCCGCCCGATGACCTCGGCGATGGCGCGGAACGGCACCCCTTCCTCGTCCGTGCCGTGCAGCCGGGTGCCCGCCGGGGCCTTCTCCAAGGCCAGCCGGAACAACCGGGCTGCGTCGAGACGGTGGACGCCGGGCCAGCGGTTGGCGCCGTCACCGACGTACGCCGCCACGCCCTTCTTTTTCGCGATCGCGATCAGGCGCGGCACATAGCCCTGGTCTCCGCGGCCGTGCACGGAGGGCGCGAGCCGGACCAGTGAGCTCCGCACGCCGCGTCCGGCCAGGGCGAGGGCCGCCTCCTCGGAGGGGGTCCGGTGGGTGCCCGGAGCGGCTGCGTCCTCCTCGGTGAACAGACGGCCCGCCGGGGCGATCAGCGTGCCCGAGGTGACCACGAAGGCACGCTCGGAGCCCGTCAGGGCGGCGCCGATCGCCTCGATGGCGCTCAGCTGGACGGCGCCGGCGGCGCGGACGTCGGCGGTGCCGAACACGGCGGCGAGGTGGATGACGCCGTCGGCCTCGGCCGCCGCGCGGGCCAGGTCCGCGGGGTCGTCCAGGCTGCCCCGGTGGACCTCGGCCCCGGCCGCCCGCAGAGCCGTGGCACCGTCGGCCGAGCGGGCCAGGCCGACGACCTCGTGGCCCGCGCCGATCAGTTCGGGGACGACGGCGGAACCGATGAACCCGGTGGCACCGGTGACGAAAACACGCATGAAGAGGCGCTCCTCGGCTGCTGGGTGGACGTGCTTCCATCGTTCGTCCGCCGGGCCGGCCGCGTCCAAAGCCTCTTTCGCACCGCGCAATACGGTTCGGGCATGACCCCTTGTCGGGCCGTAGGCATACGCTGGCGCCATGGACGTCCCCGCGGCTGCGCCGGACCTGGACCTGAGGCTGGTGCGGTACTTCACCGTCGTGGCCGAGCACCGGCACTTCGGGCGTGCCGCCACCGCTCTGCACATCTCCCAGCCGTCCCTCAGCCGTCAGGTGCGGCGGCTGGAGCAGGTGCTCGGCGCCCGGCTGCTCGACCGCACTCCGCAGGGCACCCGGCTCACCGACGCGGGCGAGGCCTTTCTGCCGCGCGCGAAGGCCCTGCTGCGCACCGCTGCGGAGGCGGCCGCGGTGGCCCGGGCCGCCGCCGAGCCCAGCCGGATCACCATCGGGTACACCACCGGCGTCTACGTCACCGCGGCCGTGCGCGATCTGCGGCGCAGGTTTCCGGACGCCGAGGTGCGGACCACGCACCTGCGCGGGACGGAGGCGCGCCAGGCGCTGCTCGATCACCGCGTGGACGCGCTCGTGGCCCGGCTGCCGTTCGCGACGGAGGGCCTGCGGGTCACGGTGCTGTACGACGAGCCGCGCGTCGTCGTCCTTCCCGTCCACCACCGGCTGGCCGGCCAGGAGTCGGTCACCGTGGACGACATCGCCGGGGAGCCGCTCCCCCGGGTCGGGGACCGGCTCAGGGACGCGTTCTGGCGCATCGACCCGCGCCCCGACGGGTGCCCGGCTCCCGACGGCCCGTACGTCAACGACTTCGAGGACAAGTTCGAACTCGTCGCCTCGGGCCAGGCGCTGGTGATCACGGCGGGTGTTCCGGGCATCCCTCTCCGCCCCGGCCTGACGGCGATCCCCCTGCACGGCGTCGAGCCGAGCCAGGTCGCGCTGGCGACCCGCGCCGGTGACAACGGCCGACTGCTCGCGGCCTTCTGCAAGTCGGCACGGGCCCTGCTCGGGGCGGCCCTCAGTCGAGGTTCTTCTCCAGAGCCGTCAGATAGTTGTGCATGAAGTGGTCGCGGATGCCGTCGGAGGCGGGCGCGAAGGCGTCGGCGGTCAGTCCGGTCGCGCGGTCGGTGAGCGCCGACAGCATGGGCATGCTCTCGTGCAGCCGGCCGTGGGAGTCGATGTAGCGCAGGGCACGGACATGGGTGAAGACGGGCTCGGGCGGCAACTGGGGAACGATGTCGTTGTTGTTGACGAAGCGGTACATACGGCCGCCGAACCCCTTGTGGAACGCCTCGGCGAGCAGCCGGTCGCAGGTGCGCGGCTGGCCGTAGGTGTACACGCCGTCGGCGGCCAGGTGCGGGTCCTCCAGATACATCCGGGCGCCGGCCAGCATCGCGAGGGCGCCGCCGAGGCTGTGCCCGGTGAAGTACACGGTCTGGCCGTCGGTGCGCAGCTCGGCGAGGGTGTGGTGGACGGCCGGATACACCGATTCCAGGGCCTCGGCGAATCCGTGGTGGACGTATCCGTTGCCCCCGGGGCCGGGCCTCGGCGGGGTGGTGGCGTCGGTGAGCCAGTCCTTGATCTGGTCGGGTTCGGTGCCGCGGAACGCGGTGACGATCATCCGGTCGCTGGCCACGGTGTACGCCTGGGTGTCCTGCAGCGGGAACGGCGGGGTGAAGCGGGTCTCGTGGTGGCGCACGTGGTCGAAGCCCCACTGGGCGGCCTGGTCCTCGATGACGGCGCGGTCCTTGTAGGCCAGGTCGGCGGCGCGGGCCAGCCAGTAGGCGCGTTGCAGGCTGTAGCCGGTCGAGGTCTGATCGAACGAGACGGGTACGGCCATGGACGGAACTCCTCGGTGTGGGGGGATGGGAGAAACCGGAGTCGGGTGGGGGAAACCGGTGTGGGCCGGCGGCGGGAACGGGCGGGGAACAAGCCGCGGTGGACCGACGACCAGGCGTGCCGGGCGCGGGCGAGGCACATGGCGTCTTCCAGGGCGAGGGTGGTGTCGGCTCCCCAGGAGTAGTGGGTGGTGTGGGCGGCGTCGCCGCGCTGTACCAGGTTGCCGTGGTGCCAGGTTGGTGAGCCGGCCGCTAGGGCGGCCGATGAGCGGGTGGCCGTCGAGGACGTCCGCGAAGAGCCGCTCCAGCAGGTCCAGGCCGAGCCCGGTGAAGGTCTCCGGGGAGCACTCGGCGACGCAGGTGCTGTGCCCGCCGCCGCGCAGGGCGCTGTGCATCCCGTCCGCCGAGACGGCGAGGTCCACGCCTTGCGGCGGTTCGGTGATCTCGCTCTCGAACTCCAGCCGGACGCCGAGCGTGCGGGCCCGGTCGGCGAGCAGGTCGAGCAGCCGGTGCCGGCCGATGCCGAAGCCCTGGCCGCCTTGGTGACGGGTCGTCAGGCCGGGCATGTGCTCGATGCCGTCGCTCCAGCCGACGGAGGCGTGCCCGATCGCCCGCGCCGAGGCGGGATCGTACTCGTGCAGCCGGTCGAGAAGACCGTGCCGGTACGTCGCGCCCCGGCCGCAGGCCGAGCCCTCGGGGTTGCGCTCGTGGACGGTGATGTCATGGGACGGGTTCTGCCGCTTGAGGAGGACGGCGAGGTACAGGCCGGCGGGCCCGCCTCCGACACAGACGACCTTCACGTGCACGCCCCAGACAGTCACCCGATGCGGTCGGTCGGATTCGCAGGGTAGCAGGGCGGTCGGGCCGCCCGATCGCGTCAGTTTGGCGTGGTGAGCCGGGCCACTCGGACGGACGGCAGCCGAGAAGGACCACCGGAAACGGGGCGAGCGGGGCAAGGAATTCCCTGTTCCGGGGTGCGCCAACCGCCGCCCACAGCAAGATCATCTTGGTTCAACGCTATACGACATGTGGCCAATTGTCCTGATCGCAGCCAACCGGTTCCGGGCGATTTCCGCCCGCCTCACAGCCGCCGATAGGCATACGTCGTCACCACCGGAACAGCCTCCAGGAGGACCCGTATGCCCCACATCACCCGGCGCCGCGCGCTCACCGCGACCGCGGCGCTCGCCGCGACGGCCGCCGTGACCACCCTCGCGGCCCCCACCGCCTCGGCCGCCGGCCACGACCACCCCATGCCGATGCCGCAGACCTTCGACGAGGTCTACAAGGGCCGCCGGATACAGGGCCGGCCGATGACGCCGGGCTCCGGCGGTCACCACCACGAACACCACGGTGGCTACGAGGTGTTGATCGACGGCGTACAGCTGCATGTGATGCGCAACGCAGACGGCAGCTGGATCAGCGTCGTCAGCCACTACGACCCGGTGTCCACCCCGCGCGCCGCCGCCCGGGCCGCGGTGGACGAACTGCAGGGCGCCCCGCTGCTGCCCTTCCCCGCCAACTGACCGCCCCCGCAAGGACTCACCGGAGCATCGCGCACCATGACCGTACGCAAGAACCAGGCCACCCTGACCGCCGACGAGAAGAAGCGGTTCGTGTCCGCCGTCCTCGAACTCAAGCGCACCGGGCGCTACGACGAGTTCGTCCGCACGCACAACGAGTTCATCATGTCGGACACCGACACCGGCGAGCGGACCGGCCACCGCTCACCGTCGTTCCTGCCCTGGCACCGCAGATTCCTGCTCGACTTCGAGCAGGCGCTGCAGTCGGTGGACTCCTCAGTCGCGCTGCCGTACTGGGACTGGAGCACCGACCGCACGGTGCGTGCCTCGCTGTGGGCGCCGGACTTCCTCGGCGGCACCGGGCGCAGCACGGACGGCCGGGTGATGGACGGGCCGTTCGCCGCGTCGGCCGGCAACTGGCCGATGAACATACGGGTGGACGGCCGTACGTTCCTGCGCCGCTCGCTCGGCACGGCCGTGCGCGAGCTGCCGACGCGCGCGGAGGTGGAGTCGGTGCTGTCGATACCGACGTACGACATGGCGCCGTACAACAGCGCCTCGGACGGCTTCCGCAACAACCTGGAGGGATGGCGCGGGGTCAATCTGCACAACCGGGTCCATGTCTGGGTCGGCGGGCAGATGGGCACCGGGGTCTCCCCCAACGACCCGGTGTTCTGGCTGCACCACGCCTTCGTGGACAAGCTGTGGGCGGAGTGGCAGCGGCGGCATCCGGACGCGGGCTACCTGCCCACGGACGGCACGCCCGACGTCGTCGACCTGAACGAGACGATGAAGCCGTGGAACGACGTGCGTCCGGCCGACCTGCTGGACCACACGCGGTACTACACCTTCGACAGCTGATCGGACCCGTTGTGCTCAGGCCTCGGCGGTGCGGCACTCCGGGTGGCCCCAGCCCTGCGCGTTCTTGGCGATGGACTCGCCGGCCGCGTAGCCGCGGCCGCACAGGCAGCGGCCGGGGAACTTCGCCTTGATGGTGCGGGAGGAGGCCGCGCCGCCGGTGCGGCGGGGCGCCTTCCCGCGCGCGGCGGCCGCCTTCGGGGTGCCGGGCGAGGGCGGCGGCTCCGGGGAGCCGAGCGCGCTGCCGGCCGCTTCCTGGACGGAGGCGGCCTGGCTGGCGGCGCGGTCGGCGAAGTCGTTCAGCGGGTCGCCGTCGACCTGGTGGGCCGGAACGTAGCGGAACTCGACCGTGCGGCCGTCGAGGAGCGCGTCGATGCGGACGACCAGCTCCTGGTTGGCGACGGGCTTGCCGGCCGCGGTCTTCCAGCCGTTGCGCTTCCAGCCGGGCAGCCAGGTGGTGACGGCCTTCATCGCGTACTGGGAGTCCATGCGGATCTCCAGCGGCACATCCGGCTCGACGGCCGTGAGCAGCCGCTCCAGGGCGGTGAGTTCCGCGACGTTGTTGGTGGCCCGGCCGAGCGGGCCCGCCTCCCAGCGGGCGGGGGTCCGCTCGTCGCCGTCCGAGACCACCCACGCCCATCCGGCCGGTCCGGGGTTTCCCTTCGAAGCCCCGTCGCACGCGGCCACCACACGTTCACGCATACGCACGATCATGCCACGGCCGCGCGGGACGCCGTGACGGGCCGGTCAGACCGCCTTGACCTTGGGCATCTCCCCCTCCGTGGTCGTGATGTCGATCACGGAGAAGTTCGCGCCCTGCGGGTCGCTGAGCGCCGCGAACCGGCCGAAGGGGCTGCTCATCGGCCCGAAGCGGAGGACACCGCCGAGCTTGGTGGCGCGGGCCACGGCCTCGTCGCAGTCGTCGACGGTGAAGTAGACGTTGATGTACGAGGGCACCTCGGGCGGGAAGTCGTCGGTCATCCGCATCCGGCCGAGGACGGTGTCGTCGCCGATGTCGAACATCCGGAAGTCCACCGCGTCGTCCACGATGTCCTGCATCCGGTACGGGAAGACGGCGGAGAGGAAGGCGTCGGCCTTCTCGGGCTCACGGGTGAAGACCTCGGCCCAGCAGTACGCGCCCGGGGTCGCCGTCGCCTCGAAGCCCTCGTGGCTGCCGGCCTGCCAGACGCCGAAGACGGCCCCGCTGGGCTCGCGGGCCAGGCACATCGTGCCGAAGTCCCCGACCTGCATCGGCTCCATCAGCACCTCGCCGCCGTTCTCCCGGATCTTCTCCGCCGTGGCGGCGGCGTCCGGCGAGGCGAAGTACAGGCACCACTGCGACTGGCCCTCCTGGCCGGGCATGGGCGGGACCACGGCCGCCACCGCCTTGCCCTCCGCGTAGGCCTGCGTGTAGTTGCCGTACTCCGACGACGACTCGCCGAAGGTCCAGCCGAGGACGTCGCCGTAGAACCGCTTGGCTCCCTCGACGTCGCTGAACATCGCATCGGCCCAACAGGGCGTTCCCTCGGGTTGCACGGCCATGCTCGCGGCCCTCCTGGTCTTCGGTCCCGTACGGATGGTCCCCCCACCTGTGAGGCTTGCGTCCCGAAGCTCACGCTAGCCATCCGGCCGTCGGCCCGCGCGCCGAACCGGGGAACCGCCCGGACAATGGGAGTGGAGGCGACGGTGCGATGACGACGAGCACGATGCGGGCGTGGTCGGTGGTGCTGCCGGGGCCGGTCGACGACCATCCGCTGCGGCTGGTGGAGCGGCCCGTGCCGGTGCCGGGGGCGGACGAGCTGCTGGTGCGGGTGCGGGCCTGTGGGGTGTGCCGGACCGATCTGCATGTCACCGAGGGCGATCTGCCGGTGCACCGGCAAGGGGTCACCCCCGGCCACGAGGCGGTCGGCGAGGTCGTGGGGGCCGGGGCCGCGGTGCGGGACTTCGCGCCGGGCGACCGGGTCGGCGTGGCCTGGCTGCGGCGCACCGACGGGGTGTGCGCGTACTGCGCGCGGGGCGCCGAGAACCTGTGCCCGTACTCGGAGTACACCGGCTGGGACGCCGACGGCGGATACGCAGAGTACACGACCGTGCCGGCCGGCTTCGCCTACCCGCTGCCCGGCGCCCTGGACGATGTGGCTGCGGCGCCGCTGCTGTGCGCGGGGATCATCGGATTCCGTGCGCTGCGCCGGACCGGGCTGCCCAAGGGCGGCCGGCTCGGCCTGTACGGGTTCGGGGGCAGTGCCCATCTGTGCGCGCAGGTGGCGCTCGCGGAGGGTGCCACCGTGCATGTGATCACCCGGGAGCCCGCCGCCCGCAGGCTGGCCCTGGAGCTGGGCGCGGCCTCCGCGCGGGACCTGCACGAGGCGCCGCCGGAGCCGCTGGACGCGGCGATCCTGTTCGCCCCGGTCGGCGACCTGGTCCCGGTGGCGCTGCGCGCCCTCGACCGGGGCGGCGTGCTGGCCCTCGCCGGCATCCACCTGACCGACGTGCCCCCGCTGCACTACGCGACCGAGTTGTTCTACGAGAAGGAACTGCGCAGCGTCACCTCCAACACCCGTGCGGACGGCCGGGAGTTTCTCGCCCTGGCCGCCCGGCACGGCGTGCGCGCGACCACGCACGCCTATCCGCTCTCCCGCGCCCCACAGGCGCTCGCCGACCTCAAGGCCGGCCGGTTCGACGGGGCGGCCGTCCTGGTCGACGACCTGACCTGAACCTGTCCTGCGCCCTGGTCGACGGCCTCTCCCGAGCGCCCGGGGGCGCACCACACCGGCGCGCGCAGACACCGGCCGGGGGCACAGTGCACCGGCGCCCGATCACACCGTTTGCCGGTCGTGCCCCGATCGGAAGGTTTACACACCCGAGTGTCATGATCAGCCCCCTTCGCGCTGTATCGGGCGCCTCACGAGGACTGTTTGGCTTGGCCCGGGTGCTGGATCACCACGCTCACCACCCGGCGATCCGGCCACCCCTGTTCGCACGCAGCTCCGCTGGAGGGAATGTGACCACACCGGACAGCGCCACCGGTTCCGCCGTCGACGAACCCGCCCCCGACCCCGCGGCCGACGGGCAGCTCACCAGCCTGAGCACCCGGGCGGCACGCCAGCTCACCACGACCACCAAGTCCGAACCGCAGATGCAGGCCATCACCTCGCGATGGCTCCTGAAGACCCTGCCGTGGGTGGACGTCAGGGGTGGCACCTACCGGGTCAACCGCCGCCTGACCCTGAGCACGGGCCGCGGCCGGGTGCACTTCGAGCAGAACGGCGCCGACGACATCCGGGTCATCCCTCAGACGCTGACCGAGCTGCCGATCCTGCGCGGCTATCCGGACGGCGAGGTGCTGCGGGAGATCGCCGGCCGCTTCCAGTCCCGGGAGGTGCGCGCCGGGCAGGTGCTGTTCGAGGCGGGTCAGCCCGTGACGGAGGCCTATCTGGTCGTCCACGGCCGGTTCACTCGCTACACCGCCGGCAAGTACGGCGACGAGGAGATCACCGGGGTCGTCACCGACGGCGACCAGATGGGCGACGAGGCGGTCGGGCAGTCCGATCCGCTGTGGCTGACCTCGGTGCGGGCGGAGACGTCGGGGGTGGTGCTCGCGCTGCCCTGGGCCGTCGTGCAGGAGTTCACCGAACGCGTCCCGTCCCTCGGCGCGCACCTGCGGGCCTATGTGGAGCGGCAGCAGCGGCCGATGAACCGCAAGGGCGAGGCCGAGGTGCCGGTGCAGGCCGGCCATGTCGGCGAGCCCACACTGCCCGGCGGCTTCGTGGACTACGAACTCGCCCCGCGCGAATACGAGTTGTCCCTCACCCAGACCGTGCTGCGGGTGCACACCCGGGTCGCCGACCTCTACAACCACCCCATGGACCAGACCCAGCAGCAGCTGAGGCTCACGGTCGAGGAGATCCGCGAGCGCCAGGAGTGGGAACTGGTCAACAACCGGGAGTTCGGGCTGCTGCACAACGTCGACTACGGCCAGCGGATCAGCACCTTCACCGGGCCGCCGGTGCCGGACGACCTGGACGAGCTGCTGTCGATGCGGCGCAAGACCAAGGTGTTCCTCGCCCACCCCAAGGCGATCGCGGCGTTCTTCCGGCAGTGCAACCGGCGTGGTCTGGTGCCCGGCACGGCGAGCGTCGACGGACACGAGGTGCCGGCGTGGCGCGGGGTGCCGATCTTCCCGTGCAGCAAGATCCCGATCAGCGACGACCACACCACCAGCATCATCGCGCTGCGCACCGGCGAGGCGGACCAGGGGGTGGTCGGCCTCTACCAGACCGGCATCCCGGAGGAGTTCCAGCCGGGGCTGAACGTCCGGTTCATGGGCATCGACTCGGCCGCGATCATCAGCTACCTCGTGACCGCCTACTACTCGATGGCCATCCTGGTGCCCGACGCGGCCGGGATGCTGGAGAACGTCCAGATCGGCCGGTTCCCCGAATGACGTCCGAGCAGACCACGGGCACGCCCGCTCCCTCCTACACACTGCCGGGGCCGCCTGACATCGCCGCGAGCCTGCGCAGACCCCGCCGCACCGGAGCCGTCCCCGGACTGCACCACCAGCCGGCCGTACCCGCCGACCCGGTGCAGGCCGCCGAGGTGGACCGCAGGCTGGAGACGTGGGCCCGTGGCCTGGATCTGTTCCCGGAGGCCTGGAAGGGGGACTTCTCCGGCTTCCAGTTCGGCCGGGCCGTCGTCCTGCAGCATCCGGGCGCGCTGGACCTGGACCGCCTCACGGCCGCCGGGAAGCTGCTGCTCGCCGAGAACATCGTCGACTCCTGCTACTGCGAGGAGGACGAGGGCCGGGGCGCGGCGCGCCGCGGCCTCGGGGGCCGGCTGATCCTTGCCCAGTCCGCGCTCGACCCCTACCACGGCGTCCCGGAGCTGGAGGAGGAGTGGCGCCAGGGCGTACGGGCCGACGGTCCGCTGCGCTCGTACCACTTCGCCCTGGAGGACTTCGCCGGCTTCGCCACGCCCAGCCAGACCGACCGGTTCGTGCACGACATCGCCCGGCTGCACCTGGGCTACCTCGCGGAGGCCGCCTGGGCGGAGACGCGGTACAAGCCGCGGATCTGGGAGTACCTGGTGATGCGGCAGTTCAACAACTTCCGCCCCTGTCTGTCGATCGTCGACGCCGTGGACGGCTACGAGCTGCCCGAGCAGATCTACGCCCGTCCCGAGATCCAGCGGATCACGGCCCTCGCCTGCAACGCCACCACGATCGTCAACGACCTGTACTCCTTCACCAAGGAACTGGCCGGCGACCCCGACCATCTCAACCTGCCGCAGGTCGTCGCCGCCAACGAGCGGCGCGGGCTGAAGGCCGCCTATCTGAAGTCCGTCGAGATCCACAACCGGATCATGGCGGCCTTCGAGGAGGAGTCGGCCCTGCTGTCGGCCACCTCGCCGCTGGTGGAGCGCTACGCCCGGGGGCTCGCCGCCTGGGTGTCCGGCAACCACGAGTGGCACGCCACCAACACCCACCGCTACCACCTGCCCGACTACTGGTGACCGCCCTCTCCCGAAACACCGTCACATGCACGACGAACGCCGCCACATGCGCGAGGAGCCACCTTTGACCACCGCCCCCGTCGCCCGGACCACGCCCGCTGCGATCCCGACCCAGTCCGTCTACCAGAACCGGGTCGCGGACTACTGGAACGCCGAGGAGAATCCGGTCAACCTCGAACTCGGCAAGATCGACGACCTGTACCACCATCACTACGGCATCGGAGAGGCCGACCGGTCGGTGCTCGACGAGCCCGATCCGGACCGGCGCCGGGCCCGCGTCACCGCCGAACTGCACCGCCTGGAGCACGCCCAGGCCGAGCTGCTCGCCGCGCATCTCGGCCCGCTGACCCCCGCCGACCGGGTCTTCGACGCCGGCTGCGGCCGGGGCGGCGGTAGTGTCGTGGCGCATCTGCGGTACGGCTGCCACGCCGACGGCGTCACCATCTCCGCCAAACAGGCCGAGTTCGCGAACGAGCAGGCCCGCGCCCGGGACATCGACGACAAGGTGCGCTACCACCACCGCAACATGCTCGACACCGGCTTCGAGACCGGCGCGTACGCGGCCTCGTGGAACAACGAGTCCACCATGTACGTCGAGCTGGACCTGCTGTTCGCCGAGCACGCCCGGCTGCTGCGCCGTGGCGGACGCTATGTGGTGATCACCGGCTGCTACAACGACACCTACGGGCAGGCCTCGCGCGAGGTGTCGCTCATCAACGCCCACTACATCTGCGACATCCACCCGCGCTCGGAGTACTTCAAGGCGATGGCCCGCAACCGCCTGGTGCCGGTGCACGTCGAGGACCTGACCGCGGCGACGATCCCCTACTGGGAACTGCGCAGGGAGGCCGACCACCTGGTCACGGGCATCGAGGACACGTTCCTGGACGCCTACCGCAACCGCAGCTTCCAGTACCTGCTGATCGCGGCCGACCGGGTCTGAGGAAGACGGAAATCCATTGGACGGCGAGGGCGCCGAGGCGCTGGGATGGGCCCCGATGAGTGCCCACGACAGCCAGACTCCGCCGAGAATGCACGCGGACGAGATCGACCTCGACGCCCCGCTCGTCCAGCGCCTGATCGCCCGCCGGTTCCCGCAGTGGGCGGCGCTGCCGGTGCGCCGGCTGCCGTCCGCCGGGACCGAGAACGCCATGTTCCGGCTGGGCACCGACCTGCTGGTACGGCTGCCCCGGCGGCCCGGCGCCGTAGGGGACCTGGCGCTGGAGCAGCGCTGGCTGCCCCGGCTCGGGCCGCTGCTGCCGGTCGCCGTGCCCGAACCGGTGGCCATCGGCGAGCCGGACGAGGGTTATCCGTGGCCCTGGTCGGTCTACCGCTGGCTGCAGGGGCACAATCCGGTGGCCGGGGCCGTGCGGGAGCCGGAACGGCTCGCCGAGGACCTCGCGGCGTTCGTGCGCGCGCTGCGCCGGATCGCGCCACAGGACGCACCGTCCGGCTACCGGGGCGGTCCGCTGCGAGACCGGGACGACTCCACCCGGGCGGCCGTCGCCGAGCTGGACCCGAGGGTCGACGCCGGCGCGGTCACAGCCCTGTGGGAGGAGTCCCTGCGGGCGCCGGAGCACACGGGGCCGCCGGTGTGGGCCCACGGGGACCTCTCCCCCGGGAACGTGCTGGTCGACGAGGGCGGGCTGAGCGCGGTACTCGACTTCGGCTGCGCGGGAGCGGGTGACCCGGCCGTGGATCTGATCGTGGCCTGGAACCTGCTGCCCGCGTCCGTCCGGGACACCTTCCGCAAGGCCGTCGGCGCCGACGACGCTCAGTGGGCGCGGGGCCGGGGCTGGGCGCTGTCGATCTCGCTGATCCAGCTGCCGTACTACTGGGACACGAACCCGGCCCTGGCGGAGAACTCCCGGCATGTGATCACCGAGATCCTCGCCGAGGCCGGGTGACGGTCGCGCACTGACGGGGTCCGCTACTCCCCCGCGTACGCCTTCTCCAGCGCGGCGACGTCCAGCTTGCCCATGCCCATCACGGCCTTCATGGCGCGGTCGACCTTCTCCGGGTCGGGGTCGTGGAGGATCTCGGGGATCCGGTCGTAGACGACCTGCCAGGAGACGCCGAACCTGTCCTTCAGCCAGCCGCAGGGCCCGCCCTCGCCGCCGTTCTCGGTGAGCTTGGTCCAGTAGTGGTCGATCTCCGCCTGGTCGGCGCACAGGATCTGGAAGGAGATGGCCTCGTTGAACTTGAACTGGGGGCCGCCGTTGAGCGCGACGAACTTCTGGCCGTTGGCCGTGAACTCGACGGTCAGCACGGAGCCGGTCTCACCGGGAGCGGAGTCGGTGTAGCGGCTGACCCGGCCGAGGCTGGAGTTCTTGAAGACCGACACGTAGAACTCGGCGGCCTCCTCGGCCTGGCCGTCGAACCAGAGACAGGTGAAGAATCCGTCGGTGGTCATGAGTACCTCCTTGGCGAGGGAACGCGGTCACCAGTGTCGACCGATCCTCGCGGCGAAACTCATCGGCCGGGCCGCCGAACCATATGGTCCGGTGCTGCGCGCCCGTGCGCCTGGTCAGCCCGTCGTGGGCCAGTGAGAGCAGGTCGCCGAGGGCGTGCGCCGCGGCCGCGAAGACCTCCGAGGAGGCCGACGTGCGGCCGCGCTCGATCTCGGCGAGGCAGGAAAGGGCAGGGCAGGGCAGCGAGATCCTGGCCGCGTCGGCCACGTCCTTCGGGGCGCGGTCCTGTGCCCGCCGCTCACGGCGCAGTACCCCGCCGACCAGGTCGCGCCACAGCCGCTCCTTCTCCGCCGTCGCTCGGGCCCGGGCTGTGCCGGCCGGACCGGCGTCGGCCGATTCCCCGGCCTGGCGGCCGCGGGTGCATGCGCGGCGTGACCGGGGGTACTCGCCCGGTCAGCGGCATCCGCTGGTACGTGTGAAACACCGAGTGATGGGTAAAGCGGACGAACGGAAAAGAACGGACACACTGAAGCCGCCTAGGCAGACACAGGACCAGGACTTTCGTGGGAGAGGCACATGAACACCGCCGGGATCCAGCCGGAAGCAGAGGTCGCCGAGAGGACCGCGCAGGACAGGCCGGGCGAGGTACCGGAGGCACTGCCCGGCATAGCGGACCCGGCGTCCGTCGCACCACGTGACGCACGGGAGCTGTCCCGGCAGTTCTTCCGCCGGCTTACCGAACTGGAGGAGGGCACGCACGAGTACCAGTACGCGCGCAACACCCTCATCGAGATGAACATGTCGCTGGTGCGGTTCGCGGCCGGACGCTTCCGGAACCGCGGCGACGACATGGAGGACATCGTCCAGACCGGCATGATCGGCCTGATCAAGGCCATCGACCGGTTCGAGCTGGCCCGCGAGGTGGAGTTCACCTCCTTCGCGCTGCCGTACATCGTCGGCGAGATCAAGCGGTTCTTCCGGGACACCACCTGGGCGGTGCACGTGCCGCGCCGGCTCCAGGAGCTGCGGGTGGAATTGGCCAAGGCGCGCGAGGAGCTGTCCAGCCGGCTGGACCGGGACCCGACGGTGGCCGAGCTGGCGACCCTGATGAACATCCCCGAGGACCAGGTGGTCGAGGCTCAGCTCGCCTCCAACGGGTACAACTCCGCCTCCCTGGACGCCGCACTCACCGGTGACGGGACGGAGGACGGCGAGGCGGTGCTCGCCGACTTCATCGGCGTGGAGGAGGAGGGGCTGCGGCTCGTCGAGGACTTCCAGGCGCTCGCGCCGCTGATGGCGGAACTGAGCGAGCGGGACCGGCGGATCATCCATCTGCGGTTCGTCGAGGAGGCCACCCAGGCGGAGATCGGGGAACGGCTCGGCTGCTCCCAGATGCATGTGTCCCGGCTGATCAAGCGGATCATCGCCCGGCTGCGCGAGGGGATGCTCGGCGAACTCGACCGCGCCTGAGACGGCGCCCCGGTTCGGTTCAGCGGTTCAGTTCGAAGCGGGCGCGCACCCGCTTGCCCACGGGCACGCGCTCCGCGGTGACATCCGAGGCCAGGGCGTGCACGATCTCCATGCCGTGGCGTCCGACGCGTTCGGGGTCCCTGGGGAAGCGGCGGGGAAGGGCGGAGCTGCTGTCGTAGACGCACACCGTGACGGCACTGTCCGTGCCTTCCAGTTCCAGGATGTACGGGCCGTTGCTGTGCCGGTCGGCGTTGGTGACGAGTTCGCTCACGACGAGGAGCAGCTCACCGTAGGCGCGGCGGTCGGCGATGGCGCACCACTCGGTGCGCAGTTGCTCCAGGAACCGGGAGGCGAAGGCGCGTGCCTGGGCGATGCAACCGGGTTCGCCGGTGTAGTGCGCCGCGCGCCACAGCGGCTCCACGGGTACGTCAAAGCCAGTCGCTATCACTGCCTCGCCAAGGTGGTTGGTCATGCTGTCTCTCTCGGAAAGCCCGGCCCGGCCGGTCGCCTGTTGCACCTGTCCTCGTACCCCGTGCCGGGCTCGGCAGTCCCCCCGGACGGTCGCCCACCGCGCACAGTGGCGATGGTCACGCCGCCCGGAGCGGCGACCGCTCACTGCGAAGGCGAGCCCTGCGGTGCCTGCTGTGGGGGCGTGATCGCGCCCGACTCGCCGGGCGTCCCCGGGGTCGGCGGGGCCGGCACGGAATTCACAGAGGACTGCTGAACGGAGCCGGTCGTCTGCTGCTGCGACGACTTCTCGCCGGCGCTGGAGGTCTGGGCCGAGGGAGAGCCCGCGGACGGCGACGCCGGCCCGGCGGAGGACGGCTGGGTCGAGGACGACTGGGTCGAGGACGACTTGGACCCGGACGACTGCGATGCCGACGACTTCGACTCCGACGGTGACTTCGATTCCGACGACTTCGATCCTGACGGTGAGGACGACGACGAAGACGAGGACTTGGAGGACGAAGCGGACGACGACGGGGACGAGGAGGAGGACGACGGCGACGAACTCGACGACGACGGCGAGGACGAGGAAGAGGAAGACGAGGGCGAAGAGGACGGGGAGGACTTCGACGGGGACGGCGACGCGCTCGACGAGGACGACGTCGACGGGGAGGGGGGCCGGGGCGAGTTCCAGGGGTGCGGGAACGCCGGCGGCCTGGCGTGCTCGTCGTGCCGGCCGTACTGGTCACCGCGCTGACGGTGGATCCAGTCCTGGTGGCGGTTGTCGTAGAGCACGAAGACGTTGACGACCTGCGGCGCGGGCGTCACCACGATCACGTTGGAGGGCCGGTACGAGGGCCAGCGCGGGCCCACCAGCTTCGGCGTGCTCTTCTGGGCGACCGGCGCGTTCAGCGGGTTGCCGCAGGCGCAGCGCACGCGGGGGACGCCGTGGCTGTCCACCAGCACGGCGGTGCCCGCCTGGAGCACCGACTGGTAGCTGGTGGCGGCCCCGTCGCGGTACCCGTGGTTGGTGACCCGGGTGTCGACGCGCAGCTGAACCGGGGTCAGCGAGCGCAGATAGGCGGGCACGCCGGAGGGCTGGACGCCGACCACAGAGGCGAAGGCCTTCTCCTTTCCCTGGTCGGCCTGGAGGAACTTGACCTGCTTCTCGACGTCGCAGGCGGGAGTGCGCTGGGTGCCGCCGTACAGCCCGGGCGCTCCGCCGTCGACTCCCTGGACCGCGTTGGTCGTGCCGGAGGGCGCGGTGGAGGGCGGGGGCGGGGCGGAACTCTGCCTCGCGGTGGACTCCGTGAACGGGTCCTGGCCGGTGCTGTTCGCGGACTGCAGGAAGACCTCGCCGCCCTTGGCGGATCCGCCACCCGGCCGGGTGAAGACCACCGCGAGGACTACGGCGGCGACGACGGCGGCGCTGATGGCTGCCACCCGTGGCACGGACTTCCACCACGGCCCATGGGGACCCTGGGCTCCGCCACCGCCACCCGGCGGTTGGGAGGGCGGTGGTCCGGACGGGGGCCGCGAGGAGCCCGACAGCGGGCCGGAGGGCGGCCCGGTCGGGCGGCCGGAGGACGGAGGATCGGCGCTCACGAGCACTTCTTCCCGTCGCGATCGTCGCGATACGCGATGCGACACGCGGAGCGATACGCGGCTTTTCTCAGTCAAATTGCTTTTCGTGCATTTGGCTGCGCTTTGATCCCATTGTGTGTCGCAGGGCGGCGAGGCTCGCAAGCCGACGCGAACGGCCCACCCGGCGGGCGGGGTGCGCGACCGCTGCCTAGCGTGTCAATCGTGAGCGTTCCCACCGTTTCCCCGCGGCCCGCCGCCCGTCATGGCTGGGCGCAGGCCGTGGCCGCGGTGCTGACCGGGCTCGCCGTCATGGTGCTGGTGGCGGCGCTGGGACTGTGGGCGGCCGGCGCGGGTGACCTGCCGGACGACGCCTTCCCGAGGGTGGTGGCCGCGACCCTGGTCACGGCGGTCGGCGGCAGTGTGGAACTCTCCGGGAACGCGGGCGTGCTGGCGCAGACCCGGGCCGGGGTCACCGTGATCCCGCTGTCGGTGACGCTTGTCGGCGCGCTGGTGATCGGCGGGGGCTTTCTGCGCCCGCTGCGGCACCGGGCGGTCGCCTCGGCCGGCGAACTGGCCGGCTGGGCCGCCCGGATCGCGGTGCTGTGGCTGCTCGCGCTGATCTGCCTGGCCCTGGGCGCCCGGCAGACCTTCGCCGTGGACGTCGGCAGCGGCACCCTCAGCGACCTGACCGGCCTGTTCAATGCCGCGCCCCGGGTCGGCTTCAGCGCGGACGTTCCGCTGACGGTGCTGTTCGGCCTGCTGTGGCTGGCCGGGGTGCTGGCGCTGGCGCTGCTGGTGGCGCGCGGGGCGCCGGTGCCGGGGCGGCTGCTGCGTTTCCAGGAGTCGGTGCGCCCGGCGGCGCAGGCCATGGTGGTGCTGCTCCTCGCGTACGTGGTCATCGGCCTGGTCGCCGCGCTGATCACGGCGGCCACCCGGGGTCACGCCCCGGCGACCTTCGCGCTGATCCTGCTCGGCCTGCCCAATCTGGCCTGGCTGGCCCTCACCATCGGCCTGGGAGCGACCTGGAACGGCCGGGTGCACGGCCCGTTCGGCCTGCCCATGCCGCATGTCCTGGACGCGATCCTGCGCACCCCGGACGTCTCCGCGCTGAATCTCGGCTCGCTCACCGACTACGACGGCCGGTGGTGGTGGCTGATGGTCATGGACGCGGTGCTGCTGCTGGCCGTGGGCTTCTGGACGGCAGCGACCTCACCGGCCCGGATCCGCCTGTGGCAGCACGCCGTCCACCTGGCCGTGGCGCTGGCGCTGACGGTGCTGATGATCTGTCTGACGTGCCGTGTCTCCGCGCACTACGGACTCTCCCTGCTCGGCATCGGCAACCTGGGCGGCGGCCTGTCCGGAGAACTGTTCCTCCGGCCCGGGCTGTGGCAGGCGGTGGGCCTGGGCGCGCTGTGGGGACTGGCCGCCGGATTCCTGGGCGGCCTGCTGGCCCGCCGGGTGCACCGGCGGGGCGAGGTGGGCGGGCCTTAGCTGTATTGATTTCAGGCGGGGTTTCGCGCGGTTGCGCCGGCCCGGTACACCGGGTCCGCCCAGTGCGGGGGGCTCGGCGGGTCGGTCGCCCTGTGGTGCGTCTCCGTGTCGGGCTCCTGCGCCGGGCGGACGTCGGCCGGGCCGGCGGGGGTCGCCATGGTGGCGCGCAGGGCGGCGACGAAGGCGAGACAGGTGTCGTAGCGGCCGTCGGGGCTCTTGGCCAGGGCCTTGGCGAAGACCGGGTCCAGCGCCGGGTCGAGGCCGGGGCGGGCCTCGCTCGGCGGGGGCGGATCGTCGTACTGGTGCGCCCAGAGCAGCGCCATGTCGTCGTCGCGCAGGAACGGGGGCCGGCCGGCGAGGCTCTCGTAGACGACGCAGGCCAGACCGTAGACGTCGCAGCGGCCGTCGACCGGGCGGCCGGAGATCTGCTCGGGGGCCACGTAGTCGAGGGTGCCGACGAACTGGCCGACGCTGGTGAAGCCGGTGAGGGACAGCGACTTCTTGGTGAGCCCGAAGTCGGTGAGGTAGACGTGCTCGGGGTGGTCGGTGTCGATGCCCTCGGCGACCAGGATGTTGCCGGGTTTGACGTCCCGGTGCACGAGGCCGTGCTCGTGGGCGGCGTCGAGGGCGGACGCCACCTGCGCGGCGATCCGCACGGCATCCGGCAACGGCAGCGGTCCCCGCAGGTCGAGGACGCGGCGCAGATCGCTGCCGGAGACGTGCCGCATGGCGATGTAGAGCACCCCGTCGGTCTCGCCGGCCTCGAAGACCGG
Source organism: Streptomyces sp. NPDC002076 (assembly GCF_053593835.1). Classification (NCBI taxonomy): domain Bacteria; kingdom Bacillati; phylum Actinomycetota; class Actinomycetes; order Kitasatosporales; family Streptomycetaceae; genus Streptomyces; species Streptomyces sp. NPDC002076. The sequence goes on from NZ_JBSFDI010000018.1 coordinate 40,805, forward strand.
CACGATGTGCGGGTGGTCGATCGCCGCGGCCACCTGGGACTCATGGGTGAACCGCTTGCGGAAGGTGTCGTTGCGGGCGAGTTCGGGGGCGAGCAGCTTCAGGGCGACCGTCCGGTCCAGGCGCAGGTCGCGGGCGCGGTAGACGACGGCCATGCCGCCGCGCCCGATCTCGCTCTCGATGCGGTAGCTCGCGATCTGCCGGCCGATGAGTTCCGAGGGCCGACCGGAGAACAGGCTGGTCTCGCCCGCCATCAGCGCTCACCTTCGGGTGCTACCAGCCGGGTCGGGGCGTGCCCGGCGGCGTCCTCGCCGGTGACCTCCCGGTCGGTGGCGTAGGTGGTCAGCCGCCGTCCGTCGCCGTACACCCAGCGGCCCTCCTCGGGGTCGTACAGCCACATGGCCTCCCCGTCGACGACGATCCCGAGCCTGAGGCCCCGGGTGCGGTCCTCGAACTCCTCGCCGTCCAGGGTGCCGGCGGCCAGTTCCTCCACCGCGGACCGGTAGTCCGCCAGGGCCTGTTCGACGTGGGCCAGCAGGGGCCGCGGATCGGCGGTGCCGGCCGGGCCGTCGGCGGCGGGCGGGTCCTCGGGTACGGCGATGAGCCGCCGGCCGTCGACCCAGGCGCCCCAGCCGTTGGCACAGCGGATGTGCCCCCAGTCTCCGCGCCGCTCCACGAGCTCCACCGGCAGCAGCGGGTCGAGGGGCACGGTGGGCCGGGCCGGGTCGGGGGCCTCCCAGGCGGGCATGCCGTGCCGCGGCACGACGTGCGTGGGCTGGAATCCGGGACTTGCCGCTCTGCTCATCGGGGCGCCTGCTTCCGGGTGTGTGCCATCGCGTTCGCCTACTTCCGCATCACGGCGGGCTCGTGCCGGCGCAGCAGCCGCGCGACCACGAGTCCGTAGAGGACGGAGAGCACCACCAGCATGGCCAGATCGAGCAGCCAGACGCCTGTCGAGTGCCGGAAGAGGGGGTCGGCGGTCAGGTTGCCCGGGACGATCCGGGACAGCCCGACCGTGCCGGCCATGGCGCCGAGCGCCCAGCGGGAGGGCACGAGCCAGGACAGCTGCTCCAGGCCCGGCACACCGTTGAGCGGGAGCAGGGCTCCGCAGAAGACGACCTGGACGATGGCGAGCAGCACCAGCAGCGGCATCGTCACCTCCTCCTTGCGTACCAGCGCGGAGACCAGCAGGCCGAGCATCATCGCGGTGAACGCGAGCAGGGCGGTGGCCAGAGCGATCTCGGCGAGGGGCGGGAGCAGGACGCCCCGGCCGCCGGGGGTGTTCAGGTCGACGCCGAGGAGGGCGACCAGGGTGAGGACGACGGCCTGGACGACGCTGATCGTGCCGAGTACCACGATCTTGGACACCAGATAGGCCGAACGGGGCAGGCCGACGGCGCGTTCGCGCTGGTAGACGACGCGTTCCTTGACAAGTTCGCGCACCGCGTTGGCGGCGCCGGTCAGCACGGCGCCGACGCACAGGATGAGCAGCGCGTTCATCGCGGTGTCCCGGGCGAGCCGGCCGCCGGCCAGGGCGCGGGCCATGGCGCCCATGACGAACGGCAGGGCGATCATGACGAGCAGGAAGGTGCGGTCGGAGGCGAGGACGGCCGCGTAGCGGCGAATCAGCGTGCCGAGTTGGGCGCCCCAGCCGCGTGGGCGGGGCGGCGGTGCCGGGGAGACGGGGGCCGGGCCCGGGTGGTGGGGCTGGGTGGTGGCCTCGGCGACGTAGTGCCGGTGGAACGGCGACTCGCGGTACTCCCTGGCCCAGTCGCGGTCGGGGTCGCGGTCGAAGGCCTCGAAGGCCTCCGGCCACTGTTCGAAGCCGAAGAAGGCGAGGGCGTCGTCGGGCGGCCCGTAGTAGGCCACCTTGCCGCCGGGGGCGAGCACCAGGAGCCGGTCGCAGACGCCGAGGCTGAGGACGCTGTGGGTGACCACGATGACGGTGCGGCCGTCGTCGGCGAGGCCGCGCAGCATGTTCATCACCGACCGGTCCATGCCGGGATCGAGGCCGGAGGTCGGCTCGTCCAGGAAGAGCAGCGAGGGCTTGGTGAGCAGCTCCAGGGCCACGCTGACCCGCTTGCGCTGCCCGCCGGAGAGGCTGTGCACGGGCTGGTCGGCGCGCTTTTCGAGGCCGAGTTCCCGGATGACCTCGTCCACCCGGGCCCGCCGCTCGGCCGCGGCGGTGTCCTCGGGGAAGCGCAGTTCGGCGGCGTAGGTCAGGGCGGCGCGCACGGTGAGCTGGGGGTGCAGGATGTCGTCCTGCGGGACCAGGCCGATGCGCTGGCGCAGTTCGGCGAAGTCGCGGTAGAGGTCGCGGCCGTCGTACAGGACGGTGCCTCGGTCGGCCGGACGCTGCCCGGTCAGGGCGTTCAGCAGCGTGGACTTGCCGGCGCCGCTCGGTCCGACCACCGCGAGCAGGGACTTCTCGCCCACCGGGAAGGACACGTGGTCGAGGAGCACCTTGCGTCCGCCGTCCACGGCGACGGTGAGGTCCTGCACGTCCAGGGAGATCTCACCGGTGTCGACGTACTCCTGGAGTTCGTCGCCGACCAGGCAGAACGCGGAGTGCCCGATGCCGACGATGTCACCGGGCCCCATGGGTGCGCGGGTGACGGGCCGGCCATTGAGGTAGGTGCCGTTGTGGCTGCCCAGGTCGACGATCTCGTACGTGCCGTCGCTGTGGGCGCGCAGTTCGGCATGGCGGCGGGAGACGACCAGGTCGTTCACCACGAAGTCGTTGTCGGCTGCCCGGCCGATGCGGACCGAGCGCGCGGGCAGCGGGCGGACACTGCTGGGCCGGCGGAAGGTGCCGGTCAGCTGGGGCAGGGACACCGCGGAGGGGCGGTCGGGGGCGGGCCGCGGGGCGCCGGCGAGGACCGCGCGGGGGCCGTCGGTGGGGTTGCCGAAGCGGATCACGCTGCCGGGGCGCACACCCCATTCGCTGATCCTGCGGCCGTCGGCGTAGGTGCCGTTGGTGCTGTGCCGGTCCGTGAGGGTCCAGCAGTCCTGGTCGCAGCGCAGCACGGCGTGGTGCCACGAGACCCGGGCATCGTCGATGACGATGTCGCTCAACGGGTCGCGCCCGACGTGGTAGTCGTGGCCCGGGCTCATGACCGTGGAGCCCGTATCGGTCTCCAGGACGAGTTCGGGCGCCGTCGGGGCGATCGGCCGCTCGGCCATGGCCAGAATTCTACCGATTCGTCCACATCTGCGCCTGGAGTCGGAGTGCGGCACCGGCCACGGACACGAGTCAGGCGACGGGTACGACGAGCGCCGGCAGGGTGCGCTGCATGCGCAGTGCGTCGACGGACTCGGCGAGCAGTTCGTACTCGGTGGTGTCGTCGCTGGCGGCGATCCGCACCAGCCGTCCGCCGGCCAGCTCGTCGGCCACCAGCTCCTGCCGGACGCCGTCGGCGCACCAGGCGCGCAGCAGCGCGGGCACGTCCGCCACCGTGTCCGCGACCGGCACCAGCGCGCCCACCGGGAAGGCGGGGTCCTCCGGACTCGGGTCCAGACGCTCGGCGATCCAGGACGCGCGGTCGCGCAGCCACCACAGGGCCAGGGCCAGCGTGGGCGCGCGATACGTGCCGAGCGGTACCCCGATGCGCCGACCGTCGCACATGCCGTACGCCGTGACATGGCACAGGAATTCGTCGTGCACGTCTCACTCCCCCGTCGCCTCGCTGGTTGCGCCCGACCCGGCCTCGCTCTCCGTGCGGCTCCTGTGCGGTGAAGTGCCCCTGATGTTCGAGTATCGCCACTCCCGAAACACTGTCACCACGACTTTCCGGCCAGTCTCCTGGCATATTCACCGCCGGTTCTGGCCGGAACGCACCGGCGCGTTCGCACCCCGGGGCATTACCCGGCAGGTAATCGACCCGCCCCTCGGTGCTCCGGCATGGTGGTCACACCGGATCGGCGAAGCCCCGGATCCGGCTTTGACCAGCACGTAGCAGCAGATGCGACCTCGATGGAGGCTGATGCACCATGTCCGTGAACACCGACCGTTACGAGAGCGCCGCCGCCCGTTACTTCGAGGCCTGGAACGCCGCCGAGCCGGAGGCACTGAAGAAGGCGGTCGCCGCCGCGTGGACCACCGACGGCGGCTACACCGACCCCCTCGCCGACGTCCGCGGCCACGAGGGCATCGCGGCCGTGATCGAGGCGGCGCACGAGCAGTTCCCCGGGTTCGTCTTCCGCCCGCTCGGTGCGGTGGACGGACACCACGACACGGCGCGCTTCGGCTGGGAGCTGGTGAACGAGGCCGACGGCTCGGCGCCGGTGGCCGGGTTCGACGTCGTCACGCTGGACGACGAGGGCCGGATCCGGCAGGTACTGGGCTTTCTGGACCGGGTGCCGGCCGGTGCCTGAAACCGCCCGGCCGCGGTGAGTCCGCCGCGCACGGCGGTCCGCCCGCGAAGCGGCGGCCGGACCCATGTGGTCCGGCCGCGCTCGGCACCCGCAGTGCTTGAAGGCGTCACTGAGGGCGCTCTCAGGGCCGGGGCCAGGCGCTCGTCCGCCCCGCCGGCAGCCGGCCGGGCGGCAGCCCGTCGGCCTCGCCGAGGCAGTACCGCAGCACCTGCGGGAACATCGACGGGGCGAGGCGGCCGGAGAAGCAGGCGGAACCGGCCCGGCCGCCGGCCGTCTCCCGCATCAGCTGTGCCGCGGCAGATCCCCCGCTCCCCCGGCTGAGGTCGATGTGCCCCGAAACGGGGGGGTGGAGCTCAGCCCTGCACGATCGCGTCGATCCTGGCCAGTTCCTCGGCGTCGAAGTCCAGGTTGCGGATGGTGCCGACGCTGTCCTCGAGTTGCTGCGGGCTGCTCGCGCCGACCAGCGCGGAGGTGACCCGGCCGCCGCGCAGCACCCAGGCCAGGGCCAGCTGGGCCAGGGTCTGGCCGCGGGACTTGGCGACCTCGTCGAGGGAGCGCAGGCGGGCCACGAGGTCCTCGGTGACCGCGTCCGAGTTCAGGAAGGGGCTGTCGCTCGCGGCCCGCGAGTCCTCGGGAATGCCGTCGAGGTAGCGGCCGGTGAGCAGGCCCTGCTCCAGCGGTGAGTAGGCGATGGAGCCGATCCGCAGCTCGTCCAGGGTGGTGAGGAGGTCCTGCTGTTCGGGCCGGCGGTCGAGCATCGAGTAGCGCGGCTGATGGATGAGCAGGGGGGTGCCGAGGTCGGCGAGGATGCGGGCGGCCTCCCGGGTCTGCTCCGGCGAGTAGTTGGAGACGCCGACGTACAGCGCCTTGCCCTGCTGCACCGCAGAGTGCAGCGCACCCATCGTCTCCTCCAGCGGAGTGTCCGGGTCGGGGCGGTGCGAGTAGAAGATGTCGACGTGGTCGAGGCCCATGCGCTTCAGGCTCTGGTCGAGCGAGGACAGCAGGTACTTGCGCGAACCCCATTCGCCGTAGGGGCCGGGCCACATCAGATAGCCGGCCTTGGTGGAGATGATCAGCTCGTCGCGGTACGGCCCGAAGTCGGCCTGCAGGGCCTCGCCGAGCGCGGACTCGGCGGCGCCGGGCGGCGGGCCGTAGTTGTTGGCGAGGTCGAAGTGGGTGACGCCCAGGTCGAAGGCGCGGCGCAGGATGGCCCGCTGGGTCTCGGCGGGCCGGTCCGGGCCGAAGTTGTGCCACAGGCCGAGGGACAGCGCGGGGAGCTTCAGCCCGCTGCGTCCGGTGCGCCGGTAGGGCATGTCGGCGTAACGGTCGGGGTGTGCGGTGTACAACGCGACTCCAGAGGGGTTGGCACACGATCTACCGGTTCCACTCTTCCCCGGGGCCCGGGCAGCGGTCCAACAGAAGAATCCGATGGAATTCAGCGGCTAGGCTTCTCAATCATGGAACTGCGCCATCTCCAGCACTTCGTCGCCGTCGCCGAGGACCAGCATTTCACCCGGGCCGCCGAACGCCTGATGGTGTCCCAGTCGGGGTTGTCGGCGTCCATCCGGGCGCTGGAGCGGGAGCTGCGGGCGCCGCTGTTCGTGCGTACCACCAGGCGGGTGACGCTCACCGAGGCGGGGCGGGCGCTGCTGGTGGAGGCCGAACGTATCCTGGCGCAGGTCCGTGCGGCGCACGAGGCGGTCGCGGCGGTGCAGGGCGTGCTGCGCGGCACGCTGGCGCTGGGCACCGAGCAGTGCATCGCCGGGGTGCAGGTGGCACGGCTGCTGGCCGCGTTCCGGGGCCGGCATCCGGACGTGGAGATCCGGCTGCGGCAGGCCGGTTCGGGCGCGCTGGCCGAGGAGGTGGCGGCAGGCCGGCTCGACCTGGCCTTCGCCTACCGCACCCAGGCGGACAGCGACCAGCTGCGTTCGGTGTCGCTGACGAGCGAGCCGATGACCGTGCTGTGCCATCCCGGCCACCGGCTGGCCTCGGCCGGCGCGGTGCTGACCCCCGAGGACCTGACCGGTGAGGTCTTCGTGGACTTCCACCCGGACTGGGGCCCGCGCCGCACCACCGACGCCGCGTTCGCCGCGGCCGGTGTCCGGCGCACGGTCGCACTGGAGGTCAACGACGTGCACAGCCTGCTGGACCTGGTGGACGAGAACCTGGGGATCGCGGTCGTACCCCGGCACTTCCGGCACAAGCGGCCCTCGCTCACCGCGCTGCCACTGAAGGGCACGGGCGAGACGGAGTACGAGACCGTGGCGCTGCTGCCGCCGGACCGCGCCACCAGTCCCGCCGCCCGGGCGCTCGTCACGCTGCTGGAGACCGGCGGCGGAACAGGGGGCCTGGACCCCTCCGAGGAGGGGTCCCAGCCCTCCTGATCACGGCCGCCCGCCACCGCAGACTCGGAACCGTCGGCCAGGACGACGACGGTCAGGAGGACATGTCATGGCGGAACACCCCCGGCGGACCGTACTGCGCGGGACGGCCGGACCGGGCGGCGGCACATCCCGCAGGAAGATGACGGATCGTCACCATCCTTTCCCGGAGGGGCGTTCGCCCCTCTCACCGAGGAACTGACGGCCTCCGACCTGCCGGTGACGGGCCGCGTCCGGCTGCGCGACGGACGGACCGAGTGGTACCGCAACCGCTGGGTGTGATCCCGTATCGGGGGCGGATCCTCGCGCTCCAGGAGAACGGCCCGCCGCCGTACGAACTCGACGGCGAGGCGCACGCCGGTGAGCTGCACGCGATCGCCTACTACCCGGCCTGCGACCACATCCGGCACCTGATGGTGGGCCCCTCCGGACGCGTCGGCCGCACCACCCGGATCCCGATGCCCGACGCGCCGATGGTGCACGACTTGGCGCTCACCGGAAGCACGTGGTCGTCATCGACGTGCCGGTCACCTTCAAACTGGAGCGCCTGACGGCCGCCTATCTGACACCGTACGGAGGCACCCCGCCCGACGACGCCTTCTCCAACGCGCTCGTCGAACACGACCTGCTGCGCGGTGCAACGCAGGTGCACCGGCTGCCGAAGGGCGCGGCGGCCGGTGAGGCGGTGTTCGTCGCGAGGGACGCGGCCGACCACCGGGCGGCCGAGGACGACGGATACGCGATCGCGTACCTCCACAACCCGGACCGTGGTGCCGCCGACCTGGTGATCCTCGCCGCTCAGGACTTCACCGGCGAGCCCGTGGCGCGCGTGCACCTGCCCGGCCGGGTGCCGCTCGGCTTCCACGGGATTCCGGACGCGTGAACGCCCGCTGTTTGGGATGGTGGACGGTATGCATGCAAAGGACATCCTCATCGACGGCTACGGCCGCATCCAGGAAGAAGTCCATGCCGCCCTCGACGGCCTCGGACCGGACGAGCTGCACCACCGCCCGGCCCCCGACGCCAACTCCGTCGCCTGGCTCGTCTGGCATCTCACCCGGGTGCAGGACGACCACATCGCCGACGCCTTCGACCTCGACCAGGTGTGGCTCTCCCAGGACTGGGAGAAGCGCTTCGGCCTCGACCTGCCCCGCCACGACACCGGATACGGGCACAGCCCGGCCAAGGTCGCGAAGGTGCGGGTCGAGTCCGCCGGCCTGCTCACCGGGTACTACGACGCGGTGCACGAGCAGACGCTCGGCGCGCTGCGCGGCCTCGCCGCCAAGGATCTGGAACGGATCGTGGACGAGCGCTGGGATCCCCCGGTCAGCCTGGGTGTCCGCCTGATGAGCGTCCTGTCCGACGACCTTCAGCACATCGGACAGGCCGCCTACCTCAGGGGGCTCGTTCAGAGCGCGGCCGCGTAACCCGGCAGGACCACGTCCTCGATGAGGGCCGTGCGCTCGTCGAACGGGATGAAGGCGCTCTTGAGGGCGTTCACCGTGACCGTGCGCAGGTCCTCGACGGTCCAGCCGGCCTCCTCGACCAGCAGCGACATCTCCCGGGTCATCGTCGTGCCCGACACCAGTCGGTTGTCGGTGTTGAGGGTGACCCGGAAGCCGAGGTCCTTCAGGGCCGTGATCGGGTGTTCGGCGATCGAGGTGGCGCAGCCGGTCTGCAGGTTGGAGGTGGGGCACATCTCCAGGGCGATCCGGCGGTCGCGCACCCAGGAGGCGAGCCGGCCGAGCTTGCCGGCCGCGAGGTCGGGGATGTCCTCGGTGAGGCGCACGCCGTGGCCGATGCGCTGGGCGCCGCACACCTGCAGGGCCTGGTGGATGCTGGGCAGGCCGTGCGCCTCGCCGGCGTGGATGGTGAAGGGCACGCTCTCGCGGCGCAGGTGCTCGAAGGCCGCGAGGTGGTCGGCGGGCGGAAAGCCGTCCTCGGCGCCGGCGATGTCGAAGCCGACGACACCGGCGTCGCGGTAGGCCACGGCCAGGTCGGCGGCCTCGCGGACCCGGTCGAACATCCGCATGCCGCACAACAGGGTGCCGACCCGCACGGGGGTGCCGGCGGCGGCCGCCTTGGCCATGCCGGCGGCGAGGCCCTCCTGCACGGTCTCCACGACCTCGCGCATCGACAGCCCGCCCTGGGTGTTCAGCTCGGGGGCGTAGCGCACCTCGGCGTAGACGACACCGTCGGCGGCGAGGTCCAGCACGTACTCCTCGGCGGTGCGCAGCAGGCCCTCGCGGGTCTGCATGACGGCGAGGGTGTGCTCGAAGGTGGCTATGTAGCGGACCAGGTCGCCGGAGTTGGCGGCCTCGAAGTACCAGGCGGCCAGCTCGCCGGGGTCGGTGGTGGGCAGGGTGTGACCGATCTCCGCCGCGAGTTCGACGACGGTGGCGGGGCGCAGGCCGCCGTCGAGGTGGTCGTGCAGCACGGCCTTGGGGAGCCGACGGAGAGTCTCGGTGTCGATGCGGGGCGCGGTCATGGCGTTTTCGTTCCTCGGCAGGTGGTGCGGTGGTGATCAGTGGGTGGCGGGCTGGAGCAGGTCCCAGCGGTTGCCGTACAGGTCCTGGAAGACGGCGACGGTGCCGTAGGGCTCGTGCCGCGGCTCCTCCAGGAAGGTCACGCCGGCCGCGGTCATCCGGGCGTGGTCGCGGGCGAAGTCGTCGGTGTGCAGGAAGAACCCGACGCGTCCGCCGGTCTGGTCGCCGACGCGGGCCCGCTGGGCCTCGCCCTTGGCGCGGGCCAGCAGCAGCCCGGTGCCGGGGCCGCCCGGCTCCACGACGACCCAGCGGGAGCCATCGGGGCGCGGGGCGTCCTCGGCGAGCCGGAAGCCGAGGGCCTCGGTGTAGAAGCGGATGGCCTCGTCGTAGTCGTCGACGACGAGGGTGACCAGGGCGACGCGTCGCATCGGGACCTTCCGACGGGGGTGGTTAGCGGGTGAGGTTATACGTAAAACTCCACTGGCGCCAGTCTTGGTCTACGCGCGTTGCGCCAGGGTTGCCGAAAGGTTGCCGCGGCCGTTCTCGGGTGTGGCGCGTCAGGGCCGTTCGTCGCCCTGGGCGATCTCCACCCGGTGGTGGAAGTCGGCCATGCCGGCGACCGAGGCGGCACAGGAGACGGCTGTGCAGGCGATGAGCAGGGCGGCGATCGCACGGCCGGCCCGGGGCACCAGAGGTGCGGCCAGCAGGGCCTGGACGCGCTGCGGGACGGGGCCGGTGGTCGCGGCGGGCGCGAAGTCGGGGCGCTCGGAGTGGGCTGAGCGGGCCGCCTGTCCGGCGAGGGCCGCGCGGGCGATGGCCCGGGCGGTCAGGCGCCGGTCGCCGACGCTCGCGGCGGCGGCCTCGTCGGCGGCGCGCTCGGCGGCGAGGCGGATGGTCCCGCGGACCGGGCGGAGCGCCGGATGACAGTGCGCGGCGAGTTCGGCGGCGGCGAGGAAGTAGTGGTGATGGCCGTCGTTGTGCGCCCGTTCGTGGGCGAACAGCGCCTCCCGCTCGGGGCCGTCCAGGCTGCGCAGCATCGCGGTGGTCACGACGATGCGGTGCGGGCGGCCGGGCAGCGCGTAGGCGTCCGGGCGCGGCGAGTCCACCACGCACAGATCGCCGGCCGAGGGGCCGTGCCCGGCCTCCGTGCGGGCCGCGCGGAAGGCGCGGGACTGGTGCAGCACCGAGCGCACGAGGGTCCAGCCGCAGACGGCGAGCGCGCCGACGGAGGTCGCGGCGGCCGGCAGCACGACGAGGTCGGAGGCGGTGCGCAGCGGGTGTATCAGCTCGCCGAGCGCGGCGAAGAGCGGGACCTTGAGCAGCCCGATGAGCACGAACGAGCCGAGCGCGGCCAGCGAGCAACCGGCGAGGACCACCGCACAGCCGGTGACGGCCCACAGTGCGGCGGCCGGGGCCAGCCGGTCCAGGGCCCGGCGGGCCAGGGCCGGCAGGGCGAACGGCAGCAGCAGGGGCAGCAGCAGGAGCGCGGTCATCGTTCGTCGGGTTCGAGCAGGTCCCGCAGGATCCGTTCGTCGTCGGGGCTGAGCTGGGCGACGAAGCGGGCGAGGACGGTCTGGCGGTCGCTGTCCCGGTCGAGTTCGCTGTGCATCCGGCGGGCGGTGAGGCCGTGGGCGTCCTGGACGTCCCGGACCGGGAGGTAGGCGTAGCCGCGGCCCTGGCGGTGCCGCTCGACGACGCCCTTCTCGTGCAGGCGGGTGAGGATCGTGGTCACCGTCGTACGGGCCAGGTCCGCGCCGAGGCTCCGCTGGACCTGGCCGGGCGTCTGCGGTCCGCCCGCGGCCCAGAGTGCGGCCATGACGCTCGCCTCGAGCTCGCCGGCCGGCCGGCGCTCGTCCTTCGCCTCGGTCATGGAACGTCCCTCACCCCGTCTTCGTGTGCGGCCCGGGCGACCGTCTACACGATGGTAGTCAATCGAGTCTTCGTACGGCTGTGCCCCCGCACCCATTGTGGGAGGGCCGATCGTACGGGGCCGCCGTCCGGGCGACAGGGGACCCGATGCCCGGCGGGGCCGCCTTCCAGGAGAAGGTCCCCGGGCGGCGGCCGGGAGCGTCAGCTCGCCGGGGTGTGCAGGGCGTCGAGCCGGGCCAGTTCGTCCGCTGTGAGGCGCAGCGCGCCCGCCGCGACGTTCTCGGCGACGTGGTCCGGGTTGCCGGTGCCGGGTATGGCGAGGACGTGGGGACCCTGGTGCAGGGTCCAGGCGATGCGGAGCTGCGCGGGGCTCACTCCGTGGGCGCGGGCGATGTCGCGCACGGTGTCGTCATGGGTGTCGGCCGCCGCCCGCGGTCCGGCCTGGCCCGCGACGGCGAAGAAGGGGACGAACGCGATGCCGTGTTCGCCGCACAGGCGCAGCATCTCGTCGTCGAGGGGATCGGGCCGGTCCAGGGCGTACCGGTTCTGCACGCACACCACCGGGGCGATCTCCAGTGCCTCGGCGAGGTGGCGCGGCCCGACACCCGAGATGCCCAGGTGGCGTATCAGGCCGGCCTCACGCAGTTCGGCGAGCGCGCCGAAGTGCTCGGCGATCGAATCCTGCTCCTGCCGGCGGAAGTTGACGACGTCGAGGTGGTCGCGCCCGAGCTGGCGCAGGTTCTCCTCCACATGGCCGCGCAGCTGGTCGGGGCGCGCCGGGTCCCCCCACTCGCCGTGGTAGTCGCGGAAGGGGCCGACCTTGGTGGTGATGACCAGGTCCTCGGGATACGGGGCGACGGCGGTGTTGATCAGTTCGTTGGCCGAGCGCGTGGCGGAGAAGTAGAAGGCTGCGGTGTCGATGTGGTTCACGCCCAGTTCGACGGCCCGGCGCAGCACGGCGATCGAGCGGGCGCGGTCGCTGGGCGTGCCGAGGTGGAACGCGGCGCTGCCCGTCAGCCGCATCGCTCCGAAGCCGATGCGGTGGACGGGCAGGTCACCGAGTTCGAAGGTGCCGGAGGCTTCCGCGGTGATCGTTTGAACGGTCATTCGGCGGAGTTTCGCACACCCGGCCTGCCGTGCAAGGGAATTCAGCCCAGCGGCTTGTGCAGGACCGCCTTGCGGTGGCTGAACGTCTCGATGGAGTAGCGCCCGTGGTAGCTGCCCGTGCCGCTCTCCCCCACCCCGCCGAACGGCAGGTCGGAGACGGTGAGATGGGCGAGGGGAAGGCCGTGGCCGAGGCCGCCGGACGAGGTCTCGGCGGCGATGCGCGCACGGGTCCGCTCGGACTCGCTGAAGACGTAGAGGGCGAGCGGCTTGTCCCGGTCGTTGATGAAGGCGATCGCCTCGTCCAGGCCGGACACCGTGACGAGGGGCAGGATCGGGCCGAAGATCTCCTCCTGCATGACGGGCGACGTGGGGTCGACGTCCGCGAGGACGGTCGGCGCGATGTACTTCGCCATGCGGTCGCTCTCGCCGCCGACCGCGATCCGCCCGGAGCCGAGCAGGCCGGAGAGCCGGTCGAAGTGCCGTTCGTTGACGATCCGGCCGTACTCCGGCGACTCGGCCGGGTCGGCGCCGAACAGCGCCTCCACCGCGCGCGCCAGCGCGGCCTCCAGGGCGGCGGCCGTCTCCGGGTCGGTCAGGACGTAGTCCGGCGCGACACACGTCTGCCCGGCGTTGAGGAACTTGCCGCGGGCCAGCCGGTCCGCGACCACGTCCAGGTCGGTGCCGCGGTCCACGAACACCGGGGACTTGCCGCCCAGTTCGAGGGTGACCGGGGTGAGGTGCTCGGCGGCGGCGCGCATCACGATCCGGCCGACGGCGCCGTTGCCGGTGTAGAAGATGTGGTCGAAGCGCTCGGCCAGCAGGGCCGTGGTCTCCGGGACCCCGCCCTCGACCACGGCGACCGCGTCGGTGTCCAGGTAGGCCGGGATCAGCTCGGCGAGGGCGGCCGAGGTGGCCGGGGCCAGCTCGCTCGGCTTGGCAACGACCGCGTTGCCGGAGGCCAGGGCGCCCACCATGGGGGCGAGCAGCAGCTGCGCCGGGTAGTTCCAGGGGGCGATGACCAGGACGACGCCGAGGGGGTCGTACTGCGTCCAGGCCGTCGCGTCGGCGCCGAGGTGGGCCGGGACGGGCGCCGGCTCCGGGCGCAGCCAGTCCGCCAGGTGCTCCAAGGTGTGGTCGATCTCGCGGATGGTGAAGTCGATCTCGGTGCGGTACGCCTCGGTGCTGCTCTTGCCGAGGTCGGCGCGGAGGGCGGCGGCGAGGTCGGCGCCGCCCTCGATGAGCATCGCGCGCAGTTGACGCAGCCGGCCGGTGCGCCACTCGACGGGCTTGGTGCGGCCGGTGGCGAAGGTGGCGCGCAGCCGGGCCACGATGTCGGCGGGCTGCTCGATGGCGGGACGGTTCACAGGTGTGCCTCGCTGGTGGTGCACGGGCGGTTGCGGCCCGGGCGCGGGTCGTCGGGTTGGGTGTATTTGCCAACCTTTCACGTCCTCAAGTTCATTCCGGCCGATCATGGTGACGCGGGTCACGTCGTGTCGGGGTGCGTCTCCCGGCGGCGCCGCTCCAGGTAGCCCCGCTCGGCCTCGCTGCCGGCCAGTTCGGCGGCCAGGCCGTACTCCGCGGCGGCCTCGGCGGTGCGGCCCAGGCGGCGCAGCAGGTCGGCACGGACGGCGTGCAGCACGTGATACCGGCCGAGGTCGAGGGAGTCGACGAGGCCGAGCGCCCTGGCCGGCCCCTCAGCCTCGGCCACGGCGACCGCACGGTTCAGGGCGACAACCGGGGACGGCGCCACGGCCATGAGCTGGTCGTACAGGCGCAGGATCTGGTCCCAGTCGGTGGCCTCGGCGGTGGGCGCGTCGCTGTGCACGGCGTTGATCGCGGCCTGGATCTGGTACGGCCCGGGCCTGCCGCGGCGCAGGCAGTGCCGGACCAGGTCCTGGCCCTCGGCGATCAGCTCGCGCTCCCACAGTGTGCGGTCCTGCTCGGGCAGCGGGACGAGGACGCCGTCCGCGCCCTGCCGGGCCGGCCGCCGGGACTCGGTCAGCAGCATCAGCGCGAGCAGGCCGGTCACCTCGGGCTCTTCCGGCATCAGCGCGGCGAGCAGCCGGCCGAGCCGGAGCGCCTCCGCGCCCAGGGCCGGGTCGCCGGTGTAGCCCTCGTTGAAGATCAGGTAGACGACGGCGAGGACACCGCCGAGCCGTTCGGGCAGATCGGCGTCGCTGGGCACGCGGTACGGGATGCCCGCGTCCCGGATCTTGGCCTTGGCCCTGACCAGCCGCTGGGCCAGAGTCGGCTCCGGCACCAGGAAGGCGCGGGCGATCTGGCCGGTGCTCAGGCCGCCGAGCAGGCGCAGGGTGAGGGCGACCCGGGCCTGGAGGGCGAGCGCGGGGTGGCAGCAGGTGAAGATCAGGCGGAGCCGGTCGTCCCGCACGGGGCCCTCCTCAGCCGGCGCGTCGGGCGCGTACAGCCGGGCGGACTCGGCGTGCCGGGCGTCCCGGGAGGACTCGCGGCGGAGCCGGTCGATGGCCCGGTTGCGTGCGGTGGTGATGATCCAGCCCGCCGGGCTCGGCGGCACGCCGGACTCCGGCCAGGTGCGTACGGCGGTGGTGAAGGCGTCCTGCACCGCTTCCTCGGCGAGATCGATGTCGCCGAGGAATCGGACGAGGACGGAGACCGCACGCCCGTACTCGGCGCGGAAGACGGCCTCGACATCGACGGTGTGCGCCATGCGCGCCCGTGCCCTTCTGCGATCGCCGGAAGCGTACGGGCTCGATCATGCCGAACAGCGCAGACAGGCGCGGACCTCTCGGCCACCGCGCGTGTGGTGCACCTCGGTCGACTGGGCGAGGGAGTCGACGATGCCGGTGCCGCGGCCGTGCTCGTCCGGGGCCACGTCATGGCGGACGCGCTCGACCGCCGTTCCGGAGTCACTGACCACGATGTGCAGGGTGCCACCGTCGAGGGCGAGCAGCAGCGTCATGCGTTCGCGGCCGTACTGGGCGGCGTTGGCGGCGAGTTCGTCGACGATGAGGACGGCGGAGTCCCGCTCGCTCTCGGGCACGCACCAGCACTCCAGCAGCTCCGCCGCGAGATGACGGGCGGCGGGGACATGCGCCTCCTGCGCGGGTAGCGTGAGGACCGCCTGGTGGCGGCAGGACCGTGCGGGGGGTGAGCCGGCACGGGCGGAATCGGTCACGAACATGGTCTTCCGGCTCTTCTGCGTAGGAACCCGAATGTGAGAACTCATTCAGTTCTACGGACGACGAGCGCATATGGTTCGAGCTGTTCGCCCTTTTTGTCCAACTTCTTTGACTCATCCCCGGATCGGTTCACGCCCGGATCGTGACCAGCTTCTGGCCGTTGCCCGCGACGATCTCGAAGTGCTCGATGGCCGCCGGGGACAGGGGGACCGCCCCGGGGACGGTGGTGCCGGGCGGATACGTCCCCGCACGCCAGGTGGCGCCCTCCGACCTGGTTCCCCCGGGCCCGACCGCCTGCAACCGGCAGGTGATGCCCGCGGGTGCCCCATGGGCGGAGATCTGCAGCACACTGCCCCACGCCGAGGGGGAGACCCGCACCGAAGCGGTGACGCCGGTGCCGGGGTCGCTTCCGGAGAAGACGCGCGACGGTGCCGGCGTGACCGGTGCGGGTCGTGTCGCCTGACCGGTCACGGTTCCGCCGATCGCCAGCCAGGTGCCGCCGACCGCGGCCCCGGCGACCAGCGTCAGCGACGCGACCGCACCGGCCAGTTGCCGCCGCCAGGACCTGCGGCGCCTGGCGGCGGCTTGCTGGAGCATCCGGTCGAGCAGTCCCGCCTCGGGGGCCCGAGGCGCCGTGGATGTGCCGGGCGGCGGCTGGGGTGAGCCCCCGGTGCTCTCCGCCGCCCGCCGTACCAGCCGATCGGCAGGGTCCTCGTCGCCGGCGGGCACGGGCCGGCCCTCGGCCTCCGCCGCGGTGACCGTCGCGAGCAGCGCCGGAAGTCCGGCCAGCTCGGCGTGTTCCGCCCGGCACCCGTCGCATTCAGCGAGGTGCGCACGCACCCGTTCCGCCTCCGCCGGGGCCAGCGCGCCCAGGACGTATGCTCCGAGCGCCAGCCGGAGGGCCTCGTGGTCCGCGTTCATGGCCGGCACCTCCTCCATGCCGTGGTCATGGCTCGATGCCCCGTTCCCGCAGTGCCAGCTTCAGGGCGTGCAGGGCGTAGTACGTGCGCGACTTGACGGTGCCCGGCGGGATGCCCAGCACCCGCGCGGCCTCCGCCACGGTCCGGCCCCGGTAGTACGTCTCCAGCAGTACGGCGCGGTGTTCCGCGGACAGCGTCCGGAGGGCGTCGGCCACGGCCCAGCTCTGCAACGCCTGCTCGATCCGGTCCTCGCCCGCCGTCTGC
Organism: Streptomyces sp. NPDC002076; assembly: GCF_053593835.1. Classification (NCBI taxonomy): domain Bacteria; kingdom Bacillati; phylum Actinomycetota; class Actinomycetes; order Kitasatosporales; family Streptomycetaceae; genus Streptomyces; species Streptomyces sp. NPDC002076. The sequence continues at coordinate 57,362 of NZ_JBSFDI010000018.1, forward strand.
GCGGCCCGCTCCAGGGCCTCGCCGCCCACCTCCACCGGCCTCGCCTGCCGGGCCCGGTGCGTGTCGATGACCAGGTGCCGGGCGACCGTGCACAGCCAGGCCCGGGCCGGGCCGCGCGCGGGGTCGAACGCGGCGGGGTGCTGCCATGCCCGCAGCAAGGTCTCCTGCACGACATCCTCGGCCCACTGCCGGTCTCCTGACGTCAGTCGCAGTACGTAGTGGAACAGAGGGCCTGCGTGCTCGGCATACAGAGCCCGGAGCAGTTCCTCGTCCGTGGTCGAAATGGTCCCGTTACCCGAGACACGGCGCCCGGAGCGCTTCGGATCGGCCGCTTCACCACGTTTTCGGGCACTCCATGGCATAGGCCGATCATCACGCATATCCGTGCATTTGTCGTGCCATGCCGAGTTACTGCCGTGAAGCAGCGATAAGCGAGAAAAAGATGCGTATCGACCGAACCACGCGACATCGCCGCCCGTGAAACCAGGCATGAGCCGTCGCACACGGCATCACCTGATCAGTGGGGAATGCACATCATGTACGTCAACTTCCGCCCCCTGGGCCGACGATCGCGCGGTGCGGCCGGGCTGGCCGTCGCCACCGCGGGTGTACTGGGACTCCTGAGCGCGTGCGGTCACTCGCCCCGCGCCTCGGACCCCGGCTCCCTCACGCCCGGCCCGGGTCAGCATCAACTGGCCGGCACACCCGGCATGCCCATGCCCATGTCCTCTCCGAGCAGCGGTACGGCCGCCACACCGGTGACCGCGAACACCGTGACGATCAAGAACTTCGCGTTCTCCCCGGCCACGCTGAAGGTCAGGGCGGGCACGACGGTGACCTGGACCAATCAGGACACCGACGCCCACACCGTCACGAGCGCCGGCTCGGGCGGCCCGCTGCACTCGTCCTCCCTCGCCCAGCACGGCGCGTACACCTACACGTTCACCAAGCCCGGCAGCTACGCCTACCTCTGCACCATCCATCCGTTCATGACCGGCACCGTGGAGGTGACCTCATGACCGCATACGACGACCAGCCGAGCGCGGCACCGGTCGGCGGCGCCGAAGAACCCTCTTCCGAACACGGCATGACACGGCGTCAGCTCATGTGGCACGCCGGATGGTTCGGCGGAGCCGTCGTGCTCACCGTGGCCGGTGGAGAGGTGATCAGCCATGTCGCCGACTCCGGGGGCGGCACCGCCCTGGCGGCCGCGGCACCGAACGGTGCCCTGCGGTTCGTGCAGGTCTCCGACAGCCACATCGGCTTCCAGGGCCCGGCCAACACGGACGTGGTCGGCTCGTTCACCGAAGCGATCCATCGGGTCAACGGGCTCGGGTACAGGCCCGACTTCGTCATGCACAGCGGCGACCTGACCCACCTGTCCACGGCGGGACAGTTCGACCAGGTCAGGCAGATGCTGGCCGGACTGCGGACGGATCGTGTCTTCACCGTGCCGGGCGAGCACGACTCCATCGGCGACGCGGGCCGCGCCTACCGGCAGGCCTTCGGCAAGGGCACGCTCGGCGACGGCTGGTACAGCTTCGACACCCACGGTGTGCACTTCGTCGCCCTGGTCAACACCCTGAGCCTGGAGAAGCTGGGTCACCTCGGCACCGAGCAGATCGATTTCGTCCGCAAGGACCTCGCGGGTCTGCCGTCGGACACCCCCGTCGTGGTCTTCAGCCACATCCCGCTGTTCGCCATGTACCCGAAGTGGGGCTGGAGCACCGACGACGCGTTGAAGGTGATCTCGCTGCTGCGCCGCTTCTCCTCGGTCACCTGTCTCAATGGGCACGTCCACCAGCTGTTCACCAAGACGGAGGGCAACATCACCTTCCACTCCGCCACCACCACCGCCTACCCGCTGCCCAAGCCGGGGCAGGCACCCGCCCCCGCTCCCCAGGTCGTGCCCGCCCGACAGCTGAAGGACGCGCTCGGCATCCGCACCGTGGGCTACCGGCGGGGAGACCAGCAACTGGCGATCAAGGACGAGAGGCTGGCATGAACCAGCCTCCCGAGGTGTTCGGCGGAGACGCTAGTGCTGGTCCACGAAGGGCCGCACCTCGATGGGCAGCGTGGTCGCGAGGGCGGCCTTGCGGCCCCACTCCAGCGCCTCGTCGAGATCGGCGGCCCTGATCAGGCAGAGGCCGCCCAGGTACTCCTTGCCCTCGGCATAGGGGCCGTCGGTGATGAGCACCTCGCCGTCCTTGGGGCGCAGCATGGTGGCGGTCTCCGGGCCGTGCAGGCCGCCTGCGAAGACCCAGGCCCCGGCGGCGCGCAGCTCGTCGTTGAAGGCCTCGACGTTGCGCATGATCTCGGCGAGGGCCTCGGTGGGCGGCGGGGTCCCGCCGGCCGGCTGGACCACGCTGAGCAGGTAGTGCTTCATGACGTCCTCCTCGGTGACTCAAGGGTCTCTCGGGTCTGTGTCACCTCCTACACGAACGGCCCGCCTCCGGATCGACACGGCGCCGGAAGAAATCTTCGAAAGAATCTTCCGTATGACAGCCTCCACCGCGCATCCGCTCCTCGACCGCGCCCACCGGCTCGCCTCGGACCTGCTGATTCCCGAGGCCGAGCGGGTCGACCGGGAAGGCGTGCCGGCGAGCCACATCGAGGCGGTCAAACGGTCGGGGCTGCTCGGAGCGGGCGCTCCGGTCGGGTACGGCGGCTCGGGCGCGCCGCCGGACGTGGTCCGCCGGATCGCGGAGATCCTGTCCGGGGCGTGCTGTGCGACCTGGTTCGTGCAGACCCAGCACCACACACCGGTGCAGACCTTGGCCCAGAGCGACCTGCCCGTTCGCGAGCGGTTGCTGGGGCCGCTGGCGCGTGGGGAGCTGCTGTCCGGGGTGGCGTACGCGCATCTGCGGTCGTATCCGCGCGTGCCGGTGCGGGTCCGCCGGGAGGGCGACGGCTGGCGGTTCGACGGAACCGTGCCCTGGTACACCGGGTGGGGCCTGAACGACGTGATGCTGCTCGCGGGGACGACCGAAGCGGGCGAGGTTCTGTTCGCGTTCGCCGAAGCCCGCGACCAGCCGGGGCTGCGGGCCTCGGAGCCGATGCGCCTCGCGGCGCTCACCGCCTCGCGCACGGTCTCCCTGGAGCTGACCGGCCTGTGGCTGCCGGAGGAGGCGGTGGCCCTGCATACGCCGTACGAGCGGTGGGCGCCCGGGGACCGGGCCAGAACGCTGAACGCCAACCCTGCCGTCTTCGGCGTCGCGGAGGCCGCTCTCTGCCTGCCGGACGAGGACACGGCCGCGCCACTGCGCGCTCGCCTGGCCGACGTGCGCCGGCGCGCCTACGCCCTGGCCGACCATCCGGCGCCGCTGGAGCGGGTCGCGGAGCGGCTGGCGGTGCGCGCGGAGGCGTACGAGGTGCTGCGTACGGCGACCACGGCGGCGGTGGTCGCCGGGGGCGGACGGTCGATGGCCCTGACGAGCCGGGCCCAGCGCCTCGCCCGGGAGGCGTTGTTCCTGCTGGTGCAGGGGCAGACGGCGGAGACGCGGTCGGCGCATCTGCGGGCGCTGGGCGGCACCTGAGCCGGGACCTCGGCATCACCGCCGGCCGGGAGTACTGCCGTCACCGCCGGCGCAGCACGCCCTGGGCCACTGTGTGGGTGACGACCGTGGCCGCCGCCGCGAAGGCCAGGCCCTCGGCCAGATGCCGTGCGCGGGTGGGGCGCAGGGCACCGGAGCGGCGGAGCCGGCCGCGGGCCCACAGGGTGAACGGGAGCACCACGAGGGGCGTGGTCGCGGAGCCCGGGGTGTAGCCGCGTATCGCCGCAGCCTGGGCCAAATGGACCAGGCCGTGCACCCCGAAGGCGTTGAGCGCGGTCTGGTAGACGGCGGACCGGCCCCCGGTCCGGTGGCCGTCGGCACACGCGGCGGCCAGCACCACCGCCATCGCGCCGACGGCGGTGGTGAACTCCCGCCCGTCGACGGACTCCAGCCGCCGCCACACCGTCTCCGGCATCCGGGGGAACCTCTTGCGCAGCTCCGGCACCTGGGTGCGCACCCACCGCGGCACCATGACCACTTCCTCGGTGTCGTGCGCGGCCCATGCGGCCAGCAGACCCCAGGTGACGGCCCCGGTGACCTCGTTCGGTTCTCGTGTCATGAACCCGCAGTGTGCCAGGGCCGGTTGGTCAGGACGCGAACGGCACCCGGGCCGAGGCAGCCGGCTGACGGCGGACTGACATCCGGGTATGCGCACAGGGCCTACTCATAAAGAAAAAATAAGAGCAAACTGGGAACACGGTGGTAAACGCACACCGCACCAGACATGGTCTGGCCTGCAAGTCAAAGGAGACGAGTCATGGCCAACCTGCACAGGGGTGACATATCGACCCACCCCGATGTCTCCGAAATGCGGGCACGCTACGCCCGCATGCTCGGCGGTCGTGATGTGGCGCTCGTGGACGGGCCGGTGTTCCTGCTCGGGCTCTACTGCGCGGCATCTCCGTGGATCGTGCACTACACGACGAGCCAGCCCGCGCTCATGACGCACAACCTGATCATAGGCGTAGCGATAGGGCTGCTGGCACTGGGATTCACCCGGGCCCCCGAGCGGATGTACGGCCTCAGCTGGGCCATGTGCGCCATGGGCATCTGGCTGATCATCGCCCCCTGGATCGTGGGCAGTGGCCCGGACAAGGGCGTGATCATCAACAACGTCATCATCGGCGCACTCGCGCTCGTGCTCGGCCTGGTCTGTGCCGGTACGGCGGCGCGGAGCACGCCCAGGCCGTGACAGGAGACGCACCGAAAGGAAGAACCGGAAGTACGGGAGTACCCGGGGCCGGTCCGCACAGGCGGACCGGCCCCGCTCGCGTCCGCTCAGCGGCCCGGCACCAGCCAGGGCTCCTGCGGCAGGGTCCGGCCCGTCTCCAGCAGCGACTTGAGGTTGGACAGCACGGCCGGCCAGCCGGAGGCGACGTCCGAGCGCTCGCCCTCGTCGCCCAGGTCTTCGTGGACGACCGTCAGCCGGACGATGTCCTCGTACGGGCGGATCTCGAAGGTGACACGGGAGTGCCGGTCCTCCTGACCCTCCTGGTCGGGCGCGGCCCACGTGGTGACCAGCCGGGTGGGCGGCTCGCTCTCCACCACCTTTCCGACCACGTCGGCGATGCCGGAACCGTCGGTGCGCACATGCGCCCAGCGGGAGCCGGGGCGCCAGTCGGACTCGTTGCGGTGACCCCAGTAGGCGGCCGTCAGGTCGGCGTCGGTGAGCGCCTCCCACACCTTCTCCGGGGTGCTCGCGATGTAGGTGACGTACACGAAACTCGGCTTGTCGGTCATGGCTTCCTCAGCTCGTCGCTTCAGGGCGCCGAGCGCGCTCAGGCGCGGGCGCTCGAACTTGTCGATCCACCGCTCCTGGATCTCATGGAGCGGCACGGGGTTGAGGTAGTGCAGCTTCTCCCGCCCCCGCCGCACCGTGCTGATCAGGTTGGCGGCCTCCAGGACCGCCAGATGCTGGGTGACCGACTGGCGCGTCATGGCGATGCGCTCGCACAGTTCGCCCAGGGTCTGGCCGTTGTTCTCATGGAGCCGGTCCAGCAGGCGCCTGCGCGTGTCGTCGGCCAGCGCCTTGAAGACCTTGTCCATCCCTGTGTCGTCTCCTGATTGCACACTCAACGTTATGCAGGCAATCACTTGCATGTCAAGGGTGGGCAGGCCCGAGCGGTGGTACGGCCGCCTCGACGCGGAAGGACAGCCACACGTCCGGGGGCAGTTCGGGGCGCCCCGGCACCGGCCGGAGTTCGCGGGTCCAGGCGTCCTGGGCGAGGTCCGCGGCGACCCGGTGCCAGAAGGCCACGGCGGACGGGTTGTCCTGCTGAAAGGCGATCTCCCACGGCCCCGGATGCCGGGTGAATACCGCGCGTACGGCCCGCAGCCCGACGCCCCTGCGCCGCGCCCCGCGCACCACGAAGAAGCTGTTCAGCACCCGCACCGGGCCGTCGAGTCCGCGGACGAACGCGAAGCCGGCCGGGTGTGTGCCGCACTCGAACAGGTAGGGCGCCCAGCCGGGACGGGTGAAGGCGCTCTCGACCCGTTCGGTCGCTAAAGGTGCCGTCGCGGGCGGGCAGGACGCCCCGGAAGGCAGAGAGGTCATGGCGGAACATCAGCCACAGCCGGTCCACGGTGGGCCGGTCCTCGGCGGTCGCCGGGCGGACGGCGACATGGGCAAGCGCGGTTTCGGTCATGAACGAAAGCCTCCCCGGCGGACTCGGGTCCGGGCCGGGGAGGCTTGCGAAGACTGCCGTAACTCTATCCCGTAGCAGGCCAGTTGGTCATGCCGCGGGGGCGACGTCCGGGTCCGTGCCCGCCAGGTACTCCTCGCTGATCTCCCGCTCCCCGAACGGCCACACCTTCTCCAGCCGCGCCCACACGACGAAGGCCACACAGCCGAGGGCCAGCCAGGCCAGGGACCATTCGATGGGGTGGCGGCCCGGCGAGTTCTTGTCCGCGTACCCGTAGATCACGCACCAGCCGGCGAAGGCGACGAGGCTGGGCAGGGGGTAGAGCCACATCCGGTACGGGCGGCGCAGGCCCGGCTGGCGTCTGCGCAGCACGGTCAGGGCGACGATCTGGGCGAGCGCCTGCACGATCACCATGACCGTCGTGAGCAACTGGATCAGAGTCGCAAGGTCGGTGTGCCGGCCGATCAGGAAGCCGACCGCCGTGATCACGCCCATCGTCGCGAGGCCGAGCACGGGAAAGCGGTGCTTGGGGTGCAGCTTCTCGTACGGCCGGAAGAAGACGCGGTCGCGGGCGGCGTCGTAGGGCACCCGGGAACCGCCCAGCAGCCCGGTGAAGACCGAGGCGAACGCGGTGACGAGGATCAGCACGGTCACGGTGTCGGCGGCGCCCTTGCCCCAGGTCTTCTCCAGCACCGCCGAGGCGACCGAGGTCGAGGCGATGTCGTGCGGGTCGGCCATCCGGTGCCAGTCGATGACACCGAGGGTGCCGATCTGCAGGAGCAGGTAGATCGCCATGATGCCGAGGATGGAGAAGAGGATCGAACGCGGGAGAATACGGCCCGGGTCCTTGATCTCGGCTCCCATGTACGCGGTGGTGTTGTAGCCGAGGTAGTCGTAGATGCCGATGGTCAGGCCCGCGGCGAAGCCGAGCCAGAAGTGGTTGCTCGTCAGGTCGAAGGCGCCCGACGGGTAGGTGAAGGCGAGGTGCGGGCTGAAGTCGGTCGCCGCGGCGACGATCACCAGCAGCACCGAGGCGATCATCACCGCCCACATCACGGCGGTGATCCGGGCGATGTGCTCGATACCGCGCCAGAGCAGGAGCACGACCAGGACGATGATGCCGAGGCCGATCAGATCGCCCGCCGTCTGCCCGAGATCGGGGGCCAGATAGCCCAGGTACTGGACGAAGCCGACGACTCCCGTGGACATGATCAGCGGGATGAAGAGCATCGCCGTCCACACGAAGAGGAACGGCATCAGCCGGCCCGTGCGGTACTGGAAGGCCTGGCGCAGATAGACGTAACTGCCGCCGGAGCCGGGCATCGAGGCGCCCAGCTCGGCCCAGACCAGTCCGTCGCACAGCGCGAGCACGGCGCCCGCGACGAAGCCGATGACCGCCTGCGGGCCGCCGAAGGCGGTGACCATGAGCGGAATCGTCACGAACGGCCCGATGCCGCACATCTGGCTCATATTGATGGCCGTGGCCTGGAACAGGCCTACACGGCGGACGAAACCACCCGAGGGTGGCGGACTACCGGACATGGGGACTCCTGACGCCACGGGCGCACTCGACGGCACCCGGCGGGCTGACTGGGCGATAAAGTTAAGGAGCCTTACTAGAGGCGTCAAGTATGCGCCGCGAATACATGAGAATGGTCCGATGACCGTCAGTGACGCCGAAGAGCAGCAGGAACAGCCCTGGAGCCGCCGACGGCTGCGCAGCACCAACGAGCGGCTGCTGCTGGACCGGCTGCGCGCCCTCGGCGCGGCGTCGCGTGCCCAACTGGCCCGGGAGACCGGACTGTCGAAGCCGACGGTCTCCAGTGCGCTGGCCTCCCTGGAGACGGCGGGCCTGGTGCACGAGGTCGGCACCCAGGCCCCGGAGCGCGGGCGCACCGCCGTGCTCTACGCCCCCGACCCGGCCGCCGGGTACGCGCTCGGCGTGGACATCGGCCGCGGCTGGCTGCGGGTGGCGGTGGTCGACCTGGACGGCACCGTCGTCGCCCGCGCCGACGTACGCAACCGGACCCGCGCCTCCGCCGCACTGGCCGATCTGGTCGTGGGCACCGCCCGGCAGGTGATCGCGAGCTCGGGGGTGGACCCGGCCGAGGTGGTGCACGGAGTGGTGGGCACGCCGGGTGTCTACGACGAGAAGCAGCGGCGGGTCCGGTACGCGATGCACCTGCCGGGCTGGGGGCGCGCCGGGCTCGTCGACCGGATGCGCGAGGAGTTGGGCGTACCGCTGGAGGTGCACAACGACGCCAACCTGGCCGCTCTCGGCGAGTACACGTACGGCGTGGGAACGGGCAGTCGACTGTTCGCGTACATCCTGATCGGCACCGGCCTCGGCATGGGCGTCGTGGGCGAGGGACGCCTGTTCACGGGGGCGCACGGGCTGGCGGGCGAGATCGGCTTCCTGCCCTGGCCGGGCCGGCAGAAGCCGGAGCGGCTGGAGGACGCGGTGTCCGGGGTGGCCGTGGTGGAGGCCGCCCGGGGCTTCGGGATGAGCGGGCAGCTCACGGCGAAGGCGGTCTTCGACGCGGCCCGCCAGGGCGATCCGGCCGCTGTGCGGGCGGTGGAGCTGGAGGCCGAGCGGATCGCGCACACCGTGGCGGCGGCCGCCGCCGTGCTCGATCCGGATCTGGTGGTGCTCGGCGGCGGTGTCGGGCACAGCATCGATCTGCTGCTGCGCCCGGTCCAGGAGCAGGTGCGTGCCCTCACCCCGCTGCGGCCGCGGATCGCACCGAGCCGGCTCGGTGAGGACGCGGTGCTCCTCGGTGCGGTGGCAACGGCCCTGGACACGGCGCGGGACCTGGTGTTCGAACGCAGGACGGCCGGAACCTGACCCCGCCAACGGCCACTGCGGCCACGCTCGTTGACACGGCCCGCGAGGCCCCCTAGCTTGAGCCAGGTTAGTAAAGTTTCCTAACTTTACGAGCCCGGAGCCTCTGCATGTTCCCTCGCCCCGCCCTCGGACGCCGGTACGCCGTCACCGCGCTGCTCCTCGGCCTGCTCGGCTCTCTGACCGGCGGCGCCTGGGCCGGCGCCCGGCAACCGGCACCACCGCACGAGCCCGCACGGACCACCCGCGTGCCCTCGGCGGCCGGCACCGACACACCGCTCGCCGGTTACGCCATCCAGTCTTCGGCGAAGGTGAGCGACACCCCGGCCGCCGTCTCCTCCCCGGGCTATCCGGCGCGGGGCTGGTATCCGGCGGGCCCCCGCTCGACGGTCCTGGCCGCGCTGCTCGCCGACGGCGTGTACGCGGATCCGTTCTTCTCCACCAACCAGCAGAAGATCCCGAAGGCCGACTTCCAGGTCCCCTGGTGGTACCGCTCGGACTTCACCGTCGACGACACCGCGCGGCGCACCTTCCTCGACTTCAGCGGGGTGATCTCGGCGGCCGACGTCTATGTGAACGGCCGGCAGGTGGCCAGGGCCGCCGACGTCACCGGCGCCTACACGCACCACGAGCTGGACATCACCGCACTGGTCGGGTCCGGCACCAACACGGTCGCTTTCCGCGTCCAGCCCAACGATCCGAACACGGACCTCACCATGGGCTGGATCGACTGGCTCCAGCCGCCGTCCGACCGGAACATGGGCATCGTCCGGGACGTCCGGGTGCGCCGGGGCGGCCCCGTGGCGCTGCGCGACGCACACGTGATCACCAGGCTCGCCGTGCCGTCGCTCGCCTCCGCCGACCTGACGGTGAAGGCACAGGCCCGCAACGACACCGGCTCCGCCGTCACCGCCGAGGTCACCGGACGCATCGGCGCGACCGCCTTCACCCGGCAGGTCCCGCTCGCCGCCCACGAGACGAAGACCGTCACCTTCTCCCCCGCCGACACCCCGAGCCTGCGTCTCACCTCGCCCAAGGTGTGGTGGCCGGCCGGGATGGGCGGACAGCCGTTGTACGACCTCGCCCTCACCGCGTCCGTCGCCGGGACGGCCTCGGACACCGCGCACGAGAGCTTCGGCATCCGCGACGTCCAGGCGCCGCTGAACGCGGACGGCGCGCGTCAGTACCGGATCAACGGCCGGAACCTGCTGATCAAGGGCGGCGGCTGGTCCCCGGACGAGTTCCTGCGCTGGGACACCACTTATGTCGAGGACCGGCTGAAGTACGCCCTCGACCTGGGCCTGAACACGATCCGCCTGGAAGGGCACCTGGAGCCCGACGAGTTCTTCGACCTGGCCGACCGCTACGGCATCCTCACGCTGCCGGGCTGGGAGTGCTGCGACAAGTGGGAGGGCAACGTCAACGGCAGCGAGACCGGCGAGCCGTGGACCGAGGCCGACTATCCGGTGGCGCAGGCCTCCATGGCCGCCGAGGCCGCCCGGCTGCGCGACCATCCGAGCGTGATCTCCTTCCTGATCGGCAGCGACTTCGCGCCCGACGCGAGGATCGAGAAGACCTACCTGGACGCCCTGAAGTCCGCCGACTGGCCCGATCCGGTGGTCTCCGCGGCCTCCGACAACTCCTCACCGCAGCTCGGCAGTTCGGGCATGAAGATGACCGGGCCGTACGACTGGGTGCCCCCCGGCTACTGGTACGCGAAGCGCGAGGGCGGGGCCACCGGCTTCAACTCCGAGACCAGCGCCGGCCCCAGCATCCCCACCCTCGACACGCTGCGCCGCATGCTGACCCCGGCCGAACTGGACACCCTCTGGAAGGACCCGGACGCGCGGCAGTACCATCGCTCGCCGTCCCCGGTCTTCGGCACCCTCAAGATCTACGACGCCGCCCTCACCGGCCGCTACGGCGCCCCGAAGAGCCTCGCCGACTATGTGCGCAAGGCCCAGCTGGCCCAGTACGAGGCCGTGCGCGCCCAGTACGAGGCGTACCAGCGCAATGCCACGGACTCCTCGAAGCCCTCCACCGGAGTGATCCACTGGATGTTCAACAGCGGCTGGACATCCCTGCACTGGCAACTGACGGACCGTTATCTGGATCAGGGCGGGGCCTACTTCGGCGCGAAGAAGGCCGACGAGCCGTTGCACATCCAGTACTCGTACGACAACCGCTCGGTCGTGGTCGTCAACCATCACCACGGCTCCGGGACCGGACTCACCGCCCGGGCCACGCTGTTCGACCCCGACGGCACACAGAGGTACGACAAGACCGTGACCGGTCTGACGGTGAACGGCGACGGGGCGCACGGCACCGCCCTCACCCTGCCGTCCTCCGTGGGCGGACTGTCGTCGACGTATCTGCTCCGCCTGGTCCTGACGGACGCGGACGGCAAGGAGGTGAACCGGAACGTGTACTGGCTCTCCACCCGGCCCGACACCCTCGACTGGTCCGGCACCACCTGGTACTACACGCCGACGACGAGTTACGCCGATCTCAAGGGGCTCGCCTCGATGGCGCAGGTGCCGGTGTCGGCTACGGCGGCCACGGAGTCCTCGGACGGCACGTCGACCACCACCGTGACCCTGCGGAACACCGGGAGCGGGAAGACCCCGGCGCTGCTGACGGACGTCCACCTCGTGGACGCGCAGGGAAAGCCGGTGCTGCCGGTTCGCTGGTCGGACAACGAGGTGAGCCTGTGGCCGGGCGAGTCGGTGACGCTGACCGCCACCTGCCGGACGGGCGATCTGCACGGCTCGGCGCCGTGGGTGCGGATCTCCGGCTGGAACACTCCGGAGCGGACGGTGCCGGCGCTCTGACGGAACGGGGGTGGACCGGTGCGGCCCACCCCCGGCCGGTTCAGCTGACGTTGAGCGCGGTGTCGTCGACGACGAACGACGTCTGGTACTGGGAGCCCTCGGTGCCGGTGAACTTCAGCGTGACGGTCTGCCCGGCGTAGCTGCTGAGGTCGAAGCTGCGCTGGGTGTAACCGGAGGCGGCGTTGAGGTTCGAGTACGTCGCCAGGGTGCCGAGGACCGTGCCCGAGCTGCCCAGGACCTGGACCTTGAGGGTGTCGTAGGCCGTGCTGGTCGAGGTCTCGGCCGTGTCGATGTGCAGATAGAAGCTGAGCGTGGCCGTCGAGCAGCCGGACGGGATGGTCACCGACTGGGACAGGGTGTCGGTGGTGGCGGTGCCGTAGCCGTCGAGCCAGGCGTAGTAGGAGCCGGAATGAGCCGACTCACCGGTCGAGTTGGTGATGACCCCGCTGGACGCGCTCCACGTGGTGTTGCCGGACTCGAAGCCGCTGTTGCCGAGGAGCTGGGCGGCGGTGCAGGTGCCGGTGCCGCCACCGCCGCCTCCACCGCCGCTGCTGGTGCCCGAACCGGCCAGCCAGGCGGTGGCGTTGAGGGCGAGGGCCGCGTTGGTGGCGCTGGTGTCGTTCCAGCCGTCGTACAGGGTGTTGCCCGACTGGCCGGTGCCGTCGTCGATCGGGGAGCTGTCGCCCCAGAAGGCGACGCGGCCGCTGCCGAAGGTGCTGGTGAGGAAGAAGGCGCCGGTGTTGCCGGAGTAACCGGTGCGGTAGAGCAGGCCCTTGACGGCGGAGTTGTCGGCGGGCTTGAGGGTGGCGGTGGTGCCGTTGGCGATCAGGCTCTTGGTGACCGTGCCGAAGGAACCGTGCAGCACCGGGTCGGTGCTGTCGCTGATCGCCGCCGGGTGGTCGGAGCTGATGTTGAGCGAGTCGATCGAGAAGCCGAACGGGTCGGTGGAGTCGACGCTGTTGTTCGTCATCAGGTCGTTGAGGATCTTGACCGCGTCGTAGCCGTCGTTGTTGCGGTCGGCTCCGGTGTGGTCGGAGATCATGAACAGACCGCCGCCGTTCTTCACGAAGTTCATGATCGCCGTCTTCTCGGCGCTCGTGAACAGCGTGTTGGGTTCCGGCAGTACCAGCGTGTCGAAGTTCGACAGGTCGGTCGACGACGAGCCGCCGTAGCTGAGGCTGGAGCCCGAGGGCAGCGTCTTCAGGCTGTAGTCGCCGGTCTTCTGCAGCGCCACGCCCCAGGAGGACAGGGCGCCGGTCCAGTCGGTCTCGGCGGACGGGGAGGGGTTCTCGCCGAGCGGGTCGGGCTGGCTGGTGGAGATGATCCAGTCGGCGTTGCCCGCCGTCTCGGCGTGGGCGTTGTCGAACAGGATGCGGTGCGTGGTCGCCGCGTGGGCGGCGGTGCCGCTGCCGACCTGGACGGCTGCTCCGGTGAGGAGCAGCCCGAAACCGGCCAGGGCGGTGGTGAGTCTGCGGCGGGATCTCCTGGATCCAAGCATCCGGCGAACCTCCATGAGGGGTGGGGAGAGGCGGTGCGGCGCCAAGTCTGCGCGCGTAGAGCCCGCTTGAGGGTTCTACACGCGTCGAGTGGTTGAAAGGTACATGGCATGAAGGCCCGATGAACAGAAAGTCCCGGCAATGACCGGAGCGGACTACCGCCGCTCTCAGCGGGCAGACGGTGAGCGGGAGGCTCGACCAAAAGGGGTGGACATGCATATCTCGGGCATCATCAGCGCCATTGTCATCGGACTCGTCATCGGCGCCCTGGGGCGTCTGGTCGTCCCCGGACGACAGCACATCGGCATCCTGTGGACCATCGTCGTCGGCATCGTGGCCGCGCTGCTGGGCTCGGCGATCGCCGCCGGGTTCGGGGTCGCAGACACCAAGGGGCCCGACTGGATCGAGTGGTTCATCCAGATCGCCCTGGCCGCGGTCGGGATCGCGGCACTGGACCGGGCCCGCGTCCGTCGCTGACGCGAAGTCAGCGCCCGTACAGATACGGGGTGGTGGTGCTCAGCGCATGGAAGCCGAGGCGTTCCAGGATCGGGCGGCTCATGGGCGAGGCGTCGACCTGGAGGTAGCGGTAGCCGTGGGCGGCGGCGACGCGGGCGCGGTGGGCGACCAGGGCGCGGTAGACGCCCCGGCCCCGCCAGGCCTCGACGGTGCCGCCGCCCCACAGCCCGGCGAACCGGGTGCCGGGCACCAGCTCCATCCGGGCGGCGCTCACGGGTTCGTCCCCGGCCAGCGCGACCACGGCCACGACCATGCAGGGGTCGGCGGCCAGGCCGGCGAGCAGCCGGTGCCGCAGCCGGCTGCCGTCGGTGCCGAACGCCTTCTCGTGGACCTCCACCACGAGGTCGACGCCGGCCGCGTCGGTGGCCTGCACGAGACGGATGCCCTCGGGAGGTTCGGCGTCCATGGCGAGCCGGCCGGTCTCGGCGGCCATCAGCGTCTCCTCGGGCTCGGCCCGGAATCCGGCGGCGAGGAGCCGGGCGCCGAGGTCGTCCGGCCGGTCGTGGCCGTAGTGCTTCCACTCGAAGTCGCGGCCGAGGCCGGTGAAGTAGGCGATCTGGTCGTGGATCGCCCGGTCCGCGTCGGCTGCGTCCAGACCGGACCAGAGCACACCGTTCCATCCCTGCGCGTCCGCGACATGACGCACCACCGCGCCGGTCCGTTCGATACGGGCACCAGGGCCGTCGGGAGTCGCGTTCTCGCGCATGTCCCGGTCGTAGAGGGCGAGCACCGCCGAGTGATCCATGCCCCGACTCGACCATGCCGGACCGGCCCGGGGCAACGGGATTTCCGCACCGGCCTCCGGGCGTACGGCGGCCAGGTGGGCGCTGAGCCGGTCGCAGTAGCGGGCCGGGCAGTCGATGCGGGACTGGATGCGGTCGAGTGCCCCTGGAGCAGGGCGGCCGTCTCGAGGGTCACGCACTCGGCGGGCGGGTGCAACTCGCCCGGTCCCGGAAGCGCCAATGCGGTCGCTGCCGGTCCAGGAGGTCGCGCCCAGTGTGGCTGTCTAGGGGCCGGAGTCGGAGCCGGCGCCACAGGTGCGGGAGTTGCACAGCCGCTTCCGGGCACAACGCACCCGTATCTCAGCCGAGTTCGAGCGTGGTGACGCCGAACACGCGGTGCCGGGCGTACTCACGCACCGGCCCGGTGTACATGCGGGCTGTCTCGAACGAGGCCTGGAATCCGGCCGCTTCGGCGAGTGCGACACCGGCCGCGTTCGGCTCGGGCACGTCGATGGCGACCTGGTCTCCCGCGGCCTCGGCCGTGAGGGCGGCGAACAGGGCGCGGGCGTCGTCGGCGGTGTCCGCGAAGAGGGGGCCGACGCGCAGGGTGTCGTGTCCGGGACGGAGCACGCCGTAGCCGGTGAGCCGGGCGCCGTCGTGGCGGACGAAGGCCCGGTGTCCGGGGCCGGTGAGCCACTCGGCGAGGAAGCGCGGCCGGTCGGCCGGGTGGCAGGAGCTGTCGTAGGCGGTGATCGCGGCGAGGTCGGCGGGGCCCGCCGGACGGACCCCGGCGGGCGTCCCGCCCTGCGGGGCCGTCCCGGTGAACCGGATGGTGCGGTAGGCCAGTTCGAACCCCGACTGGCGGTAGTTGTCCTGCTGGGCGACGACGCCGTCCAGGCCGACGGTGCGGTTGCCGGCATGGGCGAGGGCGGTCTTCCAGGTGGTGAGGCCGTGGCCATGGCCGCGCAGGTCGGGGCGGACCAGATAGCAGCCCAGGAAGGCGTACTCCTCTCCGTGGTTCACCACGGAGATGGCCGACACCGGCTCCCCGTCGATACGGCCGAGGAAGAACCCGTCCGGATCCTGCGCGAAGAACGCGGGCCCGTCGGACAGTCCCGGATTCCAGCCCTCCGCCGCCGCCCATCCGGCGATCACCGGCCAGTCGGCGAGGGTGGCCTGGGTGACGACGAGGTCGTGGGGGGCCGCAGGGGTCATCGATGCGCTCCATTTCCGTCGGGACCGGACTGCCGTGCCGCATCCTTCCGGATCAACGAGGGCGGCGCCACGGGGAGATCAGCCGTTGCGCAGGACCCGGCCACCGGCCAGGGCGCGCAGCAGGGGAAGCAGCGACGCGAGGACGAACGCCCCGAAGAGGGTGATGGGCAGCAGCCCCACGGGCCGCAGCAGGCCTGCCGGATCCTCTTTCACCCAGGGCCAGTTGACGTACCAGTTGGCGAGGACGTCCAGCGTCATCACGACACCCGCCAGCCGGATGCCCAGGGGCCGCACCCGCAGCGCCAGGACGGCGACCAGGGGGTCGAAGACCACCAGGGCGACGAAGAACACCTGCAGCGGAAGGGAGCCGAAGCCGGCATAGGCGTGAAGTCCGCCGCGCACCAGGTCGAGGACATGGGCGCAGGTCCCCTCCAGGAATCCGCCCGCGTACACCACGAGGGTCCAGCGCGCCCGGCGCGGCAGCGCTCGTAATCGCTCTCGTACACCGTCCGTCACTCGATCAAGCTACTGCACCGTGGGGCACCGCCCGGTCTCACCCGAACGAGGCCCCACCGGGCCGGCGTCCGGTGGGGCCATGGGAGGGGGTGGGTCAGTCGGTACGCCCGGGGCGGAAGCGGCGGTAGAGGACGGCGCCGGTGAGGAGCAGCGCGGCGCTGCCGGCGACGGTGGGCGCGGTGCCGTCCGTCCCGGTGTGGGCCAGCGCGGACGCCGTCGGCGGGGTGTGCGGGCGGGGCTGGTGCCTGGTGGGGGCGGGAGGCTTCGGGGCCGGGCTCCGGGGGGTACGGGGATGGTCACCGGGGCCGTTGACCGACCGGTTGCCCTCGGCCGGGTTGCCCACCCCGACCACGTCGACGCTGTTGCCGCTGACGTTCACCGGCAGGTCGACGGGGAGCTGGACGCCGTTGCCGGAGAGCAGGCCGGGCGAGCCCTGCGCGCGGCCGTGGGCAGAGGCGCCGCCGGACGTCGCCGACCCGCCCGTTGCGGCGCCCTGGCCGGAGCGGTTCGCGCAGGCGTTGCCGGTGGCTGGGTCGAGCAGCCCCACCACGTTCACGGTGTTGCCGCACACGTTCACCGGCACATGCACCGGGAGCTGGACGCCGTTGCCGGAGATCAGCCCGGGCGAGCCGGCCGCGGAGCCGTCGGCGGTGGCACCGTCGGCGGCGAAGGCGGCCGACACCGGCAGCGTCACGGCCATCGCTCCGGAGGCGGCGACGACGGCGATCACACCGTTACGGGTAGCCCGTCTCATAGGTTCCTGCCTTCCAGACTTCGTCGCGGGCACTCACCCGCACCCCGTAAAACGCAGGCCACCCATCCGAGTTATGGCTTATCGGTCTTTCACCCCGTCGAGCGACAGTGTTATCGAACTGCACGCAAAGACGCTCAGTGATCGATAACGGGCACGGAGGTGCGGAGAATACGGTACGAGGCGCCGTCCCGCTCGCCGGGAGGCGGGCCGTCCGCGGCCCGCTTATGGTGATCCGAGGGCGCCGTCCTCCGGTCCGCGACAGGAGTCCCGGGAGGCTGTCGATGCTGGTCAAGCTGTCCACACGGCCCGCCGTCCGGCGCTGCGCGGGTACCGGAGCCCTCGCCCTGGCGCTGCTCGGCGCCGGACTGCCCGCGACCGACCGGCCACAGCCCGACCTGTCCCGCTTCTATCGGCAGAAGGTGACCTGGGCGGCCTGCAAGGGTCCCGACATGCCGAAGGACCTCCAGTGCGGGACGGTCACCGTCCCGATCGACTACACACGGCCCCGTGCGGGCACGCTCGATCTGGCCCTCGCCCGCTATCAGGCGACCGGGAAGAAACAGGGCTCGGTGCTGCTGAACTTCGGCGGCCCGGGCGGTGCGGGCATCCCTGAACTCGCGTCCGACGGCAAGCAGTTCATGGACCTGACCAACGGCTACGACGTGGTCGGCTTCGACCCGCGGGGCGTCGGCCGCTCCTCTCCCGTCAGCTGCGGCGACGGCAGCGACGAGGCCTCGTCCGCGCTGGACGACGAGACCGGCCTCGACCATCCGCGGACACTGCTCACGAAGTTGCGCAAGGCCGCCGACGAATGCGCCCGGAACTCCGGCCCGGTGCTGCCCCGCATAGGCACCGTGAACGCCTCCCGCGACCTGGACGTCATCCGCCAGGCCCTCGGCGACAAGAAGCTCAACTACCTCGGTTTCTCCTATGGAACGCGGCTCGGCGCGGTGTACGCGGCACAGTTCCCGCACAAGGTACGCCGGCTCGCCCTCGACGGCGTGGACACCCTGACCGAGCCGCTGTCCGAGCAGGGGGTGGCCGGCGCCCAGGGGCAGCAGACCGCGCTGGACGATTTCCTGGACTGGTGTATGACGGACGTCGCCTGTCCGTTCGGGCAGGACCGGCGCGCGGCCGGGGACCAGGTGGTCACCCTCGTGCACTCGCTCGACCAGAACCCGGTCCCGTCGGACTTCGGCGGCTCGTTCTCCGGACAGGACCTGGTCGGCGCCATCGGGCAGGCCCTCTACAGCAAGCGGCTGTGGCCCTCCCTGGAGCGCGCCCTGGCCTCGCTCGTCCAGGACGGCGACACCCGGGGCGTGCAGAACTTCGCCACCTCAGGCTCCGGACTGCCCGTGGGCGGCCACCGCAACGGCGGTCTGGTCGATCCGCAGAACGTGCCGGCGGACAACCTGCAGGCCGCGCTGATGGCGATCAACTGCGCCGACGACCCCGACCGGCCCGACGCGGCGCAGATCAGCAAGGACCTGAAGCACCTGCGGGCCGAGTACGAGCAGGCCTCGCCGGTGTTCGGCCGCTACCGGCTGACCGAACTGCTCATGTGCTACGGCCGCCCCAAGGGCACCGACTTCATCCGCGACCGGGTCAAGGACGTCCACTCGGCGAGGATGCTGCTCGTGGGCACGCGCGGCGACCCGGCGACGCCGTACCGATGGACGGTGGAGACGGCCGCACGGCTCGGTTCGTCGGCGGTGGTGCTCGACAACAAGGGGGACGGCCACACCGGTTACACCTCCTCCAAGTGCGTGCACCAGAAGATCGACGACTACCTGCTGTACGGCTCCCTGCCGCCGAACGGCAGCTCCTGCCCGGCGGACGGCAACGACTGGAGCGCCACCACGAACGCCACCAACTGGTGACAGTGGGTGCGCAACCGGGTAACAGGCGCGAATCAGGTGCAACCTCCCGCTCCTCCCGGCCGTCACACTGGCCGGGCGTGCTTCGGCAGCCGCCGCATCCCGTACCTGACCGCGACAGGGGGACACCGTCATGCGCATCCGCGCCACCATCGCCGTACCCGCCGCCTCGGCCGCCGTCGCGGGCCTGCTGCTCACCGCGCCGCAGAGCCAGGCCGCCACGGCGGACCCCGCCCGGCCCGTCCGCTGCGCGGAGAAGTCGCTGACGGTCCGGGCCAAGGCCGCACCCGCCGATCCGACCGTGCTGCGGATCGGCGTCACCCACCACGGCGCCCGCGCGTGCGTCGTCGACCGGGTGCCCACGGTGACCTTCGGGGACCTGGACGGCGCCGCGCTGCCGACGCCCGAGGGCGGCACCGGCGGCTTCCGCCTCGCGGCCGGGCAGACCGCCTACGCCGACGTCCGCACCATCGGCGACCCGGCGGACCCCGAGGCCCGCCGGGTGGGCACCGTGACCGTGGCCGCCTCGGCCGCCCACTGGGGCCGCTCCTTCACCGCAGCCCGGCTCGGCACCGGCGAGCACGTCCTGGTGCGGGAGCCGGTGACGACGTGGTGGCAGCCCACGCGGGCGGCCGCGGACCGGGCCATCGGCCTCAGCCGGTGATCACCTCGGGCGTGTAGACCTCCAGCCATCGCGCGAGGTCAAGGGCGCGCTCCAGGCCGCGCCGGGCCGCCTGGGTGCTCACCGGCGCCTCGCGCTCGGCGGCCCGGCGGAGCCGGTCGCGGTCGACGAGGTCGAAGACCTGGTGCGAGGGCCGGGAGAGCAGTTCCTTGGCCTGCTCCTGGAGGGCGAGGGCGTACTGCGGGTCCTGCGTGGACGGGTACGGGCTCTTGACCCGCTCGTACACCGAGCGCGGCAGGACGTCCGCGGCCGCCTCCCGCAGCAGGCTCTTCTCCCGGCCGTCGAAGGACTTCAGCGCCCACGGGGCGTTGTAGACGTACTCGACCAGGCGGTGGTCGCAGAACGGCACCCGGACCTCCAGGCCGACGGCCATGCTCATCCGGTCCTTGCGGTCGAGCAGGGCGCGCACGAAGCGGGTCAGGTGCAGATGGCTCATCTGCCGCATCCGGTACTCGAAGTCGCTCTCGCCGTCGAGCCGTTCGATGCCTGCGACGGCCGTGCGGTAGCCGTCGGAGACGTAACTCTCCAGGTCCAGGGTCTTGGTGAGGTCGGCGCGCAGCACGTCGGCGTCCTCGCCGAAGTGGCGCCCCATGGTCGTCAGCCACGGGAAGGTGTCGGCACGGCGCGCCTCCTCGTCGAAGAACTGCAGGTAGCCGCCGAAGACTTCGTCGGCGGACTCGCCGGACAGGGCCACCGTGGACTTCTCGCGGATGGCGCGGAAGAGCAGCAGGAGCGAGGCGTCCATGTCGCCGAAGCCGGCCGGCAGATCGCGGGCGCGGATCACCTGTTCGCGCACGGCGGGGTCGGCGAGGGACTGCGCGTCGAGCACGATGTCCTGGTGGTCGGTGCCCGCGAGCTCGGCCACGTCGTGCACGAACGGCGTGTCGGGGGTGCCGCGCAGCTCGTCGGCGACGAAGTTGTCGGTCTGGCCGACGAAGTCGACGGCGAAGCTGCGCACCTTCTCGCCCTGCCGGGCGAGTTGCCGGGCGGCGATCGCGGTCATCGCGGAGGAGTCGAGGCCGCCGGAGAGCAGGGTGCAGCGGGGGACGTCGGCGACCAGCTGGCGGCGCACGATGTCGTCGAGCAGCGAGCGCACGGTCACGATGGTGGTGTCGCGGTCGTCGGTGTGCGGCCGGGTCTGAAGGTGCCAGTAGACACGGGTGGACAGGCCGGAGCGGTCGACGGTGACGACCGTGCCGGGTTCCACCTCGCGCATGCCGTCCCAGATCGCGTGTCCGGGCGTCTTGACCATGACGAACAGCTCCCGCAGCCCGTCCAGCGTCACCCGGCGGCGGACCAGCGGGTTGGCGAGGATCGCCTTGGGCTCGGAGCCGAACAGGACGCCGTCGGAGGTGGGGTGGTAGTAGAACGGCTTGATGCCCATGCGGTCGCGGATCATCACGAGCTTGTCGTGGCGGCCGTCCCAGACCGCGAACGCGTACATCCCGTTGAGCCGTTCGGCGACCCCGTCACCCCATTCGAGGTAACCGTGCAGGACGACCTCGGTGTCGGAGTCGGTGGTGAACCGGTGGCCGCGGCCTTCCAGTTCACGGCGCAGTTCGGTGAAGTTGTAGGCCTCCCCGGAGTACACCATGGCGACGGTTCCCTCCTGGGTCGCCACGGACATCGGCTGACGGCCGCCGGGGAGGTCGATGATCGCGAGCCGGCGGTGGCCCAGGGCGGCCGGGCCCTCGGTCCAGACGCCGCGGTCGTCCGGGCCGCGGCAGGCCATCGTCTCGGTCATCGCACGCAATGTGGTGGCCTCTGCGGTCAGGTCGCGGTCGAAGGAAACCCATCCTGTGATGCCGCACATGCGCTGCCTCCTGCCTCCGGCTCGCACCAGGGAGCAAACCAGTTGTATCGAGCACCTATATGACGAGCGTCCGTCAGGTGTTCGACGCGGTCAACGCGGCCGTAACACGAATGCCCCGCACTCCTCCATTGTTTCGGCCGGGTTTTGCCTTCGCGAAATCTCCAGATCGCGGGGACTGCGGGCCGACAGGGCAGCGAACCGGCCACGGGCAAAAACTTGGCCAAACAGCTCGGGCGTCACTCCTTCGCGGCCAGAAACGCGTCGAGCGCCTCGGTCAGCTCGGCCGGCTTCTCCAGCGGCAGCTCATGGCCCGCGTCGAGGATGCGGACGACCGCGTCCGGATAGGCCTTGGCCATCCGCAGCATCTGCCGCACCGGCAGTTGGACGTCGTGATAGCCGTGCACCATCAGCGTGGGCGTGCGGATCTCCCCGGCCCGGTCGAGGACGTCGAAGGCGCGCATCGCGCCGTAGAGCGTCATCACGACCTCGCGCGGGGTCGCGGCGGAGGCGCGGATGTGCGCGCGGATCTCCTCGCGCGGATAGCCGGGCGCGAAGGCGCGCTGGATGTTGGCCGCCACGAACAGCCGGTACGGCACCAGGGTGGAGGCGGCCATGAGCAGGCCCCGCCCACGGCTGTACGTCATCCGGCCGATCGAGCCCACCAGCACCATCCGCTCCACCCGCTCGGGGTGGGCCAGGGCGATGGTCTGCGCGATCATGCCGCCCATCGAGTGGCCGACCAGCGCGAACCGTTCGACCTGAAGGTGGTCAAGCAGGGCCAGGACGTCCCGCGCCAGCTCCGCGATCGTGCGCACGCCGGCGCCGGTGCTGTCCCCGTGACCGCGCAGGTCCAGCCGGATCACCCGGCGTCTTGCGGAGAAGTGCGCGATCTGGTGGTCCCAGCGGCGCCGGTTCGCGGTCCATCCGTGCACGAACACCAGCGGCACCTCCGGTGCGTCACGGGGGCCCTCGTCGTCGTACGTCAGGGCCGCTCCGTCGACTTCGAGCTGCGGCATGTCAGGCCTCCTGGGGTGCACTGCGGTCCGGTTACTGGCCGGTACGGTAGCCGTCCGCGGGGCATCGCGTCACCGGTTCCACGGGGGAATTCACTGCGGAAACCGGGGCCGGGACACCCCGAATGCCGTACGGGTGAATCCGCCCTATCGTGCTGTCATGGAGCACGCACTGAGTCCCGCAACGCTGGCCGAACTGCGGCGCCCGCGCCCTTACCCGGCGGTGTCCGTGCTGACCCCGACACACCGCCGGGAACCGGACAACGAGCAGGATCCCGTCCGGCTGCGCAATGTCGTCACCGAGGCACGAAAACGCCTGGAGTCCGACCCTGCCGTCACCCGTGAGCGGCGCAACGAAGTCGTGGCGCAGCTCGACCGGGCGCTGGCCGAGGTGGATCTGACACACGCCGAGGACGGCCTGGTGATCTTCGCCGCCCCGGGCGAGCACCAGGTGTGGTCCCTGGCCCGCACCGTCCCCGAGCGGGTGGTGCTCTCGGACACCTTCCTCACCCGCAACCTGGTCGCCGCGCAGGCCTCCGAACGGCCCTTCTGGGCGCTGTCGGTCTCTGCGGACCGCGTCACCCTGTGGAGCGGCGGCGAGGGCCGTGTCGTGGCGGAGTCGTCCGGCGGTTTCCCGCTGGAGCGCCGGCAGGAGAACTTCGACGCGGAGCGTCAGATGCAGATCGGCGACCAGCCGAGCGCCTTCCGCGACGAGGGCACGCGCCATTTCCTGCGCGAGGCGGACACCGCCATGGCCGCGCTCCTGCGCGACCAGCCCCGGCCGCTGTACATCACCGGCGAGCAGGCGGCGCTGTCCCTGCTGGAGGAGGTCGGCAGCGCGGCCAAGGAGGCCACCCTGGTCCCGCGCGGCGGCCTCGCGCACGCCGGTCCCGAAGCGGTGTGGCAGGCGCTGCGGCCGGTGCTGGAGGAGGAGGCCCGCAAGGACACCACGGCCGTGGTCCGTGAGCTGACCTCGGCGCGCGGCCACAAGACCTACGCGGCCGGTCTGGACGAGCTGTGGCAGAGCGCCCGCGACGGCCGGATCCGGCTGCTCGCCGTGGAGGAGAACTTCCGGGCGACGGTCAGTGACCTGGGCGAGCACCTGGTGCCCGCCGAGCCCGGCGACCTGGACGCCCGCGAGGACATCGTGGACGAGATCGTCGAGCAGTGTCTGGAGACCGGCGCCGAGGTCCGCTTCGTGCCAGACGGCACGCTGGGCGACGCGAACGGGATCGCCGGCGTGCTGCGGTACTGAGGCGCCCCCGGGTCTGGGACACCCCAGGTCTGAGGCACCCCGGCAGCGCTCCCTGCCCGGCGTACGCTACGGCGTGATCGTCGGCGTAAGGGAGCGCGCACATGGGTGACCTGCTGGGAGTGGCCGTACTGGGTGCCGGACACATGGGGGCCGACCACATACGACGCCTCGACCAAGTGGTCAGCGGAGCCAGGGTCGCGGCGGTGGCCGACCCCGATGTCGAGCGGGCCGGGACAGCCGCGGCCGGCCTCGACGGAATGACCGTGCACAAGGACCCCGTGGCCGCGCTCGACGCTCCCGGCGTGGCGGCCGTGCTGATCGCCTCTCCCGGGCCCGCCCATGAGGAGGCCCTCCTCGCCGCCTTCGCCCGTGGGCTGCCGGTCCTGTGCGAGAAGCCCATGGTGCCCGACTCCACGGGTGCGCTGCGGGTGGTGGAGGCCGAGGCACGACTTGGCCGCCGGCTGGCGCAGATCGGCTTCATGCGCCGCTATGACACCGAGTACGGCCGGCTCAAGTCGCTGCTGGACGGCGGCGGTCTGGGCCGCCCCTTGATGCTGCACTGCACCCACCGCAACGTCTCCTCCCCCGGCCACTTCACCAGCGCCATGCTGATCAACAGCTCCGTCTCGCACGAGATCGACGCGGCCCGCTGGCTGCTCGGGCAGGAGCTGACGGCGGTGACCGTGCTGCGTCCCAGGCCGTCCGCGGACGCCCCCGAGGGGCTGCTGGATCCGCAGTTCGTGCTGTTCGAGACGGACGGGGGCGCGCTGGTCGACGTTGAGGTCTTCGTCAACTGCGGCTTCGGCTACCAGGTGCGCTGCGAGGCCGTGTGCGAGCGGGGCAGCGCGCGGATCGGCGACGAGCACACCATGGTGGTCACCACGGCGGGCGGCGCCCGCGAGGAGGTCGCGCAGGACTACCTCGTCCGGTTCGCCGACGCCTACGACCGCGAGGTGCAGGCCTGGGTGGATGCCACCCGGCGCGGCTGGGTCACCGGTCCGAGCGCCTGGGACGGTTACGCCGCGTCCGTCGTCGCCGAGGCGGGGGTCCGGGCGCTGGAGACCGGCGGCCGGGTGGCCGTCGACCTTGCCCCGCGCCCGGACCTGTACGGCCCCTGCGCCGGGGTCAGCCGCTGACGCTCGCCGCGCCCGTCTCCAGGTGCCCGGTGAACCGGCGCGACCAGGTCGCGTCGGAGTCGACGGTCACCGTGAAGTCGTACCAGCCGTTCTGGTAGGCGACGGCGTTGAAGTAGTCCTCCGTCGAGGCGCCCGCGGCGACGGGGTAGGTCCAGGGGCCGTCGCTGCGGTAGTGGTTGGAGGTGATGGTGAACTTCACAGGCGTGGAACCCGAGTTGGCCATCTTGAAGTAGATCGCCAGCCTGCCCGTGCCCGGCTCGACCGCGTAACGGGTGTTCACCTCCGCCGACTTGCCCGCCTTGGTCGCGTCGCCCTGGAAGCGGCGCAGGAAGCGGTTGGGGCCGATCATGGTGAAGTCGTACTTGCCGCCGCCGAAGCCGGTGCCGACGTTGAAGTAGTCGGAGGCGGTGCCGCCCGCGTCGACCGTGTACTGCCAGGGCGTGGTGTCGCGGTAGGCGTTCGGGTGGATGGAGAAGTGGGCCGCGCGGGACGCCGGGGCGCCCTGGTTGGTCATCGTGAACCAGGCCAGGATCTTGCCGACCGCGTCGAACTCCAGGTGGTCCAGGTAGCCGTTCGGCTGGTACGGCAGGGCGCGGGCCGGGCGGGTGCCGGACTCCTGCGTGGGCAGGGCGTTGTCGGTCGGCACCGGGTTGGGCAGCGGTCCGCAGGTGTCGATGCCGATGACGCTGGTCGCGGGCAGGGAGACCGTGCCGTAGACCGGGTTGGCGAAGTCGAAGACGCCAGTGAGGTCCCCGCTGACCGTGCGCCGCCAGTCGCTGATGTTGGGGCACTTGGCGGGCTTGCCCAGGGCGGACGTCCAGGTCTCCAGGAAGCGCAGCACCGAGGTGTGCTCGAAGACCTCGGAGGAGACCCAGCCGCCGCGCGTCCATGGCGATACGACGAGCATCGGGACGCGGAAGCCGAAGCCGTACGGCACTCCGTTGAGGAACTCCCCGGCCGTTCCGGCGGGCGGTGCCGGCGGGGGCACATGGTCGAAGTAGCCGTCGTTCTCATCGTAGTTGAGGAACAGGACGGTGGAGTCGAAGACGTCCTGGTCGGCCGCCAGGGCCTGGTAGACGAGGTTGACGAAGTGGGCGCCGTCGCCGGGCGGGGCGTAGGGGTGCTCGGAGAAGGCCTGGTTGGGGACGACCCAGGAGACCTGCGGGAGGGTGCCCGCGAGCACGTCGGCCTTGATGGCGGCGGCGATGTCGTCGGGGGTGGAGCCGGTCACCTTGGGCACCGAGGACATGCCGCGGTCGTACAAGGGGTCGCCCGGCTTGGCGTTCGCGAAGTTCTTGAAGTAGGCGCAGCCGTTGTCGCCGTAGTTGTCCGCGGCGTTCTGGTAGACCTTCCACGTCACTCCGGCGGCCTGCAGCGCCTCGGCGTAGTTCTGCCAGGTCAGGCCGGACTCGTCGCCGCCGTCGTAGCTGGAGGAGTCGACCTTGCCGCTCCACAGATAGGTGCGGTTGGGGCCGGTGGCGCTGAGCGTGGAGCAGAAGTAGGCGTCGCAGATGGTGTAGTTGTCGGCGAGCGCGTAGTGGAAGGGGATGTCGGAGCGGTCCAGGTAGCCGAGCGAGCGGACGTTGCCGACGCCCGCGACCCAGTTGTCCATGCGGCCCTTGTTCCAGGCGGAGTGCTGCGAGGACCAGGAGTGGGGCAGGTCGCCGTTGCACTGGGCCATGGTCTCGCCGTCCTTGCCGCCGGCGGACGGGGTGGCGCTGAGCTTCCACGGGTACTGACGGCCCGTTCCGTTCGGCTGGTCGAAGACCGGGTGGCCGCCGCTGAGGGTGATGCCGCTGCGGTCGCCGAAACCGCGCACGCCCTTCAGCCGGCCGAAGTAGTGGTCGAAGCTGCGGTTCTCCTGCATGAGGATCACCACGTGCTGGACGTCCTTGATCGTGCCGGTCGCCGTGGTGGCCGCCGCTGCCGTGCGCACGCCTGCGCCGCCCAGCGCCACACCCGCCGCCACGGATGCGCCGAGCCCCACGAAGCCTCTTCGGCTGATCGGTGTCATTCGCCCCGTCCTTGTCGCCTTCGGTGCCCCTGCGGCACGCCGCGCGCCAGGGTGCCCGCGGCGATCGTCAGGGTCCATACCGGGGCGGTGAGGCAAAGGTGAACAGAAGTCAAAGTCGCCCAGGGGGCCGTCTCATACCCCGCCGAACAGGGCGCCCAGCCCCCGCTCCACGACTCCGGCCAGGTCCTCCTGCCCGGCCGCCACCACCCCGTACGTGCGCAGCAGGAAGCGGCGCAGGGCCGAAGCGGGGAACTGCAGCAGGGCCAGGCCGTGGGGCGAGTGGAAC
This sequence comes from Streptomyces sp. NPDC002076, assembly GCF_053593835.1. Lineage (NCBI taxonomy): Bacteria > Bacillati > Actinomycetota > Actinomycetes > Kitasatosporales > Streptomycetaceae > Streptomyces > Streptomyces sp. NPDC002076. The sequence continues at coordinate 84,526 of NZ_JBSFDI010000018.1, forward strand.
TCCAGAACCGTCCGGGTGCGGTCGTACGGCCAGATCTGGACGTCTCCGTGGCCGGCCGGGGCCCGCAGCCCCTCGTCGAGCAGGGAGCGCGCGAAGATCCAGGTGACCTCCTCGCCGTCCAGCGCGGCCTCGGCCGGGAAGTCCACGAAGACGGCCAATGGGTCGTCCGTTGTATAGCGCAGCGTGGCGGACACTGGGATCTCCTGGTCCTCGGCGGTGATGAGCCGGGCCTGGGCGGGCTGTGCGACAGTGATGGCGTCCATGCCTTAATGGAGTCCGCGAAGGCCTCTCGCATGCCGCGAAATCCGGTCAGAGTTCGACAGGTACAGGACGCTTCCCGCACACTGGAACGCAGATGCGACGAACACCCGCGTGAGCGCCGGGGAAATGCGGTCCGGACGGGACAACACTCGTAGTTTTCCTACGACTTGGACGGCTACGCGCGTACGTCATTCGTGTGCGCGGATCACTCCGGGAAGACTCTGGCATATGCCGGAAGCACCACCGTATCGTGTGTTGCCAAATCCCTTACGGGGCGTCGCGGGCTGTGCGAGAGTCGTAGCGGTCCCCCCGTCCTCCCCGGCCGTCTCGTCCCACAACGGAGTGCGTCATGCCGTCCCAAGTCTCCGCGGACCGTCCAGCCGCCCAGCCACCCGGACCCGGCTCGGTCGAGGCGTTGATAAAGCAGACGCGGCGGCTCAAGGGCGAAGTGGACGCGGTACGGCGGGACACCCGGAGCGACGGTGCGGACCCGGAGGAGCGCTGGCAGCGCGCCCTGTACGACCTCGCCCTGCACCAACTCGAGGACGTGGACGCCCACTTGGCCCAGCTCCGGGACGGACCGGCGGCCGAGCCTGCCGGACCGGCCGAGGCGCCCGCCCTTCGGCCCTCGACCGCCGCCGCCCCGAGCGGATCGCTGCTCAGCCGTGTCGGCAGCGCGGAGTGGAACCTGCTGACGGACGAGGCCACCTGGTCCGGGGAGCTGTACCAGATCCTTGGCCTGGACCCGGACGCCCCCGCCCTCACCCTGGACGAGCTGCCCTCGCTGGTCCTGGAGGAGGACCGGCCGAAACTGACCGCGATGGTGACGGACTGCCTGGTCGACGGCAAACCCATCGACGGCGAGTTCCGCGTCCTGCGGCCCGATGGCTCCGTGCGGGTGGTGCACATGATGGGCGAACCCGTGCTCGGCGCCGACGGCAGCACGGCCTCGATGTGGGCCGTGCTGCGCGACGTCAGCGAACTGCGCCGCTGCCGGACGACGGAGCGCGAGACCCGTGACTCGTTGCGGCGTCACCGCCGGGAGGAGCAGACCGAGCACCGGATCGCGGCCGAGCTGCAGGAAGCCGTGCTACCGCCATGGCGCGGCTCCCTGCGGCTCCCGCACCAGGGGCCACGCACCCTCGACCTCGCCGCTCGCCGCCTCCCCGCGGCGACGAGCACACCGCTGGGCGGCGACTGGTACGACGCGCTGGAACTGTCCGACGGCGAGACCCTGCTGAGCGTCGGCGACCTCACCGGGCACGGAGTGGCCGTCGCCTCCGGGATGGCGATGCTGCTCGGTGCCGTACGCGGAATGGCGCTGGCGGGCAGCCGGCCCGGTGAACTGCTCGGCATGCTCAACCAGTTACTGGACGCCACCGTGCAGCCCGCCCTGGGCAGCGCCGTCTGCTGCCGCTACCGGCCCGAGACCCGCACCCTGGTCTGGGCCCAGGCAGGACACCCCGCCCCGCTGCTGTACCGCGACGGGACGGGGCGCCTGCTGAACGCACCGGACGGCGTCCTGCTCGGCGCCACCTCGGGCGCCGTCTACGGGCAATCCGAGGAGACCCTCAGGCCGGGCGACCTCCTGCTGCTGCACACCGACGGACTGGTGCCGGGGCACAGCTCGAGCTCGGCCGTGGACCGCCTGCTCGACCTCGCCCCGCGGTTCGGCGCGGCGCGCACCGCGCAGGACTGCGTGCGCACGCTGGTCGAGGAGTTCGACGGAGCCGGACGCGAGGACGACGCCTGTGTGCTCGTCGCCAAGGTCACCGCATGAGTGAACGTCGCCGATGAGTTGAGATCACCGACGGAATCCGGCGCACAGGCCCTGTGCCTGTGCGCTCACGCCTGTGCGCTGCCCGAGCCCTTGGCCCTCGGCTTGGGCAGGGCGAGCCGGATCTCCTCCCGCAGTTCGTGGATCTTCGGATAGCCGGAGTACTCCGCGGTCAGCCGGTACATCTGCCGCAGCCGGTCCCAGGTGCGACGGGAGGAGTTCGAGCCCATCGACATCAGGGCCAGCCGGGCGTAGCGGTCGGCCTGTTCGGGGTCGTCGGCGATGAAGCAGGCCGATGCCATGGACAGATGGTCGAAGATCTTCGAGCGCTCCCGTCCGTCGACGCGCAGGGACAGGGCCTTCTCCGCGTAGTGCTGGGCGTGCGCGGCCGCGCTCGGGTCGAACTCGGCCAGCGTGCGGTAGGCCAGGGCCTGCATGCCGTACAGATCCTCGTCCTTGAAGGTCTGCATCCAGTCCAGTGGCTCCCCGTCGCCCCGATCGGCGACGAACATGTCCTCCGCCTGACCCAGGGTGCGGCGCATCGCCTGGCCCTTGCCCATCGAGGCCTGCGCCCAGGCCTCGATGGTGTGGAACATCGCCTTCGTACGCGGCTGCAGGCGGTCGCCGGCGCCGGACTGGGCGAGTTTCATCAGGTTCAGTGCGTCGTCGGGCCGGCCCAGGTGCACCATCTGCCGGGCCGCCCGGGACAGGGCCTCACCGGCGCGCGGCCGGTCTCCGCCCTCGCGGGCGGCATGGGCGGCGATGACGAAGTACTTCTGCGCCGTGGGCTCCAGGCCGACGTCGTGAGACATCCAGCCCGCGAGGACGGCGAGGTTGGCGGCGACGCCCCACAGGCGCCGCTGGAGATGGGGTGGATGGTGGTAGGCGAGCATGCCGCCCACCTCGTTGAGCTGGCCCACGACCGCCTTGCGCTGAAGCCCGCCGCCACGGGCCGCGTCCCAGGCTCGGAACACCTCGACCGAGCGCTCCAGTTCCTCGATCTCCTGCGACCCGATGGGGGCGGCCTCATAGCGGTCGAACCCAGCGGGGTCGGCGTGCAGGGGGTCGTCGAGGACGGGGGCGTCGGCCTTCATGGCCGGGTCGGTGTGCAGCCAGTCGTACATGGCGCTGCTGAGTGCGGATCCCGCGGCGAGCGCGGCACCCGCGCCCACCAAGCCGCGTCGGTTGAGCATGAGGTCCATTCCCGTGAATTCGGTGAGGACCGCGGCGGTACGTTCGGGCGCCCACGGCACGCCGTCGGGATGTTCCTCGATCCCGTCGCCCTGCCGTTTCCCCGCACGCCCGTGCCGTACCAGACCGAGGTCCTCGATGGTCACGACACGGCCGAGACGCTCGGTGAACAGGGCCGCCAGCACCCGCGGTACCGGATCGCGCGGGATCTCTCCCATGTCGATCCACCGACGGACCCGGGAGGTGTCGGTCGACAGCTGGGGGTGGCCCATGGCCGCCGCCTGCTTGTTGACCAGCCTCGCGAGTTCCCCCTTGGACCAGCCGGCCAGGCCGAACAGGTCCGCAAGGCGGGTGTTGGGTTGTCCGCTCACGTAAGCCCCCAGGTTCTCGGCTGAGTTGACAGTAGCCCGGTGCAGGTTGCCGGGTGACTATTCGCCAGGGTTCGCCAGGGCCCGCCAGATGGTGTGCCACTGGGCATCGGGTGTCGAGTAGGAACGCGCCACCCCGACCCGGTCGCCGCTCGGCTCGCCGAGCCGACGGGTGCATTCCCCAGGGTGCACCCGGGCGACCGGGCCGGGCAGGCGCTCGCTCGCAGTGCATGCGAACGGAGTACGGGCTCCCCCGAGCTCCGGCCCCGCGCATGTGCCCCGAGCACGCACCACAGGCAGGCACCGCAGGCACACGAAGGGATCTGTATCTCCCATGTACGCAGCATCGTCCTCCGTGTCCGCCCCGCCCCGGCCGCTGCGCTCCCGCCCCGCGGGTGGCGGGCCGTACCTGGACCCGGCGGCACGTCCGGGCGGCCCCGTGCCGGTCGCGGGCCGACTCCGGCGGGTGCCGGGCCAGGCCGGTACCCAACCGCTCAGCGGGAGACTCGACTTGTCCGGCCCCCAGGGCGCGCAACTGCGCACCGCGATCGCATCGGTGCACCGGATCTGCCCGGAGTTCACTCCGGTGCAGGTGCTGCGGCGCAGCGGACGGTCCGTCCTCCTCGTCGGGACGGCGGGGCGCGGCACGGCCGTGGCCAAGTGTCTGCTGGACCACTCGCCCGCCTGGGCCGAGCGGATCCGCCACGAAATAGCCGCATACCGCTCGTTCGTCCGGCACCGGCCACCGGTCCGTGTGCCCCGGCTGATCGCGGCGGACCCGGACAACTGCACCCTGGTCATCGAGCGGGCGCCGGGCCGGGTGGCGGCGCTGCAGCGCCATCCGGTGGAGGTGCCGCCCCGCCCGGACATCCGGGCCGCGCTGGGCGCGATCTGCCGGCTGAACGCCTGGCGGCCACCGGCGGGCACCTTCGACATGCCGCTGGACTACGGTGCCCGGATCTCCCGGTACCACGAGCTGGGCCTGCTCACCGACCGGGACCTCGGCGACCTCCAGAAGCTGCTGCACGGCATCGCCCACCAGGTGGGCCGGCACGGCATGCTCCAGTTCAGCCACGGCGACGCCCAGCTGTCGAACATCCTGCTGTCACCGGCCGGTCCAGTGCTGGTGGACTGGGAGCATGCCGGCTGGTATCTGCCGGGGTACGACCTGGCGACGCTGTGGCTGGTGCTCGGGGACGCGCCGGTGGCCCGGCGGCAGATCAGCCAGATCGCCCAGGCGGCGGGCCCGGCCTCGAGGGACGCCTTCCTGGTGAACCTGATGCTGGTGCTGACCCGGGAGATCCGTACCTACGAGACCGCCGTGCAGCGTTCGATGCACGAGGTGGCCCCGGCGGCACCGGGCATGGCCCACCCGGGTGCTGCGCCGTCCGGCGAGGAACAGCGGCTGCTGCTCAGGCGGCTGCACGACGACTGCCAGATGGCCCGCAAGGCCGTCCGAGCGGCGGTCGGTACTCGCTGACGGGGACGACGGTTCCGCGGTGCGCCAGAGCGGCGGCGCACCGCGGGCCTTCGTATGTCCGGGCTCCCATGGCCACTGGTGTACGCCAGTGACGCCCCGCAGGCCCGCGCGCCGCCGCGGCGAAACTCGCCGAAAACCTCCGTGACGTGGGAAATCGCCATGGCGAAGGCATGATTGACGGATCGTCGGCAAGCCGGTACCACTGACCCAGCTCCGCGCCGCACGCCCCGCCACGCCCGCCCGTCACAGGAGGCCGCATTGCGAGGTTCCGCCACCGATTCCACGTCCACACCCGGCCACAGAAATCTGCGCAGGGCCGCCGTCCCGCTGGCGTCGGCGGCCCTGCTGCTGCCACTGCTCGGCGCGGCCCCCGCCCAGAGCAACACCGACACCTCCGCCGGCCGGCTGCAGCAGGCGTTCGCCACCGCGGCGACCGAGTACCACGTGCCGCAGAGCGTCCTGCTGGCCGTCTCCTACCTCCAGTCCCGCTGGGACTGGCACGCCGGCGCGCCCAGCGTGTCCGGCGGTTACGGTCCGATGCACCTCACGGACGCCCGCACCGCCATCGCCACCACGGAGCACTACGCCGAGGGCGCCGAGGACGCCCGCGGCGACGCCGCCCGCGCGGCCGTGCACCCGGACATCAAGGCGCCGGCCGATTCCGCGCTCCCGGCCCGCCTGAAGACGCTGCCGAAGGCGGCCCAGCTGACCGGGCTGCCGGCCGAGGAGCTGCGCACCGACCCGGCGGCGAACGTGGCCGGCGGCGCCGCCCTGCTCGCCGCGGCGCAGAAGGAGCTCGGCGAGCCGCTGAGCGCCGACCCGGCCGACTGGTACGGCGCGGTGGCCCGCTTCTCCGGCGCCGACGACACGACGACCGCGGCCGCGTACGCCGACGACGTGTACGACGTCCTGCACACCGGCGAGGAACGCGTCACGGACGACGGCCAGCTCGTCGCGCTCGCCGCACAGCCCGGACTGACCGCGGACACCGCGCAGCTGGGGCGGACCGGGCTGGGCACACTGCCCACGGACGGCGTCGAGTGCCCGAAGTCGGTGTCCTGCGAGGCGGTCTGGGCGCCGTACGCGCAGTTCGGGAACAACGACTACGGCAACCACGATCTCGGCGACCGTCCGGTGTCGCAGAGCATCAAGTACATCATCATCCATGACACGGAAGGCGCCTGGGACGGGGTGCTGAACCTGATCCAGGACCCGACCTATGTGTCGTGGAACTACACGATCCGCTCCACGGACGGCCTGATCGCCCAGCACGTCAAGGCGAAGGACGTGGCCTGGCACGCCGGCAACTGGTACGTCAACGCCAAGTCCATCGGCATCGAGCACGAAGGTTTCCTCGCCAACCCGGACGCCTGGTACACGGAGGCGATGTACCGCTCCTCGGCCCGGCTGGTGAGGTACCTGGCCGCCAAGTACGGCATCCCGCTGGACCGGCAGCACATCCTGGGCCACGACAACGTGCCCGGCCCGACCACGTCCACGATTCCCGGTATGCACACGGACCCGGGTCCGTACTGGGACTGGCGGCACTACTTCCAGCTGCTGGGCCACCCCTTCAAGCGCGCGGGCGGCAAGCGGAGCGGGCTGGTCACCATCCTGCCCGACTACTCCGCGAACCAGCCGGCCTACACGGGCTGCACCACCAGCGGCGAGGCGTGCACGGCGCACGGCTCCAGCGAGGTGCGGCTGTACTCGGACCACGACGTGAACGCACCGCTGATCAAGGACATCGGGCTGAAGCAGGACCCGACCGAGGACGTGAACGACCTGTCCTCGCGGGTCTCCACCGGACAGCAGTACGCGGTCGCGGACCGCTGGGGCGACTGGACCGCGATCTGGTACCTGGGCCAGAAGGCCTGGTTCCAGAACCCGGTCAAGGCTCCGACGGCGGTGCCCGCCAAGGGACTCGTGATCACCCCGAAGGACGGCCTGGCGAGCATTCCGGTGTACGGCAGGGCCTACCCGGAGAAGGACGCGTACCCGGCGGGTGTCCCGGCCCAGTCGGTCGTCCCGCTGCCGTACACGATCCCGGCCGGACAGAAGTACGTGGTCGGTGACGAGGTGCCGGGCGAGTACTACTACTCGGTCACCTTCACCACCGACTCACACCGGGTCGTGGTGGGCAAGGATCTGTACTACGAGATCCAGTACGGCCACCGGGTCGAATTCGTCCGCGCCGCGGACGTGACCCTGGAAGGCTCGGCCGGCTAGGCAGGGCCGCGCGGCCTCAGCCCTGCTGGAAAAGCTCCGCCGGGAGCGGCTTCAGCAGGGCGTACAGGTCGTCGGTGATGGGACGGTCCCAGGCCGCGATGGTGACGAGGACGCCGTCGCTGCGGTCGAACTGGACGCAGGAGATCCGGGACTCGGACAGCTTCAGCCGCCGCACGATGAGGAGGTTGTCGCCCTGGAGGACCGGGGTGTCCTCGACGCCGACGACGGTGACCTCCTCGTCGTTCTCCAGCGCGAGCAGCAGCTGGCCCACCTCGAAGGGGATCTCGCCCTCGGCGACATCGCGGGCCGGGGAGCCCTCGGGGAGGTTGCCGATGATCATGGCGGGGCCGCGGCCGCCGAAGAGGTCATAGCGCAGGAAGACTCCCTGGCAGGTGCCGTCGGGCGCGGGCAGCAGGCCCGCGCCGAGGTTGCCCGGCCAGTCGCCCGGGTCCATGGCCAGCACGTCGAATTCGGGTCCGGCGGGGGTGGCGCTGCGGCGGCGGAGGAACGACATGCGGCCATGGTACGTGGGGTGCGCCGGATGTGCGGAGCGGCTCCGCCGGATCGGCCGTAATGGGGTCGTCGGTCGGCTGCGGGTTCTTCGTGGCGTGTCGCGCCCCGCGGCGGAGCCGCGTGTCGGACACGGCCCCGCGCCTCTTCGGGGCCGCCGCCGGTCAGCTCAGGGGGCAGCTGGTGAGCAGGGTGGATGCGGGGGCGCCGGGCGGGCGTGGGACCGTGCGGTCGGCGGGTGGGAGGGTCGTGCCGGTGATCCAGGCCTCCAGGGCCTCGAAGGCCGAGTGGTGGCAGGGGACCATCGGGCGGAGTCGGTCCGGGAAGGCGTCGACCAGGGAGTCGGTGTGGGTGCCGTCCTCGATGCGGTAGTAGCGCAGCAGGGCGCCGCGCCCGGCTGCGTGGACCATGCGCGCGTAGACGTCGGAGTCCTGGCTGATCGGCAGTAGCACGTCGAGGGTGCCCTGGATGGTGATCAGCGGTTTGCCGATGTGTCCGGTGAGGGCGATCCGGTCGACGGCGCGGTGGACGGCCGGGGGCCGGGCCGCGTAGTCGTAGTCGGCGTCGCAGCCCGGTGTGCCGGAGGCGCAGAACGGGGTGCCGGCCTCGGTGGCGCCGTCGTAGCCGGGGTCGAGTTCCTCCCGGTAGATGCGCTGGGTGAGGTCCCAGTAGACCCGGTAGTGGTACGGCCACAGGAACTCCGAGCCGGCCGGGAAGCCGGCCCGGTGCAGCGCGTCCTCGGCCGCCGCGGCGCCGGGGCCGCCGGCGGCGTACGCGGGGTAGTGGCGCAGGGCCTGCGGCAGGAAGGTGAGCAGGTTGGGGCCGTCGGTGCGCCAGAGGGTGCCTTCCCAGTCGACTCCGCCGTCGTAGAGCTCGGGGTGGTTCTCCAGCTGCCAGCGGACGAGGTAGCCGCCGTTGGACAGGCCGGTGGCGATGGTGCGGGCGGGGGGCCGGTGGTAGCGCTGGGCGATCACGGCGCGGGCCGCGCGGGTGAGCTGGGTGAGGCGGGTGTTCCATTCGGCGATGGCGTCGCCGGGCCGCAGTCCGTCGCGGTAGAAGGCGGTGCCGGTGTTGCCCTTGTCGGTGGCGGCGTAGGCGTAGCCACGGGCGAGCACCCAGTCGGAGATGGCCCTGTCGTTCGCGTACTGCTCGCGGTTGCCGGGCGTCCCGGCGACGACCAGGCCGCCGTTCCAGTGGTCGGGCAGGCGCATGACGAACTGGGAGTCGTGGTTCCAGCCGTGGTTCGTGTCGGTGGTGGAGCTGTCGGGGAAGTAGCCGTCGATCTGGATGCCGGGCACGCCGCTGGGCGTGGGCAGGTCCTTGGGGGTGAGTCCCGCGTAGTCGGCCGGGTCGGTGTGGCCGGAGGCCACGGTGCCGGCGGTGGTCAGCTCGTCCAGGCAGTCGGCCTGCTGGTAGGCCGCGCCGGGCACCTGGAGGTGGATGCGGCCGGCACAGTGGCCGTCCGGTGTGCCGGTGGGTGCCGCGGTGGCCGGGGTGGCCAGGAGCAGACAGGCCGCGGCGAGCGAGAGGGCAGGGAGAACGGCTCGGCGGGTGGGCCGTCTGTGCGGTGTGATCGGCATACGGGTACCTCCGGCTGTGGGTGGACGCGCTGGAGGCTAGGGGCGGGGGGGTGCGCCGGACATGTGTGGGGCCGCCATGAAGACGGCCCCGGTAGCGTCGTCGGCCACCATGACCGACCGTGACTGACCTGGCTGACTCGATGTCAGGGGCAGCCGTTGTCGGCGATGGTGTAGTAACCCGTGGGTGACTCCTTCAGGGTGTGGGTGACGAACGTGTTGTAGAGGCCCATGTTCTGCTGGGATCCCTTGGCATAGGTGTAGCCGCCACTGGTGGTGGCCCGTCCCGCCTGCACCTGGGCGTAGTTGCTCGCCGTCCAGCAGGCGGCCTCGCTGCCGCCACCGCCGGTGCCGCCGCCGCCCGGATCGGAGGTGTCCAGGCCGAAGAACCGGGCGATCCAGTAGCTGGAACAGATGGAGGCGGCGAAGTAGGGCGCGCCGGCGCTGCCGCACTGCTGGGTGCCGGTGCCCGGGTCGACCGGGGTGCCGTGGCCGATGCCGGGGACTTGGTCGACCTCGACGGCGACCGTGCCGTCGGCGGCCAGGTACTGGTCCTGCCGGGTGGCGTCGGGCCCGATGGTCGTGGTGCGGCCAGGGGTCTGGGAGAGGCCGTGCAGGGCCGTCCATTGGTCGCGCAGTTCCGTGGCGTTGCGCGGGACGACCGTGGTGTCCTGGTCGCCGTACCAGACGGCCGTACGCGGCCATGGCCCGGTGTACGACGGATAGGCGTCCCGCACCCGCTGGGCCCACTCGTCCGGGCTCAGGTCGACACCTGGGTTCATGCAGGTGTACGGGCTGTTGTCCTTGGTGCAGTCGTAGGGCAGACCCGCGACGACCGCTCCGGCGGAGAAGACGTCGGGGTAGGTGGCGAGCATGACGGCGGTCATGGCGCCGCCGGCGGACATACCGGTGACGTAGACACGCTGGGGGTCGGCGCCGTAGGCGGTCTCGGCCTGGCTCACCATCTGCCGGATGGACAGCGCCTCGCCCTGTCCGCGCCGGTTGTCCGAGGTCTGGAACCAGTTGAAGCACTGGCTCGGGTTGTTGGCCGAGCTGGTCTGCGCGAGCACCAGCAGAAAGCCGTCGCGGTCGGCGAGCCCGGGCAGCCCCGAGTTGTCGGCGTAGACCTGTGCGTTCTGGGTGCAGCCGTGCAGGGCCACGACGACGGGCGGGTGCGCGGGCAGGGACGCGGGCCGGTACACGTACATGGTGAGGGCGCCGGGGTTGGATCCGAAGTCGCTCACCTGGGTGAGCGTCACGGAGGCCCGGGCGGCGGGCAGCGGACCGGCGAGCGCGGTACCGAGGACGACGGCGACGACGGCGAGGAAACGGGCCAGGAAACCGGGCAGGCGGCGGGCACGGGACGGCGCTCCGGCGGGCCTTCCGAACGGGGGCGGTGGCATGGGCGGCTCCTTTGCGGGACACGTGTCCCGGCCGCTCGTGCACGGGGCTGTGCGCACGGCGCCGGGCGTGGCCGCACCGTACGAAGGCGTGTGGGTCGCCACCATGGGCCCGGACACCACAGCCGTGTCCGTGCCGGTCGGCACCCGCCCGATTGCGGGCCGCCGTGCCGTCTGCTACGCCGATCCGGCCGCGCCCTGCCCGGAGTCCTCCGGCGGTCCGGGGGGCACCACCGCGATCGGGCTCGCCGCGTGCAGCAGGACGGCCTGGGTGACCGAGCCCATCATGCGGGCCGGTGCGAGCAGACGCCGCCGGTGCCGGCCGACGACGACCAGCTCGGCGTCCTTGGAGGCGGCGACGAGATGGCCGGCCGCGTCACCGGGCAGTGCCTCGGCGTCGGCGCGGACCTCGGGGTGCCGCTCGCGGTGCGGGGCGAGGAAGCCCTCGGCGAGGGCACGGGTCTCGGTCTCGACGGCGCCCTGGTCGATCTGGGGCGGCACCAGCTGACCGGGGGCGGACCAGGTCTGCACCGGCCACGGGTAAGCGGCGATCACCTGCAGGCGGGCGCCGCGCAGGGCGGCCTCGGTGAAGGCGAAGGCGAGGGTGGCCTCGTCGGGGCTGTCGGCGTGCAGGCCGACGACCACCCGGGGCCCCGGGTCGGCCGGACCGTCGCCGTGCACCTGCCGGCCGGGCCGGGGTACGACGACCACCGGGCACTCGGCGTCCCGGGCGGCGGCGAGCCCGTTGGAGCCGAGCAGCAGGCTGGCGAAGCCACCGCGGCCCCGGGAGCCGAGAACCAACAACTGGGCGTCGGCGCCGAGTTCCGGCAGCACGGCGCCCGGTACGCCCTCCAGGGCGACGTACTCGACGGCGGACCCCGCGCCGCGCTCCGCGAGCCGGTTGCGCACGTCGTCCAGCACCGGATCGCCCTCCGCCCCGGGCTCCGCGGCGACCAGCACATCGGCCTGGCCCCAGGCGGCGTACTGCCGCACGTGCACCACGCGCAGCGGGGCGGCGTGGCGGCGGGCGGCGTCGACGGCCCACTCCAGCGCGCGCAGGCTGTCGTCGGAGCCGTCGACCGCGGCGATGACCGGCGCAGTGCTCATCGTCCCTCACCTTTCGGAACACGACCTTGCCCTTGCTGGTCTCAGCCTGACTCAGGCGTGGGTCCCAGCGGGGTCCTGCCGGTCGCGTGTCCGGAAATCGGCGCGGAACACCCCCGGTTCGGCTGCCGGTGTACGCGCGGCGCCCATTCGGTCCGGGTGGTGGTGCCGGTCCGGCCGTCGGGACCGGCTCAGGTGAGGTCGAACTCGCCTTCCCGGGCTCCGGAGACGAAGGCACCCCATTCCGCCGGCGTGAAGATCAGGGATGGGCTCTCCGGACGGCCGCTGTTGCGCATCGCGATGAAGCCCTCGACAAAGGCGATCTGGACATCGCCCAGACCTCGGCTGCTGGACTGCCACTCGGCCTTGCTGAGGTCCAGCTCCGGCTTGTCCCAGCCCACGAGCGGCTTCTGCTGGGTGGTGGTCTCGGCCACGTCCGTGCTCCTCCCGGTTCGTCGTCCGCGGCTCAGCCTAGCGACCGCTCACGATGCCCAACAGGCCACGTGGGGAGGACTTTCAGGTCTGCGGTGGCCGCGCTCCCACGAGCCACATGGAGAAGAACTGCGAGCCGCCGCCGTAGGCGTGTCCGAGCACCCTGCGGGCGCCGTCCACCTGGTGTTCTCCGGCCTGGCCGCGCACCTGGAGGGCGGCCTCGGCGAAGCGGATCATGCCGGAGGCGCCGATCGGGTTGGTGGAGAGCACTCCGCCCGACATGTTGACGGGCAGGTCTCCGTCGAGTTCCGTCACCCCGGACTCGGTGAGCTTCCAGCCCTCGCCCTCCTCCGCGAAGCCCAGGTTCTCCAGCCACATGGGCTCGTACCAGGAGAACGGCACGTACATCTCGACGGCGTCGATGTCCCGGCGCGGGTCGGCGATGCCGGCCTGCCGGTAGACGTCGGCGGCGCAGTCCTTGCCGGCCTGCGGGGAGACGAAGTCCTTGCCCGCGAACAGGGTCGGCTCGCTGCGCATGGCGCCGCCGAGCATCCAGGCGGGCGGCCGGGGCGCGCGGGCGGCTCCGGCGCGGTCGGTGAGGATCATCGCGCAGGCGCCGTCGGAGGAGGGGCAGGTCTCGGAGTAGCGGATGGGGTCCCACAGCATGGGCGAGGCCTGGACCTTCTCCAGGGTGATGTCGTGCTCGTGGAGGTGGGCGTAGGGGTTCTTCAGGGCGTTGCGCCGGTCCTTGTAGGCGACGAGGGAGCCGATGGTGTCGGGGGCGCCGCTGCGCCGCATGTAGGCGCGCACATGGGGGGCGAAGAAGCCGCCGGCGCCGGCGAGCAGCGGCTGCTGGAAGGGGATCGGCAGGGACAGGCCCCACATCGCGTTCGATTCGGACTGCTTCTCGAAGGCGAGGGTGAGGACGGTGCCGTGGACACGGGCGGCCACCAGGTTCGCGGCCACCAGCGCGGTGGATCCGCCGACGGAGCCCGCGGTGTGCACCCGGAGCATGGGCTTGCCGACGGCGCCGAGCGCGTCGGCCAGGTACAGCTCGGGCATCATCACGCCCTCGAAGAAGTCCGGCGCCTTGCCGATCACCACGGCGTGGATGTCGGACCAGGTCAACTCGGCGTCCTCGAGCGCCCTTTGGGCGGCCTCGCGGACCAGTCCGGCGATCGAGACGTCCCGGCGGGCGGCGACGTGCTTGGTCTGGCCGATGCCTACGACGGCCACGGGCTCCTTGCTCATCAGATCTCCTTCGAGGAAACCCCGTCCTTCAGGGCCGGGGGTGAATCGAACCCCTGCGGAGCAGGGCAAGGAAAGCCGGTTCGCCGCCAGGGTGGACCGGCGTCTGCCTCCAACTACCCTTACCCGTTCACAGACTGATGGGCTAGTGTGTGAGCCGTGAGGGCCACCGGCGTGAAGCGGGCGTTCAAGTACCGCTTCTATCCGACCGATGCGCAGGCAGCCGAACTGTCGCGCACGTTCGGTTGCGTGCGGAAGGTCTACAACCTGGCCCTTGCGGCGCGCACCGAGGCGTGGGTGCGACAGGAGCGGGTGAACTACAACCAGACGTCTGCGATGCTGACGGCCTGGGAGCAGACCGAGGAACTGGCGTACCTCAACGACGTCTCCTCCGTCCCGCTCCAGCAGGCACTTCGCCACCTGCAGACGGCGTTCACCAACTTCTTCGCCAAGCGCGCGAAGTACCCTCGTTTCAAGTCGCGGAAGAAGTCGCGGAAGTCGGCGGAGTACACCACCAGCGCGTTCCGGTTCCGGGACGGGAAGCTGACGCTGGCGAAGATGGCGGAGCCGCTGGACATCGTGTGGTCCCGTCCGCTCCCCGAAGACGCTTCGCCGTCCACGGTGACCGTCTCCCAGGACACGGCCGGACGCTGGTATGTGTCCCTGCTGTGCGAAGACCCCTCCGTCCAGCCACTTCCGGCAACTGACACGGCGATCGGCATAGACGCCGGCCTCGACCATCTCCTGACCCTCTCCACCGGGGAGAAGATCGCCAACCCCCGGCACGAGCGGCGAGAACGCGCCCGCCTTGCCAGGGCCCAGCGGCAGCTTGCCCGCAAGGCCAAGGGTGACGGAGCGAACCGGGCCAAGGCCCGGTGGAAGGTCGCCAAGGTCTATGCCCGCATCGCCGACCGGCGACGCGACCACCTGCACAAGATCACCACTCGGCTCGTTCGTGAGAACCAAACGATCGTGATCGAGGACCTGGCTGTGCGCAACATGGTGAAGAACGGCAAGCTCGCCCGCGCCATCAGCGACGCGGCGTGGAGCGAGTTCCGGAGCATGCTGGAGTACAAGGCCCGCTGGTACGGCCGGGAACTGATCGCGGTCGACCGCTGGTTCCCCTCCTCCAGGCTGTGTTCTGCCTGCGGTAGTTTGCAGGGCGCGATGGCGTTGAATGTCCGTTCCTGGACGTGCGGCTGCGGCACGACCCACGATCGGGACGTGAACGCGGCGAAGAACATCCTGGCGGCCGGGCTGGCCGTGTCTGTCTGTGGAGCTGGCGTAAGACCTCAACGGAGAACTCCGGGCGGGCAGTCGGCGACGAAGCAGAAACCTCTACGGCGCGAGCCGTAGGAATCCCCCCTCCTTCAGGAGAGGGGAGGAAGTCAACGCGGATCCCCTTCGAGTACGGCGACCAGGTTCTGCTGCAGGCAGGGGCCGGAGGTGGCGTGGGCGAGGGCGCGGTCGGACGCGCCGCGGTGGATGCGGGCGGCGGCCTCGCCGATGCGGATCAGTCCGGCGGCCATGACGGGGTTGGCGGCGAGCGCACCGCCGGAGGGGTTGACGCGCACGTCGTCACCGAGCCGGAGCGCCCTGCGCAGGATCACCTCCTGGGCGGTGAACGGAGCGTGCAACTCGGCGGTGTCGACGGGCCGTTCGAAGGCGCCGGCCCGCTCGGCGGCGAGCCGGGTCGACGGCGAGTCGGTGAGGTCGCGCAGGCCAAGGGCGTGGGCCTCGATGCGGTGGTCGACGCCACGGATCCAGGCGGGCCGCGGGCACAGCCGGCGGGCCCGCTCGCCCGCCGCGAGGATCACGGCGGCGGCGCCGTCGCCGACGGGCGGGCAGTCGCCGGTGCGCAGCGGTCGTACGACGTAGTCGCCGTGCGGCACCTGCCCCTTGAGCTGGGCGTGCGGGTTGGCTTCCGCATCCGCGCGGCTGCGGGCGGCGACGGCGGCGAGCGCGGGTTCGTCGGTGTGGCCGGCGTCCATGAGGGCCTGTGCCTGGAGGGCGGCGAGGGCTATGGAGTCGGGCCACAGGGGGGCGAGGTAGTACGGGTCGAGCTGGCGGGTGAGGACGTCGCGCAGGGACCCGGGCGAGGACTTGCCGTAGGCGTAGACGAGCGCGGTGTCGGCGTCGCCGGTGAGCAGCTTGGTCCAGGCCTCGTACAGCGCCCAGGCGCCGTCCATCTCGACGTGCGACTCGGAGATCGGCGGCCAGGCACCGACGCCGTCGAGGGCGAGGGTGAAGGAGAAGGCGCGGCCGGCGAGGTAGTCGCTGGAGCCGGAGCAGGTGAAGCCGATGTCGGCGGCCCTGAGGCCGGTCTGTGCCAGCACCTCGTGCAGGACCGGCATCAGCATCTCGACCTCGGAGGACTCCTCGGTGGAGCGGCGGTGGTCGGTCTGGGCGAAGGCGACGACCGCGATCTCCCGGGTCACAGCAGCTCCTTGTAGGTGTCGTAGTCGGCGTCGGGCTCGCCGGTGGGCCGGTAGTGGTCGGGGTAGCGGCCGCCCTCGGTCCACACGGGCTCCACGCGCAGGCCCATGCGCACCTGGTCGTAGGGGATGCCGCCGATCCGGGCGTGCAGGGCGAGGTCGGCGCCGTCGAGGGCGATGTGCGCATAGACGTAGGGCACTTCGATGTCGAGGTTCTTCGCCTTGATGTTGACGATGCAGTAGGTGGTGACTGTGCCGCGGGGACCCACTTCGACCTGTTCCACTGTGGCCACACCACATGTGGGGCACGCACCCCTCGGGGGGACGTACACCTTGCGGCAGGAGGGGCAGCGTTCGCCGACGGTCCGCCGTTCCGAGAGGGCGTTGATGTAGTCGGACTGGGCGCGGCCGGGTGAGTAGGTGTAGTCCAGGCGGGCCGGGGCGACGATCCCGGTGATCCGGTCGTCGAACTCGCCGGAGTGGTCACCAAGTTGTGCGGTTGCTCCGTCGTACGGCTCGAAGCAGGCGATGTCGGTGATGGCGCCGGTGCGTTCTGCGGCCCAGCGGATGCGGACCCGCATTCCGGTGTGCACGGAGTCGGGACCGGGGGCGTCGAGGGCGTGCAGCAGGGCGGTGTCGGCGCCGTCGAGCCGGACCAGGGTCCAGGCGAAGGGGGTGCCGAGGGGCTGCCCGCGGCGCGGCGCGTGGTTCCACGCCCAGGTGGTGACCGTGCCCGTGGGGGCGACCTCCACCAGGTCGCGGAGTTCCTCGGCGGTGACGGGGTCGTACTCGACCGGTGGGACGAGGGTGCGTCCGTCGGTCGTTCTCACGCCGAGGACGACGCGTTCGCGCAGGCCGGTGAGGAAGGCGCTCTGGACGGGGCCGAGGGAGCGGGTGAAGGGGAACTCGACGACGAGGGGGGCTTTGAGGACTTCGGGCATCCGGGGGCTCCTTCGGCGGTTCAGGCGCGCTTGTAGACGGGGGGCCGCTTCTCCGCGAAGGCGCGGGCGCCTTCCTTGGCGTCGGCGGTGTCGAAGACCGGCCAGCCGCGCGCGAGTTCGGCCGCGAGTCCGTCGGTCTCCGTCATCTCCGCGGTCTCGTACACCGACGCCTTGACGGCCTCGACGGCGAGCGGGCCGCAGGCGTTGATCTGCTCGGCGATCTCCAGGGCCTTGCCCAGCGCGGAGCCGTCGGGGACGACATGGCCGATGAGTCCGATGTCCGCGGCCTCCCGGGCGCTGTACGGCCGTCCGGTGAGCAGCATCTCCAGGGCGTGGGTGCGCGGGATCTGGCGTTGCAGCCGGACGGTGGAGCCGCCGATCGGGAACAGGCCGCGCCGGACCTCGAACAGGCCGAAGGTCGCGGACTCGCCCGCGACCCGGATGTCGGTGCCCTGGAGGATCTCGGTGCCGCCCGCGACGCAGTACCCCTCGACGGCGGCGACGACCGGTTTGCGTGGCCGATGGTGGCGCAGCATCGCCTTCCAGTGCAGGTCGGGGTCGGCCTTGAGCCGGTCGCGATACCGCTCGCCTTCCATCCCCTTGCCGGCCAGGGCCTTGAGGTCCATGCCGGCGCAGAAGGAGCCGCCGGCCCCGGTGAGGACGATCGAGCGGATCCCGTCGTCCGCGTCGGCCGCCAGCCAGCCGTCGTACAGGCCGACGAGCATGGGAAGCGAGAGCGCGTTCCTGGCGTCGGGCCTGTTGAGCGTGAGCACCAGCGTGGCGCCCTCGCGCCGCACGGTGAGGTGTTCCGTCCCGCCCATGGACTTGTCTCCCCTCGGTGAGAACGAGAACAGGTTGCAGTAGGCGGGGAGGCACTTCAAGGGAGCTTCCATGGTTTTCTGACAGACAGTCAGATTATTTGGGCGCGGGCCCTTCACAGTTGTCGTGGGCTTTGCTCTGATGACCGGCGTACCGACCGATGCGCCTTTGTTCACCAGCACTGCCGGGGTCAGGAGGAGCGGTGGAGTACAACCTTGCCGACCTGTTCGAGTCGGTCGTCGACGTGGTCCCGGACCGCGAGGCGCTCGTGTACGTCGACCATCCCGGCACCGGCGCGGAGCGCCGCCTGACCTACGCGGAACTGGACGCGGCCGCCAACCGCATCGCCCACCACCTGATCGACAGCGGGATACAGCCCGGGGAACACCTCGGCCTCCACCTGTACAACGGCGTCGAGTACCTGCAGACGGTGCTGGCCTGCCTGAAGGCGCGGATCGTCCCGGTCAACGTCAACTACCGCTATGTCGAAGAGGAGTTGGTGTACCTCTACCGGGACGCCGATCTGGTCGCGCTGGTCTTCGACGCGGAGTTCGCGGACCGGGTGGCGGCGGCGCTGCCGCGGGCGCCGATGCTGCGGCATCTGCTGCGGGTGGGCCCCGAGACGGCCGAGGTGCCCGGGGCGGTGCCGTTCGGCGACGCGGAGGCGTCCGGATCGCCGGCCCGGGGCTTCCCGGCCCGTTCCGCGGACGACCAGTTCATCATCTACACCGGCGGCACGACCGGCATGCCCAAGGGCGTCATGTGGCGCCAGGAGGACCTGTTCTTCGCCGGGCTCGGCGGCGGGGCGCCGACCGGGGAGCCGGTGAAGACACCGGAGGAACTGGCCGAGCGGGTTGCCGCCGGGGGCGCCGGGATCACCTTCTTCCCCACTCCCCCGCTGATGCACGGCACCTCCACCCTGACGGCGTTCATCGGCTTCAACTTCGGCCAACGCGTCGTCGTGCACCGCAAGTTCGTGCCGGAGGAGGTGCTGCGGACCGTCGAGAAGGAGAAGGTCACCAGCATGTCGCTGGTCGGCGACGCGATGCTCCGGCCGCTGATCGACGCGCTGAGCGGCCCCCTGAAGGGCACGGACTGTTCGGCCCTGTTCAGCGTCTCCTCGTCGGGCGCCGTCATGTCGGAGACGGTGCGCCGGCAGTTCCGGGAGCTGGTGCCGAACGCCATGCTGCTCAACAACTTCGGCTCCTCCGAGTCCGGCTTCAACGGTACGGCGACGGAGGACTCGGGCCCCGAGCGCGGTTTCCGCCTGCGAGTCAACTCCCGTACCCGCGTGGTGGATCCGGCGACCCACGAACCGGTGGCCGCGGGCGAGATCGGCCGGGTCGCCCAGTGCGGCCATGTCCCGCTCGGCTACTACAACGACCCGCGCAAGACCGCCGAGACGTTCTTCGCGAAGGACGGGCAGCGCTGGGTCCTGCTCGGCGACATGGCGACGGTCGACGAGGACGGCGTGGTCACCGTGCTGGGCCGGGGCTCGCAGTGCATCAACACCGGCGGCGAGAAGGTCTATCCGGAGGAGGTCGAGCAGGCGCTCAAGGCGCATCCGGACGTGTACGACGCGCTGGTCGCCGGGGTCCCGGACGCCACCTGGGGCAACCATGTGGCCGCCGTGGTGCAGCTGCGCACGGGAGCCTCGCACCCCTCGCTGGCCGACATCCAGAACCACTGCCGTACCCGGCTGGCCGGCTACAAGATCCCCCGCCAGCTGGTGATCACCGACACCATCCGGCGGAGCCCGAGCGGCAAGGCCGACTATCGGTGGGCACGTGAGGTGGCGGTGGCGGCCGACCGGCGCTGACACGCCGGGGTGTCCCACCGCCCCCACCACCCGGTAGCACTACTCTGTGCGCACGATCGACACCCATTCGGCTACTTTGGGTGACTGCCAGTCGGTCGAGTCGTGCCGGTCCCGGCCTCCCGCACCGGCACCGGGCCGCGCACGGAAGGATCTCCGGGTGTCTCACCACACGCCTAGTCACCTGCCGGGTGGCGCAGACGAGACGGACAGCGGCCCGGCGGGAACCGGGGATCCCACGAGGGCCGGGGAGGCGAAGCCGGCCGCGGCACCCGGCCGGCTCGGCAGACGCGCGCGTGTCGTACGGAGCCTCGCCGCACGGACCGGCCTGCTCGGCGGGCACAGTCGCCTCGCGCGGGGCTTGGCCGCACTGGCCGGCCCGCCCGGCAGGCGGGCCCGTATCGCGCGGTACGCGGCCGTGGGCTCGAGCGTCCTTGCCGTCGGCGTCCTGCTGGCGGCGCTGCTGCTGCCGAACCGGCCCGACCGGCTGACCCCGGCCGCCGTCGAGCATCTGCCGGCCGAGGGGATCCTGCTCGCCGTCGTGCTGCTCGTGCTGCCGTCCCGGGCGAGGCGGGCCGCGGCGGCGGCCATCGGCGTGCTGATCGGGCTGGTCACGCTCCTGAAGTGCCTCGACATCGGCTTCTACTCGGTGCTCTACCGCCCCTTCGACCTGGTGCTGGACTGGGGTCTGCTGGGCAATGCGGCGGACTATCTGCGGGACACCTCCGGCCGCACCGGTGAACTGGTCGCCATCGCCGGCGCCCTGCTCCTTGCGGTCGTCGTCCTCGTCCTGACCGCGGGCGCCACGGTCCGTCTCAGCACCGTGCTGGCCCGGCACCGCGCCCGGTCCGTCCGCGTCGTGCTGGTGCTGAGCACGGCCTGGATCACCTGCGTCGTGCTCGGTGTGCAGAGAGGCGGCGTGCCCGTCGCCTCGACGCTCGACGCGGACCTCCTCGGCGACCGGGCCAAGCAGGTCCGCGTCTCCCTCGCGGACGCCCGTCTCTTCCGGCGTCAGGCCGCTCACGACGCCTTCGCCCATACGCCGCCCGACCAGTTGCTGACCGGCCTGCGCGGCAAGGACGTGCTGTTCACGTTCATCGAGAGCTACGGCCGTTCGGCGATCGAGGACCCGGCGATGGCCCCGCGGATCGGCAAGGTCCTCAAGGAGAGCGACGACGCCCTCAAGGCCGCAGGATTCCGGGCGCGCAGCGGCTGGCTGCGCTCGCCGGTGACCGGTGGCGGCAGCTGGCTGGCCCACTCGACCTTCCTGTCCGGCCTGTGGATCAGCAACCAGCAGCGGTTCCGCAGCCTCACCTCCAGCGACCGGACCACCCTCACAGGGGCGTTCCGCAGGACCGGGGCCTGGCGCACGGTCGGGGTGGTTCCGGGGGTGCTGGTGGCCTGGCCGGAGGGCCGGTTCTTCGGCCTGGACCACATCTACGACGGCCATCACCTCGACTACCACGGCCCGGACTTCGGCTGGTCGCAGGTGCCGGACCAGTTCACCCTGCAGACGTTCCAGCGGCGGGAGTTCGGCAAGCGGGGCCGGGGCCCGATCATGGCCGAGATCATCCTCACCTCGAGCCACTATCCGTGGGCGCCGCTGCCCCGCATGGTCGACTGGGCGAAGCTGGGCGACGGGTCGGTCTTCCAGCAGATCAGGCGCGAGGGCAAGTCCCAGCAGGAGGTCTGGAGGGACCCGGAGAGCGTGCGTACGGAATACCGCGCCTCCGTCGAGTACTCGCTGAACAGCCTCGTCGGGTTCCTGCGGCGTTACGGCAACGAGAACACGGTCGTGGTCTTCCTGGGCGACCACCAGCCCGTGCCGACGGTCACCGGGAACAGCCCCCGCAAGGAGGTGCCGGTCACCGTCGTCGCCCGTGACCCCAAAGTGCTGGACCGGATCTCCGGCTGGGGCTGGACGGAGGGCCTGAAGCCCGCCGCGAACGCTCCCGTCTGGGGGATGGACAGCTTCCGCGACCGGTTCCTGAAGGCATTCGGGCCGCAACCGGGCTGAACCCGTGGGTGACCGTGCTCACCTGCGGGAGGAGTCTGGTGGGACCACCCCCGATGACCGGCGTCGGCTTGGTGATCGGGCCTATGTGGTCCCACCACACGGGATCGGGCGCGTTGCGCTGCTCATCGGTGGCCCGCACCGTCACCCAGTCGAACGGCAGCTCTTCCGCGGGCCGTTCGGCGAGCGGCCGGGGCCGCTCGAGCGGCACGGGCGCGTGGGTGCCGCGAGCCGCTCGGCGATGTGCGTCCAGTCCGGGCACGCTAGCCGGGCGATCCGGGCCCGGCCGGCTGCTCTGCCCGGGGCAGAGCGGCCCCGGCCGGCGCGTCGAGGAAGGCGAGAGTGCGTTGCAGGAACCACTCCGGGTCGTCCAGCCAGGGGTAGTGACCGGCTCCGGGCTGGACGGCGACCTCGGCGTTCGGGAAGGCCTCGGCGGCCCGGCGGGCGAGCTCCGGGCGGGGGCCGCCGTCCAGTTCCCCGGCGAGCACGAGGACCGGCGCGGTCAGCGCGGCGAGGGCGGTCCGGGTCGCGTCCGGTGTGAAGGCGCCGTCGGCGAAGTAGCGCTCCCCCGCCTTCTCGTTCGTCTGCTCCGGTTCGGCGTCGGTGTGGGCCCGGGCGGCGTCGTCCCAGCGGCCGTAGAAGAACGGCAGGAACACGTCGTCGAAGTCCGCCTCGCCCGCCAGCCAGGCCCGGAGGGCGGGGAACGCCTGCGCGAACCACGGCTCGTCAGCGCGCAGCCGGGCCGCGGCCAGCCGGTCCTCGGGCGTCGCCCGCAGGCCCAAGGCGGACGGGTTGGGTGTGATCAGCAGCAGTCGCCGTATTCGCTGCGGGTGGCGGGCCGCGTAGAGCGTGGCCAGGGCCGCGCCCGCCGAGTGGGCGAGCAGATCCATGTGCTCGAGACCCATGTGTGCGCGCCATGCCTCGACGTCCTCGACCATGTGGTCGCAGCGGTATGTCGCCGGGTCCGCCGGCAGGGCGGAGTCCCCGGTGCCTCGTAGGTCCAGCAGGGCCAGGCGGCGGTGCGCGGTCAGCCCGCCGAGGTCTCCGAGGTAGGCGGAGGCACGCATGGGGCCGCCGGGCAGGACGACGAGGGGCTCGCCGTCACCCCGCAGGTGGTAGGCGAGCCGGGTGGCGTCGGGTGCGGTGCAGGTCGGCATGGCCGTGATCATGTCGGTCGGACCCGGCGCGGTGCAACGCTTCACCACGTGGGGTGGTCGGCGGGCTCCACCTCCCCGTTCTCCGGCCCGCACCGGCGCGGAAAATCTTCGCAGCCCTCTTGCCTGGAGCCGCATGGCCTGAATTACTGGCCCGGAAGGAATCGACCGAATGATCGGTCGTCCGGTATGCGAGTGCGGCGAGGGAGACGACTCGATGGCGGAAGCGACGGACCTGTTCGACGCGGGCGAACGGCTCGGACCCGAGGAGTTGCGCGAGCTCCAGCTGGAGCGGCTGCGCGCCTCGCTGCGGCACGCCTACGACAACGTGCCGTTCTACCGCGAGTCCTTCGACAAGGCCGGCCTCCGCCCCGAGGACTGCCGATCCCTTGCCGATCTGGCGCGTTTCCCCTTCACGACCAAGGCGGACCTCAGGGAGAACTACCCGTACGGGATGTTCGCCGTGCCGCGCGAGCGGATCCGCCGGCTGCACGCCTCCAGCGGCACCACCGGGCGCCCCACGGTGGTCGGCTACACGGACAACGACCTCTCCATGTGGGCCGACATGGTGGCGCGGTCGATACGGGCGGCCGGGGGACGACCCGGTGACATCGTGCATGTGGCCTACGGATATGGGCTCTTCACCGGTGGTCTGGGCGCCCACTACGGTGCCGAGCGCCTGGGCTGTACGGTCGTCCCGGCCTCCGGCGGCATGACGGCCCGGCAGGTACAGCTGATCCAGGACTTTCAGCCGGCCGTCATCATGGTGACCCCGTCCTACATGCTCACCCTGCTGGACGAGTTCGAGCGGCAGGGCGTGGACCCGCGCGGCACCTCACTGCGCGTGGGTGTGTTCGGGGCCGAGCCCTGGACCGAGCAGATGCGGCGCGAGATCGAGGAGCGGTTCGCCATCGACGCCGTGGACATCTACGGGCTGTCCGAGGTGATCGGCCCGGGCGTGGCGCAGGAGTGCGTGGAGACCAAGGACGGCCTGACGATCTGGGAGGACCACTTCTATCCGGAGGTGGTCGACCCGATCACGGGTGAGGTGCTGCCGGACGGCGAGCGGGGCGAGCTGGTGTTCACCTCGCTGACCAAGGAGGCCATGCCGATCGTCCGCTACCGCACCCGGGATCTCACCCGGCTGCTGCCCGGGACGGCCCGGGTGTTCCGGCGGATGGAGAAGATCACCGGCCGCAGTGACGACATGGTGATCCTGCGCGGGGTCAACCTCTTCCCGACCCAGATCGAGGAGATCGTGCTCCGCACGCCCGGCGTGGCGCCCCACTTCCAGCTCCGGCTGACCCGGGAGGGCCGGCTGGACCGGCTGACCGTCCGGGCCGAGGCCCGTCCGGACGCCGGCCCGGAGGCGAGGGACGCGGCGGCCGTCTCCATCTGCGCAGCCGTGAAGGACGGGATCGGGGTGACCGTCGACGTGGAGATCGTGGAGCCGGAGTCCCTGGAGCGCTCGGTCGGCAAGATCCGCCGGATCGTGGACCTGCGGCCGAAGACTGCCGGGCCGAAAGCTGCCGGGTAGGACCTCGACCCTGGCCGACGGACGTACGGGGATCATATCGACGTACCCCGAAACATCGGTGCGGCCCTATACTCCGAACCCATGACGGACAGCGCTCCCACCCCGGACCCCGACCTGGTCAACGCGCTGCGGGCGCTGTCCAATCCCATGCGGCTGCAGATGCTGCGCTGGCTGCGCGAGCCCGAGCGGCACTTCCCCATGGAGACGGCCATCGCCGATCCGGCCGAGGTCGGTGTGTGCGTGAGCCACATCCAGGCCAAGGCGGGCCTGGCCCAGTCGACGGTGTCGGCCTATATGGCCGAACTCCAGCGCGCGGGCCTGGTCCGGGCCACCCGCGTGGGCAAGTGGACCCACTACAAACGGGATGAAGAACGCATAGCCGAGCTGGTCGCCGAGCTGGGGCGGTCACTCTAGCCGACCCGGCCCCTCCCGGATCGGCCCAGCTCGCCCCGCCCGGCCCAGCCCTGCGCGACCCCGCCCGGCATCGTCGGCCGTCAGCCGCACCTTGATCACCGGTGTCGGCCACGCCTTGCGATTCATATCGAGAATCTGCGATATTTCGAATCATCGCACCGAGCCGACGCGCAGGGAGACAGACGATGACGGAGAAGAACGGCCTGGACCTCGGCAGGTTCGGGATCTACACCTTCGACTTCGAGCACCAGCCGGCCGCGCGGGTCCGGGACTCGGTCCAGGAGCTGGAGGATCTGGGCTGGCGGGCCGTCTGGATCCCGGAGGCGCTCGGGCGGGACGCGTTCACGCACGCCGGGTTTCTGCTCGCTTCGACGCGGCGGCTCGGGGTCGTGAACGGCATCGCCCGGATCTGGTCCCGGGAGGCGACCTGGGCGCACGGCGCCGCCTTGCTGCTGGCGGACGCCTACCCGGGGCGGCACGTGCTCGGCCTGGGCTTCGGCGGGCAGCCGCGCCCGGGGGTCAAGCCCCTGGCCGCGATGGCCGGGTACCTCGACGAGCTGGACGCCCTGCGGACGCCCAACCCCCGCCCGGCCCAGCCCGTCCGGCGCCTGCTGGCCGCCTACGGCCCCAAGATGCTGGAGCTGGCCCGCGACCGCGCCGAGGGGGCGCAGACCTACCACGTGAACACGGCCCACACCGAGCAGGCGCGGGAGATCCTCGGGCCGGACGCCTTCCTGGCCGTCGAGCACGCCGTGCTGTTCGAGACCGACCCCGACCGAGCCCGCGCTCTCGCGCGCGAGCACCTGCGCGGCTACCTCGAAACCCCTTACAACATCGCCAAGTTCCGTCGGCTCGGATACACCGACGACGACCTCTCCGGCGGCGGCAGCGACCGGCTCGTCGACGACCTGGTGTTCTGGGGCGACCCGGACACGGTCGTACGGAAGCTGCACGGGCATGTGGAGGCCGGTGCCGATCACGTCGCCGTGCAGGTGATTGGCGTGGCTCCGGGCGAATCGGCGCTTCCGCACTGGCGGTTGCTGGCCGAGGCCCTGCTGCCGTCGAAGACCGCCGGCGGCCTCGGCTAGCCGCCGAAGCGGTCCCGCAGTTCGCGCTTGAGGATCTTGCCGCTGGCGTTGCGCGGCAACTCGTCCACGAACAGCACCCGTTTGGGCGCCTTGAAGGGCGCGAGCTTCCCCTTCACATGCGCGATGAGCTGATCCTCCGTCGCCTCGCCGCGCAGGACGACGATCGCCGTGACGGCCTCGATCCACTGC
Organism: Streptomyces sp. NPDC002076; assembly: GCF_053593835.1. Taxonomy (NCBI): domain Bacteria; kingdom Bacillati; phylum Actinomycetota; class Actinomycetes; order Kitasatosporales; family Streptomycetaceae; genus Streptomyces; species Streptomyces sp. NPDC002076. The sequence continues at coordinate 110,510 of NZ_JBSFDI010000018.1, forward strand.
TCGTCGGGCAGGCCGATCACGGCGGCCTCGGCCACCGCCTCGTGGGTGTACAGGGCGTCCTCGACCTGGCGTGAAGCCACGAGGACACCACCGGAGTTGATGACGTCCTTCACCCGGTCCACGATCGTGAAGTAGCCGTCGGCGTCGCGCACCGCGAGGTCCCCGGAGTGGAACCAGCCGTCCCGGAAGGCCTCGGCGGTCTCCTCGGGCTTGTCCCAGTAACCCTCGCACAACTGCGGTGAGCGGTAGACGATCTCGCCGGGCGTGCCGACGGGCACGTCCTTGCCCTGGTCGTCCACGACCCGCGCGTCCACGAACAGCACGGTCCGCCCGCAGGAGTCCAGCCGGCCCTCGTGCTCGTCGGGGCCGAGGACGGTGGCCAGTGGGCCGATCTCGCTCTGCCCGAAGCAGTTGTAGAAGGCGAGCCGCGGCAGGCGCTCGCGCAGCCGCTGAAGCACCGGGACCGGCATGATCGACGCGCCGTAGTAGGCCTTGCGCAGGCCGCCGAGACCGCGGGTGGCGAAGTCGGGCCGGCCCGCCAGGCCGATCCACACCGTGGGCGGCGCGAACAGGCTGTCCACGCGGCCGGCCTCGATCAGGTCGAGCAGGCGGTCGCCGTCGGGCGCGTCCAGGATGATGTTGGTCGCGCCGACGGCGAGGTACGGCAGCAGGAACACATGCATCTGGGCCGAGTGGTACAGCGGCAGCGCGTGCACCGGACGGTCACCGGCGCTCAGGTCCAGGGCGGTGATCGCGCTCAGGTACTCGTGCACGAGGGCCCGGTGAGTCATCATCGCGCCCTTGGGCAGGGCGGTCGTACCGGAGGTGTACAGCAGCTGCACCAGGTCCTCGATGCGGGGTTCGGGCCCGGCGTACGGCGGTGTGTCGGCCAGCCGGGCGAGCAATGAGCCCTCGGTGTCCCTGAGCGGCAACACCCGTACGCCGTCCGGGAGTCGGTCGGCCAGGTCCGGGTCGGCGAGGACGAGGTTGCTGCCGGACTGGCCGACGAGGTACGCCAGGTCGTCCCCGGTCAGGTTCTGGTTGACCGGCACATGGACCAGGCCCGCACGGGCGCAGGCCAGGAAGCCGATCAGGTAGGCGTCGGAGTTGTGGCCGTAGGCGCCGACCCGGTCGCCGGGTGCGAGGCCCTCGGCGAGCAGCACCGAGGCCGCACGGGAGACGGCGTCGTCGAGTTCCTCGTACGTCCAGCGGCGCTCGCCGTACTCCACCGCGCGGCGGGCCGGGGTACGCCGGGCGCTGCGGCGAAGCACCCCGTCGACCGTGCTGCCGTGTCCCTGCGTCATGGCTCATGATCCTGGGTCCAGCCGCGGAGACAGGTCAAGGACTTTGGAGGCGCATTCCGAATGCACTTTTGCTTCCGCGTGCCTCTGTGCGCCCCTTCGGAGAAAGGATTCGGAAAGCCGATCAGCGCTGAGCGTGGGCAGGACATGTCTCGGAACACCAAGTCCGCAGCAGTTCACACAATTCACGTCTCACGTTGGGCGGAGGCATCCATGAGCCGTGCTGTGCCCGAACAGAAACGAGCCTGGAGGACAGGTACTGCTCCCGGCATATTCCCGGTCCTCGGGCACGGTATCGCCCTGTACCGCCGGCCGCTGGCGTTTCTGAATTCTTTGCCCGCGCACGGGGATCTGGTCGAGATACGGCTGGGCCCCCAGCGCGCCTGGATGGTGTGCCACCCGGAGCTGACCCACGAGGTGCTCATGGATCCGCACACCTTCGACAAGGGCGGGCCGCTGTACGACAGGCTCGGCAAGCTGATGGGGGACGGCCTCGTCACCTGCCGCCAGCCGACGCACCGGAGCAAACGCAGGCTGCTGCAACCCGGCTTCCGTCCCTCCTGCGCCGCCCACTACTCGGACCTCGTCACCGAGGAGGCCGAGTCGGTGTGCCGGGCGTGGCCGGTGGGGCGGGCGGTTCCCGTCACCGAGGCGATGATGACCCTCACGACCCGTGTGATCAGCCGGGTCCTCCTCTCCGACTCACTGGACGACACGAAGACCGCCGAGGTGCGGGACTGTCTCACGGACGTCGTCCGTGGCCTGTTCGTGCGCACGGTCGTACCGATCGACGCCCTGTTCCGGCTGCCCACGCCCGCCAACCGCCGCTACCGGCACGCGCTGTCGCGCCTGCACGCGATCATCGACGCGGCGATCGCGGAGCGCCGCCGGGGCCCCCACCGCGACGATGTACTGGGAACCCTGCTGGCGGCCGCGCGCGGCGACGGCGAGCAGCCGGCGATCACCGACCAGGAGGTCCACGACCACCTGATCACCCTGCTGCTCACGGGCGTCGAGGCCCCGGCGCTGTGCCTGACCGACGCCTTCAGCCTGCTGGCCCGCCATCCGGAGGCGGAGCGCCGGCTGCACGCCGAACTCGACGCCGTCCTCCCCGGAGGCCGCCGGCCCGGCCCCGAGGACCTGCCGCGCCTCGCCTACACCCGGTGCGTCGTCTCCGAGACGCTGCGCCACTCGTCCCCCGGCTGGCTCTTCACCCGCGTCGCCACCAGGGAGACGGAACTCGCCGGGTGCCGTCTGCCCGCGGGAGCGACCGTGCTGTACAGCCCTTACCTCCTGCACCACGATCCCTCGTCGTTCCCCGACCCCGAACACTTCGACCCCGGCCGCTGGTCTCCGGGGCGGCCCACCGCCGCACAGCGCCGCGCGCTGCTGCCGTTCTCCGCGGGCAACCGCAAATGCCTCGGTGACGAGTTCGCCATGGTGGAGGCCACGCTGGCACTGGCGACCCTCGCCGGCCGGCGGCGCCTGCGCCATCTGCCCGGGTACGTCGAACGGACGCCGCGCCCCGCGATCACGCTGGGCCCGCGGGCGCTGGTCATGGCCTGCGAAGCCCGTTCACCCATGCCTGCGGGCGCATCGGCCTCCCGGACGGCAGGTGACCACGTTGTCGGCAACGCATGAGGGAATCGCGGTCGCCGTACCGGACGGAACTGCGGTCCCCACCCTCAGGGACCTGATCGACGGCCACCTCCACATGCCCTACCCGTTCCGGCGCAGCCCCCATGAATCCGAGGCCGCAGCCGGCGTCGACGCATGGCTGAGTGCGTGGGGGCTGACCGACGAGCCAGGGGTGGCGGCGATGATCGTCCGCACCCGACCCGCCGAACTCGCTTCCTTCACCAGTCCCACCGTGGATTCCGGTCTGCTCCAGATCGTGGCCGATCAGATCGCCTATCAGTTCGTCTTCGACGACCGTGCGGAGGACACGGGTCGCCGCTCACCGGGCAGGTTGCTGCCCATGCTGTGCGAGAGCATCGCGATTCTGCGGGACGGCCGGCCGCCCAGCACTCCGCTGGGAGCGGCCCTGGCCGATCTGCACCGACGGGTCCGGGCACGCTGCACTCCCGCGCAGGCCGCACGATGGGCCTGGCACAGCTGTGAATACGTGCACGGCCTGTTGTACGAGGCGGTGGCTCAGGCACAGCCCCTCCTGTTGCGCACCGGCGACTGCACCTCGATACGGTCGCTGACCGCGGGCGTCGAGCCGTTCTACCCCCTGTACGAGGCCGCCCAGCCGGTCGAGCTGTCCCCTGCCGAACTCCACGACCCCGTGCTGCGGCGACTGGCCCGGCTGTCGGCCGACGCGGCGGTGTGGACGGCGGACCTGTTCTCGGCCGTGAAAGAACAGCGGGCGGGGGAAATGATCAATCTGGCCCTGGCCCGCCGGCGTGAGCACCGGTGCTCTCTGCAGACCGCCGTCCTCCTCACCGTCCAAGAGATCAACGCAACGATCGAGGAGTTCCAGAGGCTCCACGGGGAGATCGAACCGGAGTTGAGCCATGCCGCCGTCGGCTATGTGGAGGGCATGATCGGCTGGATCCGGGGGTGTTACCACTGGTCCCGCACCGTGCCTCGCTACGCGGACGTGGTGTCGGTGCCCGCCGCGCCGTAGCCCGATCAGGTCCCTTACCCGACGGGCGGGCGCTGTCACACCCCCGGCCGATGATTCATCCTATGGAGGCCAAGCCATCCGGGCCCACCTCGACGAGGCGTACGCTCGGCTCTCGGGCCGAACGACAGAAGGCGGTACGGCACATGGCGACGAAGCCGCGGCAACCGATCACGGCGCAAGGCACGTTGATCGAGCGCCGACGGGAACTTCAGGCCCTCGATGCCGCCTTCCAGGAGCTGCGGCGCTCCGCCGACGGCTTGCCGCGAGCGAGGCGCAGGGGACTGCTCGCCTTCACCGGGCCGGCCGGACTGGGCAAGACGGCACTCATCACGGAAGCACGTGCCCGAGCCGCGGCCCATGGATTCAACGTGTTGTCAGGCAGGGGCGGGGAGAAGGAACAGGGCTCGGCCTTCCGCGTGGTACGCCAGTTGGTGCAGCCGTCGCTGGCGCGGATGGACGAGGCGGAGCTCCGCGCCTTCCTGGGAAGCTGGTACGACATCGTCGCCGCCGTGCTCGGTCTCGAGGCGAGGGGCCCCGGTCCTGCGCCGGACAGGACAGGGGTCAGCGAGGGACTCGACTGGGTCATGACACGCCTGGCGATGCGGAAGGCGCCGGTCGTCCTGCTCCTGGACGATCTGCACTGGGCCGACGCGGAGTCCCTCGGCTGGCTCGACTCCTTCGCGGCACGCGTCGAGGACCTTCCGCTGCTCATCGTGGTCGCCTACCGGCCCGACGAACTGCCGTCCGACGCGCGCAAGCTCCGCACGCTCGTGGGACACCACGGAGTCCGCCCCCAGGACCTGGCGCTGCTCACCGCGGACGGCGTGGCGCAGATCGTCAGGAACGAACTCGGGGAAACGGCCGAGGACCGGTTCTGCAGGGAATGCTGGTCGGCCACCGGCGGCAGCCCCTTCGAGGCGGTGGAGCTGGCCATCGGACTCGCCGAGCGGAAACTGAAGGGCACCGAGGACGACCTGCCGGCGATGCGGGAGCTCGCCGCCGCGATCAAGGGGCCCGGGCTGATCGATCGTCTGGAACGGCTCGACACGGCGACCGTCCGCTTCGCGCACATCGCGGCCGTACTGGGTTCGCCCTTCTCACCGCGGCTCGCCGCGACCATCGCGGTGCTCGGCGAGGAAGCCGCGGCCGAGGCGACCGAGAAGCTGCGCGCGGCCCGGATCCTGGCCCACGGCCACGGCCCCGAGGGTGAGCTCGAGTTCGTCCACCCGCTGATCGCCACGACGATCTACCGGTCCATCGGCACGGCGTTCCGGGCCGCCCTGCACAACACCGCCGCACAGGCCGTCCTCGCGGCGGGATACGGGCCCACCGCCGCCGCCCGGCATCTGCTGGAGGTCCCCTGCGAGGGCAGTCCCGAGGCGGTCGCGTGTCTGCGCGAGGCCGCCCGCGAGTACCTGCGCGCCGGAGCGACCGAGGCCGCCCGGCGGCTGCTCAGCCGCGCGCTCCAGGAGCCGCCCCTGCCCGAGGACCGTGCCGCGGTCCTTCATGAACTCGCCTGCGCCACCTTCTTGATCGAGCCCACGGCGACGGTGCGCCATCTCCGCCAGGCGCTGGCGGAGCCGGACATCGACCCCGATCTGCGCGCCTCCGTCGTCTATCGGCTGACGACGGCTCTGGCCCACACCGATCAGCTGGCCGAGGCCGTGACCGTGGCCGCCGAGGAGGCGAAGCAGGCCACGAGTCCGCGGGTCCGGCTGCGCATGCAGGCCGATCAGTTCGTCTGGAGCATGGTCCGCACGGACGACCCCGACTCACCCGCCCGCTCCCGGACACTGGCTCGTCTGGCCGAGCAGTTGCCCGGTCGCAGCCTGGAGGAGCGCTACATCCTGGGGCTGCGGGCCTGGGACGCCGTCAAGCGCGGCGAACCCCGGCAGACCACCCTCGCGTATGCCGAGAAGGCCCTGCGCGGCGGCATGAGCTGGACGGACGAAACGCGGGGTTTCGAGGTGCCGCTCTCGGTCGCCCTGGTGTTCGTGTACGGCGACCAGCCGCGCCGGGCCGAGGAGTTGTTCAGCAAGGGCATCGCCGAATGCGTGGCCAAGGGCTGGCACGGCTCTCACCTCGCCTTCGGCCAGACCATCGCCGGCTACGTCCGCTACCGCCGCGGCTGTCTCGCCGAAGCCGAGGACCTCGTACGGGAAGGGCTGCGCATCGCCGACAAGGTGGAAGGGTCGTGGCCGCCCAGTTGTTCGGCGTCAGCATTCTCATCCAGACCCTGCTCGCCCGGGGACGCGTCGCCGAGGCGCGCGCACTGGCCGACGCGCACCGCTTCGGTGAGACGACCCCGAACGCTGTCATCTATCCCGATCCGCGCACCGTGTACGCCGAGCTGCTCCTGGCGGAGGGACGGCACGCCGAAGCAGCGCCGCTGTTGTCGTCGGTCGGGGACTGGCTGGACGGGCGGGCCTGGCGGAACCCGGCCTGGTGTCCGTGGCAGCTGCACCTGGCCTCCGCGCTCGCCCCCACTGCCCCGGAGCAGGCGGTGGGCCACGCCCGGGACGCCGTGCGGCGCGCCCGGAAGTTCGGTGCCGCCTCCACCATCGGTCAGGCCCTGCACACGCTGGCCGAGGTGACCGGCGGTCCTGCGGCGCTCCCCCTGTACGCGGAGGCCGTCGCTCACCTGGAGCAGTCCCCCGCCGCCTACGAGCTCGCCCGCGCCCAGGTCGGCCACGGCGCCGCGCTGTCCCGCGACGGGCGGCTGCAGGAGGCCGCCGATCGGCTCTACCAAGGCCTGGAAGGCGCCGTTCACTGCGGGGCGGAGGCACTGGCCGCCCGGGCCAGGGCAGAGCTCTCGGCGGCGGGAATGCGTCCGCTGCCGCTGCGGTACGCGCAGCCGGACACGCTGACCGCCCGGGAACGCCGCACTGCCGAACTGTCCGCCCAGGGACACCCGGTGGCGGTGGTCGCCAAGCAACTGCGGCTCACCGAGCAGGGCGTGCGGCAGTTGCTGTCCAGCGTCTACCGCAAGGCCGGCACCGACGCCGCGGGCCTCGCCGGGTTCCTGGAGAGTCACCCATGAGTCCGACGGCCGGGGCCGTGGTCACACCGGCCGCGTCCGCCCCGCCCAGTACGGGTCCCGCAGCCGCCGCTTGTACAGCTTGCCGTTGGGGTCGCGGGGCAGCTCGGCGATGAAGTCGACGCTCTTGGGCCGCTTGTATCCGGCGAGTCGCTCGGCGCAGTGGTCGAGGAGGGCGGCGGCGAGGGCCGGGCCCGGCTCGTGGCCGGGGGCCGCTTCGACGACGGCCTTGACCTCCTCGCCCCAGTCGTCGTGCGGGATGCCGAAGGCGGCCGCGTCGGCGACGGCGGGGTGGGACAGCAGCACGGACTCGATCTCGGCGGGGTAGATGTTGACCCCGCCGGAGATGATCATGTCGATCTTGCGGTCGCGGAGGAAGAGGTAGCCGTCCTCGTCGAGGTAGCCGAGGTCGCCGACGGTGAAGAAGTCACCGATGCGGTTCTTGCGGGTCTTAGCCTCGTCCTTGTGGTACGAGAAGCCGCCGGTGCTCATCTTCATGTAGACGGTGCCGAGTTCACCGGGCGGGAGCCGGTTGCCGTCGTCGTCGAAGACCGCGAGTTCGCTGATGGACCAGGCCTTGCCGACCGTGCCGGGCTTCTTCAGCCAGTCCTCGGCGGTGGCGAAGGCGCCGCCGCCCTCGCTGGCCGCGTAGTACTCCTCCACACAGTGTCCCCACCAGTCGATCATGGCCCGTTTCACATGGTCCGGGCAGGGGGCGGCGCCGTGGATGGCGTGCCGCATGGACGAGACGTCGTAGCGGGCCTTCACCTCGTCCGGGAGGGCCAGCAGGCGATGGAACTGGGTGGGGACCATGTGGGTGTGGGTGCACTTGTGGCTGTCGATGAGGCGCAGCATCTGCTCGGGCGTCCACTTGTCCATCAGGACCAGGCGGTGGCCCAGGTGCAGGGACGCACCGGCGAACTGCAGGACGGCCGTGTGGTACAGCGGTGAGCAGACGAGGTGCACGTTGTCGTCGAACGGCTTGATGCCGAAGATCCCGAGGAAGCCGCCCAGGTAGGCCTCCTCCGGTGCCTTGCCGGGCAGCGGACGGCGGATGCCGCGCGGGCGTCCGGTCGTACCCGAGGTGTAGTTCATGACCCAGCCGAGTTCCCGGCCCCCGGGAGCGGACTCCGGTAGTCCGTCGAGGAGTTGGCCGTACGGCCGGAAGCCGGCGACCTCGCCGACCGCGTACCGGTGGGTGGCGGGCAGTCCCGCCTCGTCTGCGGCGGACCGCGCGGCGGATGCGAACCGCTCGTGGGCGATGAGCGCCTTGGCGCCGGAGTCGGCGACGATCCAGGCGATCTCGGCGCCGACGAGATGGTGGTTGACCGGGACCAGATAGAGGCCTGCCTGGGTGGCGGCCAGGTAGGCGGTGACGAGCTCGACACCGTTCGGCAGGACGACGGCGAAGGCGTCGCCGCGTTCCAGACCGGCCGCGCGCAGCCCGTGGACGAGCCGGTTGGCGGCGCCGTGCAGTCGTCCGGCGGTCCACTCCTCGCCGTCGGGGGCGACGAGGACCGTGCGGCCGGGCTGCCGGGCGGCCTGGGCCCAGAATCCGGCGGGGGGCGTGCTGGTCACTTGCCGCTCCTTCCTGCGATGCGGTTGATGCGGTCCACGGCCTTCTCGAAGCCGCGGGTGAGGTCGTCGAAGACGGCCTGGACGCTGCGTTCGCTGCTCATCCGGCCGACGATCTGCCCGACCGGCGTGCCGAGCAGCGGTTCGACCTCGTACTTCTGGATCCGGGAGACCGCCTCGGCCACCAGCAGGCCCTGCAGCGGCATCGGCAGGGTGCCGGGTCCGGCCGGGTCCGCCCAGGCTTCGGTCCATTCGGTACGGAGCTGGCGTGCGGGCTTGCCCGTGAGGGCACGGGAGCGGACGGTGTCGCCGGACCCGGCGGCGAGCAGCTTGCGGGTCAGGGCGGGCGAGTGGAGGTCCGCTTCTGTGGTGGTCAGCCATATAGAGCCCAGCCACACGCCCTGCGCGCCGAGTGTGAGTGCGGCCGCCACCTGCTGTCCGCTGCCGATGCCGCCGGCGGCGAGGACGGGCAGCGGGTCGACGGCTTCCACGATCTCGGGGGTGAGCACCATGGTGGCGATCTCGCCGGTGTGGCCGCCGGCCTCGTAGCCCTGGGCGACGACGATGTCGATGCCGGCCTCCTGGTGCTTGCGGGCGTGCCGGGCGCTGCCCGCGAGCGCGGCGACCTGCACGCCCCGGTCGTGGGCGCGGGCCACGACGTCGGCGGGCGGGGAGCCGAGGGCGTTGGCGAGCAGCTTGATCGGGTAGTCGAAGGCGACGTCGAGCTGGGTGCGGGCGACCTGCTCCATCCAGCCGGTGATACGCCACCCGGACGCCTCCCCCTCGGCCAGCTCGGGGACGCCGTACTTGGCGAGGGTGTCCCGCACGAACTGCCGGTGCTCCTGCGGGATCATCGCCTCGACGTCGGCTTCGGTCACGCCCTCGACCTTCTTCGCGGGCATGACGACATCGAGCCCGTAGGGGCGGCCGCCGGTGTGCGCGGCGAGCCAGTCGAGGTCGCGTTTGAGGTCGTCGGGGGCGGTGTAGCGGACCGCGCCGAGCACGCCGAAGCCGCCGGCCCGGCTGATGGCCGCGGCGACGGCGGGGAACGGCGTGAAGCCGAAGACGGCGTGCTCGACTCCGAGTTTCCTGCTCAGCTCCGTCTGCATGGGCGCAGGATGCCGCAGCGGGCCGGACGACGGAAGAGCCTTTCTGACGTTCCGTCAGATTGTTTTGCCGAGCGGCGCCTTACGCAGTGGTGGCCTCCAGCACCGCCATCGCCGCGTTGTGTCCCGGTACGCCGCTCACCCCTCCCCCGCGCACGGCGCCCGCGCCGCACAGCAGGACGTTCGGGTGCCGGGTCTCCACTCCCCAGCGGCCGGTCCCCTCCTGGGCATAGGGCCAGGACAGGGCGCGGTGGAAGATGTTGCCGCCGGGCAGCCGGAGGTCCCGCTCCAGGTCCAGCGGGGTCTTGGCCTCGATGCAGGGACGGCCGTCGGCGTCGGTGGCCAGGCAGTCGGTGAGGGGTTCGGCGAGGTGGGTGTCGAGCTGGGCGAGGGTGGCCTTCAGCAGTTCCTCGCGCACGGCGTCGTTGTCCCGGTCGAAGAGGCGGGCCGGGGTGTGCAGGCCGAACAGGGTGAGGGTCTGGTAGCCGCGCTCGGCGAGGTCCGGGCCGAGGATGGTGGGGTCGGTCAGGGAGTGGCAGTAGATCTCCGAGGGCGGCACGGCGGGGAGTTCGCCGGCGGCGGCCTGGGCGTGGGCGGTGGCGAGCTGCCGGTAGCCCTCGGCGATGTGGAAGGTGCCGGCGAAGGCCTCCCTCGGGTCGACCGCCGGGTCGCGCAGCGCGGGCAGCCGGGTGAGCAGCATGTTGACCTTGAGCTGCGCGCCCTCGGCGGGCTCGGGTGACGGGTCGCCGGTGAGGGCGGCCAGTTCCTGCGGGGAGGCGTTCACCAGGACGTGCCGGGCGGCGGCGACGCCCTCGCCGTCGGCCGTGCGGTAGGTGACCTCGGCGGAGTGCCCGTCGGTGGCGATCCGGACCGCCTCGTGCCCGGTGGCGAGGACCGCGCCCGCCGAACGGGCCGCGGCGGCCAGGGCGTCGGTGAGCGCGCCCATGCCGCCGACGGGCACGTCCCAGGCGCCGGTGCCGCCGCCGATGACGTGGTAGAGGAAGCAGCGGTTCTGGGCGAGGGAGGGGTCGTGGGCGTCGGCGAAGGTGCCGATCAGGGCGTCGGTGAGGACCACGCCCCGGACCAGGTCGTCCGTGAAGTTCTCCTCGACGGCGACGCCGATCGGCTCCTCGAACAGGGCCCGCCAGGCGGTCTCGTCGTCGATGCGGCGGCGCAGTTCGTCACGGGCGGGCAGAGGCTCGGTGAGGGTTGGGAAGACGCGTTCGGCGACGCGCGTGGTCATGCCGTAGAAGCGCTGCCAGGCCTGGTACTCGCGCTCGCCGCCGGTCAGCCGGGCGAAGGCCTCCCGGGTGCGCTGTTCACCGCCGCCGACGAGGAGTCCGGTGGGCCGGCCGTCCCGCTCCGCCGGGGTGTACGAGGAGATGGTGCGGGCGCGCACCTCGAAGTCGAGTCCGAGATCGCGCACGATCTTCTGCGGCAGCAGGCTGATCAGGTAGGAGTAGCGCGACAGCCGGGCGTCCACACCGGCGAAGGGGCGGGTGGAGATCGCGGCGCCGCCGGTATGGTCCAGCCGCTCCAGCACCAGCACCGAACGGCCGGCGCGGGCAAGGTAGGCGGCGGCGACCAGGCCGTTGTGGCCACCGCCGACGATGACGGCGTCGTAGGTGCGGGTGTGCTCGTTGGCAGGCATGGTTCTTCGTAACACGTGGTGATCCATTGCGGCCAGGGGTGTGCCTCGGGCGGGGGGACGGGTGGCATCACCTGCGAGGCGAGTAGCGCCCGGCGGGGGCCGGGCGGATCGGCCGGGGGGCGGGTGGCAGCAGCCCGGGGCAGGGTGACGTCGGCCGAGGGCCGGGGGGCATCGCACGGGCGGGCCGGCGGCAGCGGCCTGCGGGCGGCGGCGCCGGGGAGCAGCAACCGGGCGGCCGGGGGCCCGGGGCAATCGGCCGGGCGAGCGGGCGGCGTCCGGCGGGCGGGCGGCGTCCGGCGGGCTGGGGGGATCCGCAGGGGGGCGGGTGGCAGCAGCCCGGGGCAGGGTGGCGTCGGCCGGGGCCGGAGCCGGCGGCCGAGGGCCTGGGGGCATCGGCCGGGCGAGCGGGCGGCAGCAGCCAGCGGGAGGGTAGCGTCCGACGGGGCCGGAGAGCAGCAGCCGGGCGGCCGGGGGTGGCCGGAGCAGCAGCCGGGCGGCCGGGGCAGGCGGCCTCCGACGCGCGGACTTGATCAGGCGACCGATGGCGGGCGGTCCCTCACGCGCCCCTGAGCAGCCTCTTGCGCCCGGCACCCCGGTCACACGCCCGGACCAGGGCCTCCAACCCGACACCCACTAACAGGCCCAGGATCAGCGCCCCGGACCAGCAACCCCAACTTCGGCCACCACCCACACGCCCAACTTCGGCCCCCGGTCACACGCCCGGACCAGCAACCCCGACCCCGGCACCCGCTCACACCGCCCGGATCAGGTGACCGCGGCAGGAGAGTTTCCTCAGGCTCCGCCCGGCGCATGCCGGCGGTGGATCACCGCGACCCTGCGGTACAGCTCGCCGGCCTCGGTGTTCCGGCCGAGCCGCTCCAGGCAGTGGGCCTCGTCGCCGCGCGCGGCGAGGGTGTCGGGGTGGTCCGGGCCGAGGATCTGCTCGCGGGTGGCGGCGACCCGCCGGTACTCGGTGAGGGCCTCCGCCCAGCGACCCAGCCAGCCGAGCGCGACCGCGATCTCGCGGCGGCTGACGAGCGTGTCGGGATGGGCGGGTCCGAGGATCTGCTCCCGGAGCAGACAGACGTCGCGGGCCTCGGTCAGGGCGTCCTCCCAGCGGCCGAGCCGGCCGAGGTTGACCCCGAGGCCGTGCCGGGCACGCAGGGTCTCGGGGTGGGTGGGGCCCTGGACGCGGGTACGGTCCACGATCAGCTCGCGGTACAGGCGCAGGGCGTCCGCGCTGCGGCCGAGGCGGCCGAGGCTGAGGGCGGCCTCGTAGCGGGCGGCGAGAGTGTCCGGGTGGTCGGCGCCGAGGACGCGTGCTCTGGCCCCGGCGACCTCGCGGTAGATGCCCAGCGCTTCCTCCCAGCGCCCCGACTGTCCCTGGGCGTAGGCGACTTCGCAGCGCGAGACCAGGGTGTCGGGATGCTCGGCACCGAGCACCCGGGCCCGGGCGGCGGCCACCTCCAGGGCCGTACGGCCGGCTTCGTCCAGGCGGCCGAGCCGACCGAGGGTGCAGGCGAGGTTGTGGCGGCAGCGCAGGGTGTCGGGGTGGTCGGGGCCCATCGTGCGCACCCGGGCGGCCAGTACCTCCGCGTACACCTGGTGGGCCTCGAAGTGGCGGCCCAGTCGGCCGAGCGCATAGGCCGTCTCCTGGCGGGCGGCCAGGGTGTCGGGATGGTCCGCGCCGAGGACGCGCGCTCTGGCCTCGGCGAGGTCCGTGTAGGCGGCCAGCGCCTCGGCGACCCGGTCGGCCCGGACGAGGGCGAAGGCCGCCTCGTAGCGGCTGGCCAGGGTCTCGGGGTGGTCGGGACCGAGGAGCGCGGCCCGTTCGGCGGCCACCGCCCGGTGCGCCTCGCCCGCCTCGGCCCACCGGCCGAGCCCGGCGAGCCGGACGGCCTCGCGGTGCCGTGCGCTGCGCTCCACGGGGGGTGCCGGCACGGGCCGTCCAGCGCCCGCGGGGCCGTTGTGGCCGGTCGCGGAGTTCCCCGCGCCCTGTTGCGGCGCTGCAGCCCACCGGCACGACAGCATCGCCCCCGAGGCCGGCGGCAGCGCGCCGAGGCCGGTGCCGAGCGCCTTGGGGCCGGTGGTCATGCCGTGGGTCCAGGCCGGCGACCGGCTCCTGCCCCCGGCGTCCGGCAGCGCGGACCCGACGGCCTCGGGGAAAGCGCCTGTTGCGCGCCGGCCCCCGAGTCGACGGACCAGCTCCCCCGCGTCGTTCGGCCGTTCCTGGGGCCGTTTGGCCAGCAGGTCGAGGATGATCCGCTCGAGGTGACCGGGAAGCTCCGGGCGGTGTTCGCGTGGGGGCCGGGGTGGGGTGTCGCGGTGGCCGATGAGGATCGCCCAGGCGTCCTCCAGGTCGAACGGCGGTGCCCCTGTGGCGATTTCGTACAGCACGCAGCCCAGCGAGTACAGGTCGCTGCGCCGGTCCACCGCGTCGCCGCCGATCTGTTCCGGGGACATGTAGTGCGGGGTGCCCAGCGCGACGCCGGTGCCGGTCAGCCGGGCGGTGAAGCCGATGTCACGGCCGAGCCGGGCAATGCCGAAGTCGCAGATCTTCACGGTCCCGTCGGTCAGCTGGACAACGTTGGCCGGTTTCAAGTCACGGTGTATGATCCCCTGTTGATGGGTGTAGGCGAGGGCGGCGGCGACCTGTGCGGCGATGTCCTGCACGTCCTCCACCGGCAGCGGATGGCCCTTGTTGTCCTGCAGCAGCCGGCTCAGATCGCGGCCCTCCAGCAGTTCCATCACCAGAAACGGGACCCCGTCGGACTCGCCGAAGTCGTGGACGACGGTCACCCCGCGGTGCGAGAGGCCGGCGGCCACCCGGGCCTCACGGCGGAAGCGCTCGCGCAGGACCCCCACGAGGGACGGATCGTGGTACGGGCCGAGCGGCTTGAGGCACTTCACGGCGACCAGCCGGCCCAGGGACTCGTCCCGGGCCCGCCACACCTCGCCCATCCCGCCCCGCCCGATCAGGTCGAGCAGCCGGTACCGGCCCTGAACCAGCCTGTTCTCGCCCATAGCGATCCGCCGCCCCCGTCGCCGTCCGCCCCACCGCCAGGGGACCTGCTCGGCACCGCGCCGCGCCACGTCGGCCCGATCCGCGCCACACCCCCCTGCTCGTCCAGTATGGCGGCCTATCGCCCGACTTTGTATGGTGCCGGACGCGCCCCCGGTCCGAGCCGCGCCATGGCCCGCAGGATGTGTTTGGGCGGCAGTTGCCAGCGCACACGTGCGGGAACGCACCGCAGCAGCGCGCCCGTGGCCCGCAGCCGACGGGTGACGACGGCGGGTGCGGGGGCCGCTCTGCCGTACAGCTGATGGGCGTACGGCGGCAGGGAGGCGTAGGCCAGTTGGGCCACGCGCCGCCACAACACCTCGCGCGCCGGGACGAGAAGGGGATGCGTCGGCGGTCGGAGCAGGAACTCGTCCACCTCGCGTGCCTCGGATCCCGCCGCCAGCTCGGGCCGTACCGTCTCGAAGTACGCGGCGAGTTGGGCCCGGCTCGCGGGTACGGTCTTCGGATCGAGTCCCACCAGGCGCGCGCTGACCCGGTGTTCGGCCGTGTACCGGTCGGCCTGGGCGTCGGTGAGCGGGAAGCCGGAGCGGCGCAGCACGTGCAGATAGGAGTCGATCTCCGCGCAGTGCACCCACAGCAGCAGCTCGGGTTCATCGACGCCGTACCGCTCTCCGGTCTCCGGGTCGGTCGCGGTCAGCATGCTGTGGATCTTGCGTACGCGGGCGCCGGCGCGCTCGGCGGCCTCGGTCGTGCCGTAGGTCGTCGTACCGACGAAGTTCGCGGTGCGCATCAGCCGGCCCCAGGCGTCGCGCCGGAAGTCGGAGTTCTGCATGACGCCGCGCACCGCGCGCGGGTGCAGGGCCTGGAGATAGAGCGCGCGGATCCCGGCGATCCACATCATGGGGTCGCCGTGCATCTGCCAGGTCACCGAGCTCGGCGTGAACAGCCCGGGGTCGCCCATGTCCGCAGGTGTCACCACAGCCACTGGTTGTCACCTCTTGTCGCTGTCCGGCCGACGGTGCTGCGCGCGCCAGTCCAGCACCGACGACACCGATCACGCGTCTCGAAGCACGGCTCCGCCACCCGTCACTGCCCAGGTTGACAGCGGATCATTCACAGCCGGGCCAAGTCCTCTCCGGCGGCGACTGCTGCCGGGGCTTGGACACAAACCACGAGCGTGCACACCATGGACCAGGAGAAGGTGAGCGCCACGCTTGCCGCGCCGGCGTCCCGGGCCGCGACTTCGGCTGTGACCGAGCTCGCGAGTCTAGTTGGCACCAGGCCACGTTCACGACCTGCACTGATGCCAAGCGGCTTCAGCGGCCGGAGCGGCAGAATCAGCGACATGGTTGGCACTTTGGTACAGCGCAGGTCATGAGGCGTGTGTCGCCATAGCGGGGCCGGAGATCTTCGGCGGCGACAGCCTTGATATGAACGCGGCAGCCACATCGCCGTGTTCCTGCGAGGCGAGAAGCTGCTCTGGACGGCAAGCCGTACCGCTCGCGCCAGTATGCGTCTGTCGGTCCATGACCGCGGGAACAACACTTCCCGCTTCCGCTTGAGCCACCCGCCGAGCTCCCGCGAGACGGCTGGGGACAGCCACCCATTGGCAGTCGCGTCATCGATGCCCGGCCTGAAGCGGTACGCCTCTTGGATCGCCCCTACGAATTCAGCCGCGGTCGCTTGGACGACACGGTCCCGGAGGAAGGTCCCGTTCAGGTCTGCCTTCTCCCTCAGCGTAGCCGCGTACATCCTCTCCTCCGCCGTCACCCCTGCGGCACTTCGCGGCACCTTCAACGTTCGCCGGCCCTCCTGCCGCTCTAGGGGTTCCCGCTGGCACTCCCCTCGCCGTTGGAGGTGTCCCGCTGCTCCCTCTCGTCCGAAGCGGAAACATCCTGGGACTCGGTCAGCAACTCCAGAAGGGCGGCGTCCGCCTTCTGCCGGTCCTCTTTCGTCAGCACAACAGGCGCATTGCTGTAGACGGTGTACCGCTTCGGATCGATGATGTTCGCGGCCCTCAGCGTGAAGGTCAAAAGCGGGCGCCACCCCTTGCGGTGGCCGACTCTTACCACGCGTCGGGGCAGGCTCTGTTGGGGCCGAGCCTTTGGTCGTCGGTCACATGTCGTGTGCTGACCGCTTGGTTCGCTCTGCGCCCAACCGGGCGAAGTAGGCGACCAGTTCGGGATTGTCGACCGCCGCGGGGTTGAGGACCTGCTCGGCGGGGGCGCCCTGAAGGAGGCGCTTGACCGGGACCTCGAGCTTCTTGCCGGTCTTCGTGTGCGGGATGGCCGGCACGGCGAAGATCTCGTCGGGGACGTGGCGGGGGGAGGCGCCGGTGCGGATCGCATCGCGAATCCGGTCGCGCAGGGAATCGTCCAGCTCGATCCCGTCGGCGAGGACCACGAAGAGCGGCATCCAGTAGCCGCCATCGGGTTCTTCTGCGCCGATGACGAGCGCCTCGGTGATTTCGGGGAGGTGCTCGACGATGTCGTGGATGTCGGCGCTGCCCATGCGCACGCCGTTGCGGTTGAGGGTGGCGTCGGAGCGTCCGTGCACGATCACCGAGCCGTGGGAGGTGAGGGTGATCCAGTCGCCGTGCCGCCATACGCCCGGGTAGGCGCCGAAGTAGGCGCCGCGGTAGCGGCTGCCGTCGGGGTCGTTCCAGAAGTACAGCGGCATCGACGGCATGGGCCGGGTGACGACCAGTTCACCCACCCGGTCGGTGACGGGAAAGCCTTCCTCGTCGTAGGCGGCCAGTGCCACCCCCAGGTTGGGGGCGGACAGCTCTCCCGCCCAGACGGGGGTCGTGGGGGCGCTGCCGGCGAAGCCGGAAACGACATCGGTACCCCCGCTGGTTGAGGCCAGCTGGACGCCTGCGCCGACGTGGTCGCGGACCCAGGGGTAGGCGGAGGCGGGCAGGGCGGAGCCGGTGCATCCGATGACGCGGATCGCCGACAGGTCGTGCACGGCGGGGTCGACGCCGAGCTTGGCCATGGCCAGCAGGTACTGGGGACTGGTGCCGAAGACGGTGACCTTGTGGCGGGCCGCCAGCTCCCACAGGATGTCCGGATGAGCGAGCGGCGCGGGACTGCCGTCGTAGGTGCAGATGGTGGCACCGGTCAGCAGGGTGGATACGGCCAGGTTCCACATCATCCAGTGGGTCGTGGTGTACCACAGCAAGCGGTCCCCGACGCCCAGGTCGCAGTGCAGTCCCAGGGTCTTGAGGTGCTCCAACAGGACGCCGCCGTGCCCGTGGACGATGCCTTTGGGCAGGCCCGTGGTACCGGAGGAGAACACGACCCACAGCGGGTGGTCGAACGGCACTGGGTCGATGGTGAGGTACTCAGTACGGGAGGCCGCTTCCTCCCACGGGACACTCAGCCTTGTGTGCCCGTTCTCGGGCCAGTCGAGGTCCACGTGGTCCACAAGCACCGTGGCCTTCAGCGTCGGCAGGGCGGCGGCCAGGTCGAGCGATGCGGCCCGGCGGTCGTGCGTGGTGCCGTTGAAGAGGTAGCCGTCCGCGGTGATGAGGACCGTCGGTTCGAGCTGGGCGAAGCGGTCGGCGGCGGCCTTGGGGGCGTAGTCCTGGCCGCACACCGACCACACCGCGCCCAGGCTGGCGGTGGCGAGGAAGGCGATGACAGCATGCGGGGTGTTGGGCAGGTAGCCCACCACCCGGTCGCCCTGGCCGACGCCCAGATCGCGCAGAGTGGCTGCGACGGAGGCGACCTGGGCGCGCAGCTGCCGGCCCGTGATCTCGTAGCCGGCTCCGGTCTCGTCCAGTGCGGTGATCGCGGGCGCGTCCGGGTCCAGGTTGCGCAGCGCGTGGTGGGTGTAGTTGAGGGAGGCGCCCGGGAACCAGCGCGCACCGGGCATGGTCTCATCGGCCAGCACACGCTCGTACGGAGTCGTCGCGTCGACGTCGAAGTACTCCCACACCGCCGCCCAGAACCCTTCCAGGTCGGTGACCGACCACTGGTACAAGGCCTTGTAGTCGGTCGGGGCTTCGCCGCCCAGGGCGTCCCGGTGTCGGACGGCCCAGCGGGCGAAGTCCGCGATGCGGCTGCGGGCGGCCGTCTCCGGGTCGGGAGTGAAGAAGGGATCCGGGTACGGCGCGAGGTGCGGGGTGGTCATGGTGCGGTGCTCCTCGGCAGGGGGTCGGGCCGGGCTTCGGCGGTGCGGCGGGCCGTGTGCAGCAGTGGGGCCCAGGTGGTGGTGCCCGTGAAGTCACCGGTGCCGGTCGGGACGGTGTCCATCACGACACGGTCGGGGCGCAGCAGGACGGCGTCCGATCTGCCGCGTGCGAGCCAGGCGGCCAGGGTGCCGTCGTCCCCCAGGTCGCCCACGCGGATCGCGGGGGCGCCCAGTGCAGAGGCCATGGCCGTCATCCGCGGTGTCGGCGGTACAGCGGTCAGGACCGCGAAGGAGTCCCCGAGGACGTCGTCCAGGCGCACTCGCCTGCCGTCGTGTCGTACCCAGGGCTGCGGGCAGAAGGTTCCGGCCAGTGCGCGGCCGGCAAGCCGGGGGCGGCGCCGTACGAGTGGGCCGGCGGTCAGGGCGGGGCTGAGGTCACGGCTCACTGCCGCGGTCACGCCGGGGATGCGGCAGGCCGTTCCCACGACGGCCCGACGGAATGCCGCACCGCGGCCCTGGCCGCCGGTCATGGCCCAGCCCACTGCGACCGCGACACGGATCAGGTGGCGTGCGTGCGGCTTGCGTTCGCGCTCATAGGTGTCCAGCAGTCCGTCGTGTGCGCCCTGTTGGAGGACGCGGGCGAGTTTCCAGGTGAGGTTGTAGGCATCGCGCAGGCCGGCGCACAGGCCCTGCCCGACGAAGGGAGGAGTGAGGTGAGCGGCGTCGCCCAGCAGAAAGACCCGGCCCTGGCGCCAGCGGTCGGCGAGGCGGGCCCGGAAGGTGTACTGGGCCTGCCGGATCACCTCGAAGTCGTCGCCCTCCGGCCCGTCGGACGGCAGATCCACCCAGGGGGCGACCAGCTCGCGTAGACGCTCCCGCCCCTGTGGGCCGTCCAGGCGCTCGTCGTCGTCCAGCCGGAACTCCCAGCGGTAGCGGTCCTCGCCGACCCGCATGTAGGTGGCCGGGCGGATGGCGCAGCAGATCTGCTCGGCTCCCTCCCAGCTGTTCACCCGGCGGCTGGTGCGCACGTCGATGACCCGCCAGCTCTCCTCGAAGTGCAGGTCCTCCCAGACGGCGCCGATGGCATCGCGGGTGAGGCTGCCCGCACCGTCGCAGCCGAGGACGGCGTCGGCCCAGAGGTGCTCCTCCTCGTCGCTGCCGTCGCGGCGGAAGGTCACCCGCACCGGAGCCGTCCCGTCGGCGGGCTGCGTGACGGACACGACCTCCACGCCGCCCCACAGCTCGCACTCGGGGCGGCGCGCCAGAGCGCCCCTCAGCAGGCGCTCCAGCTCGGGCTGGTCGAACATGTTGGTCTGCGCGAAGCCGTGGTGGCCCTGCAGGGAGCGCGGGAACTCGGTGATCAGGCGGCGCCGGGGATCCAGGAGCCGCAAGCCCGGTGCCGGGCGCGAGACGGCTGCGAACTCCTCGTGGATGCCGACGTTCTGCAGGATCCGGCAGATCTCGTCGTCCGCGACGACGGCGCGTGGCAGGGGGTAGATGTCCCGGTGGCGTTCGAGGAGCAGGCTGCGCACCCCGTGCCGGGCGAGCAGGAGGGCGGCCGTGACCCCGACCGGTCCCGCGCCGATGATCACTACCGGTCTCCGGGTTGCTGCGCTCACCTCGCGTCCGCCACAGCGGTCCGCTGCTCACCGAGGTCGATCCGCCCGTCCGGGGTGGCGATCGTGGCGGTGATGAGGTCACCGTCGCGCAGGTAACGCGGGTTCTTGGCCTGGCCCTTGAAGAACGCCTTCCACCTCGCCGCGGGCGGAAGCAGCGCACTGATCTTCGCGACCGGCGCGGGCGGGGCCTTCAGGGCGGTGCCGCCGGGGGTGCCGGTCAGCAGCAGATCACCCGGGTCGAGGGTCTGGAAACGGGAGAGCAGGGTGAGCGCCTGCGCGGGCCGTACGATCATGTCGGCGAGCGTGCGGTCCTGACGCGGTACGCCGTTGACGTTCAGCCGCAGCCGCAGCTTCAGCAGATGGGCGAAGTCCTCGGGCTCCAGCAGCGCCAGGTACGGACCCGTCGGCGTGAAGGTCGGGTACGACTTGCTCTCGTAGAACTGGGTCTTGGTCAACTGGACGTCGCGGGCGCTGACGTCGTTGGTCAGGACCAGGCCGGCGACGTAGCGCGGGAGGTCCTGCTCCTCGACGACGGTGCCCACCGGCAGGGGTGCGCCCATGACGAGGCCGAGTTCCACCTCGTAGTCGAGGAACTTCACGTGCGACGGGCGGACGATGGTGTCGTGAGCACCGCTGACCGAGCCGGAGGCCTTGCGGAAGAAGGTGGGCGGGATGTCGCCGGTGAAACCGGAATCCTTGGCGTGGCTGCGGTAGTTGACCATCTGGGCGACCACCCTGCAGGGGGTGGTGACCGGGGGCAGTGCGACCAGGTCGACGACGGGCGTGCCGCTGTCGGTGGAGGCGGCGGCTTCACGGACCGCGTCCCGGTCGGCGAGCAGTTCCGCGGTGGTGACGGCCTTGGTGTCGATGCGGACGGCGCGCTCGTCGCGGACGACCCACCAGCCGTCGGAGGTGCGCAGCACGTTGGTGCTCATGAGCTCATCGCTTTCATCAGGCCCAGCAGGCGTGCGGGGTCGAGTTCGTTGTCGTCGCGCAGGGCGGTCATGACCTCGCGCAGCTTGGCCGGGGACGGGCTCGCGCCCAGGAAGTCACGCGTGACCGGCGGGCCCCACTGGGCCAGTCCGCTCGCCGACATCGGCGCCCACCCTGGTTCGAGGTCGCAGGAGAACAGGTCGCCGTCGGCGAAGTGCTCCAGCATGAAGTGGTCGGGGTCGCGCCAGTAGTCGAAGAGCTGGCTGCCCTGGATGTGCCGGCCGATCCCCCAGCTGCGCTTGTATCCGCGCTCGGCGAGGTACTCGCCGCCAGCGGCGATCGAGTCGAGGTCGGTGACCTGGTAGGCGGAGTGGACGTATCCGGTGCCGGGCCCCAGGTGCAGGGCCAGTGTGTGGTGGTCGACCGCCAAGCTGCCCTGGTCACAGCGGATGAATGCCATGGTCGGCCCGCGACCGCGCTGCCCGTCGAGGAACAGGAAGTCGGACACGATCATGCCGAGGGTGTCCAAGTACCAGTCCAGGGTGCGAATGAACGACCTGGTCTCCAGCACCACATGACCGAGGCGTTGAATGCGCGACGGCTCGCGCGGGGGCCGCTGGGTGGCGTTCGTACGACGGTGGTCCGCGCCGAAGTTCAGGATCAGCGGCTCCTGCTCGGGCAGCGCGGGCAACTGCTCGCCGCAGTACACGACGCGGACCGGTAGGCCGGAGGGGTCGAGCAGGGAGATCGACTTTCCTCCCCCCGGTACGTTGATGTCCCGGACGGTGTTGCCGGTGGCTGCGGCCAGCCGATCCAGGTCGGCGCGCTCGGCCGCCCGGAACGCCGGCCCGACGAAGCGGGACGCATGCCCACGCCGGATGACCATGCAGGGTGGGCCCGCGAAGGTACCGCGCAGCCAGAGTGCCTCCTCGGTGCGTGCGGCGATCGCGAACCCGAAGTCGCGCGCGAACACCTCGGCCCGGTCCAGGTCCGGCTTCTCGAACTCCAACCAGGCCAGGTCCGCCACCTTGATCACGGGGTTCTGGGACCGGCCGGGATGTTCGCCGCGTAGAGCCCCCTGCTCGCTGTGGAGGTCTTGATGGGGCGTCGGCGGATCAGCCCTGTTAACGGAGATGTGGGACATGGTGTCCTCCAAGCAACACTGCTGTAATGAGGAAATCATCAACTTTGCCAACTCTCATCGTCAATAGGGCGCGGTCAAATAATTGAGGATCTCATCAGTAATGGCACACTCATCGCGACGGTGGTTACACTCGCCGTATGCCGACGTCAGCCCCGCCCAAGAACCGCTTCGAGCGGCGCCGTGCCGAAACCCGTCAGGCGCTCGTCCGTGCGGCCCGACAGATCCTCGCTGAGACCGGGGACACCAGCGCCAGCATCCAAGCCATCGCCGAGCGCGCGGATGTGGGTTTCGGCTCCTTCTACAACCACTTCGAGTCCAAGACGGAGCTGTTCGACGCCGCGGTGACCGACGCCCTGGAGGAGTTCGGTCAGCTCATTGACGAGCGGGTAGAAGGGATCCACGACCCGGCCGAGCTGGTCGCCGCCGGCTTCCGGCTCACCGCGAGGATGGCGGACTCCCACCCCGAGCTCACGCGGATCCTGCGTGATCGCGGTCTGGCCTACATCCACTCCGACCGCGGCCTGGCCCCGCGAGCGCTGCGCGACCTGGAGATCGGCATCGCCTCGGGTCGCTTCGACTGCGCCAACGCGACCACCGCCCTGTCCGCCGTGGGCGGCACCCTCATGTCCCTCGTGGCGCTCCGGCTGGCCCGCCCCGACCTCGACGGCGACGAGGCCGCCTCAGACCTGGCCGAAATGGTCTTGCGCATGCTCGGCGTCCCCGCGGACGACGCCCGTGAGGTCACCCGGCGCCCGCTGCCGGACCTCGACTGACGGCTGAGCAGACACTACGTCTTCGGGAACCCTTGTCGTAGTCGTGGAAGCGGCTGCGCGCCTTCAATGCACTGGGGCGGTGGGTGCCATCCGGGGGCGTCAGCGCAGACGAACGCCAGGGCCAGGGTGCGCCTGGCCGGTTACACGCCACGAAGTCCCGGAAGCAGCTTGGCGGCGTTCTTATCGGTGATTCGCCGCCAGGTGGTGTCGGCTGGCTGCTCCGCGGCATCCACGGAGGCGATCTGCGCGGCGGCGCCGGCGGCCGGGGTCCAGCAGTAGTCGCTCCCGTACAGCAGCCGGTCGCTGCCGAACGCCCGGACGAGGGCGGGGACCTGGTGCGGAAACGGGGTTCCGGCCATGTCGAACCACAGACGCCGCAGCTGTTCCTGGACCGTGGGGCCGTTGCGGGCACCGCTGTCGAAGGCGGAAGAATTCCGGTGAACACCATGTCGCGACCCGCTCTGGTGGAGTCGAGGAGGAACTCAGCATCGGCCGCGGCCGGCCCATGACACCGCCTCGTGGCAGGGCGGAGAGGTCGAGTGGACGAAGTCCACGCTCTCCCCGCTGTCGAGCCTCCTCCACAGCGGGGGGAAGAGGGGCGAAGTGTCCGAAGCGGTCCAGATGAGTGCGCATCACGTAGGCCGCGAACTCGTTGACCTTGCGGGTCAACGTACGTGCGTCGGAAAGCCCCGCATGCCGTCGGGTTACAGGATCTCGGCTCCCTCAGCCGCCTGCCAATAGGCGGGCGTCACGAAGTGCCCGTGAACGTCGAGTGTCGAGAGGCCCCTGTTGACGCCACTGACAGCACGTCGCCCCCCGCACAGCGGTGGGGCGACGTGCCGCGCCTGGACGTTGCTACTTCATGGCCGCCAGGGCCGCGTCGACACCCGCAGCGGGCGATCCGAGGCCGGTGACGGTGTCATAGCCGGGGCCGGCTGTGCATTCCGTTCCGCAGCCGCCGTTGGAGCCGGAGGTGACGTCCCGCAGGTAGGTGCTTCCGAGGGCATATACGTCGGTGTGTGCCGTGTCCCCGTCCCGGCCGTTCGAGGCCAGGTGGGGCTTGCCGGCGGTGGCCCGGAGCTGGTCCGCCGATGCGATGATCGCACCCCAGATCGGGGCGGACAGGCTCGTGCCGCCCACCTTCAGTCACACCGAATGGGTGGTGCCGCCGTAGGTCATCGTCAGGTACACCGGCACGCCGGTGACGGGGTCGGCCACGAAACTGACGTCCGGTGTGGCCCGCAACGGCGAGGACTGCACGCCGTCCTGGTAGGCCGGGCGCGGCTCGAAGTAGCTCAAGCCGCCGCCGGTGGAGTTCCACGCCGTCTCGCTCACGGTGTTGCCGTTTGCGTCCAGTTGGAGGTTGGTGCCTCCGATGGCCAGCACGTAGGGGTTGGTGGCGGAGTAGCCGGCGGGGTGGCCGGCGTCCCCGGTGGACTGGACGCAGACCGAGTCGGCCAACTTGCAGTGGCCGTCGTAGAAGCCCTCCTCGGAGAACTCGCCTGCACCCCAGCTGTTGCTGACGGCGGACGGGTGCAGTGCCGCGGCGGCGTCATCGGCCCGGGACAGCGCGGCCATGGTCGGGTCCTCGGCCTCGACCAGGACAATCTTGGCGTGCGGGGCGACCGAGTGCGCCCACTCGATGTCCAGTGCCTCCTCCTCGTTCCAGCCGGTGTCCGCCTCGGGCTGGGTGCCGTCCGCAGAGACCTGCTGGAAGTCGAAGCAGTCCGCCCCCGCGCTCACCGTGTCGCACGTCTTCGGCAGGTTGAAGTGTGCGGAGAAGTGGTTCAGGTCGTCCTTCGCCGTCGGGTAGTGGTAGGCGTCGACGATCGCGATGGTCTGGCCGGTGCCGTCACCCTTCAGCCCCAGGCGTGCCTGGATCTGCTGCGGGGTGTAGCCGGGGACGACCTCCTTCGCGTTGTCCGCGCCCATGCTCAGCTTCTTGGCTGCCGGAGTCCTCGTCTGAATCTTGATCGGGTCCGAGGCGGTGCCGAGCGGCATGCCGAGGTCCTTCAGCGGGCTCGCGCTGCGGATCTGGTCGCCGTGGAACTGAGTGGCCTTGGCGGCGGCCTTGGGGGCCGCGGC
Organism: Streptomyces sp. NPDC002076; assembly: GCF_053593835.1. Classification (NCBI taxonomy): domain Bacteria; kingdom Bacillati; phylum Actinomycetota; class Actinomycetes; order Kitasatosporales; family Streptomycetaceae; genus Streptomyces; species Streptomyces sp. NPDC002076. The sequence goes on from NZ_JBSFDI010000018.1 coordinate 135,522, forward strand.
CGATGTGCCGCCGCTCGGAGGGCTCGGGACCCGGGTGGGCTCGTCCTCGGAGAGCTTGTACGTGGTCAGGCCGTGCGGGAAGTAGTCGATGTCGTTGACGCCGTCGCCGATCGCCTGGGCCGAGATGTTGAGGGCCCGCCAGTCGAGCGCGAGACCGATCATGTCGTCACCCGGCCCGTCGCCCAGTTGCACGGTCTGGACCTGGCTCGCCCCCAGGGCGGAGTCCGTGGCGCTCTCGCGCAGGAACCCGTCGTTGGCCGCAAAGGGGGTGTCGTAGGACCACAGGGCCTGGTAGGCGCCGACGAACGCTTCGGTACCGCCGGCGGACTTGGCGAACACCCCGGAGTGGAAGCCGAAGAACGTGGGCACGTCGTAGGGCGCCCCACCGTCCGCCGGGTACACATAGTCGTTGAACTCGCGCATCTCGACCATGCCGGTCTTCTTGGACGCGACGAAGCCCTGCGACATCCCAGGGCCTTCATAGTTCTTGAGCACCGCGCCGGTGCGGGAGTCGAGGATCTGTACCAGGTGCTGGTAGGTGTGGAAATCGCCGGTGTACGCGAAGGCGACACCATGCCCGTCCGCGCTCGGAATGGTCGGATCGGCCAGGGCAGGGTTGGTCGGCACGATCGCGACGGCACCGGAATCGGAGGGGGTCTCGGTCCAGTTCGGGGCGCCGGTGGCGGCGTCCAGGCTGACCGCCGTCGGCGCCGGGTCGGTGGCCTGCGTGGGCAGGCCACCCTGGTGTGTCCCGCCGTACTCGAAGAACAGGTGTCCGGCACCGTCCGTGGTGACGCTGGAGAACACCAGGCTCTTGCCCGCCGTGCCCTTCGGCTGGTACGTCCACAGCGTCTTGCCCTGCGCTGTGTAGGCGGTCAGGCTGCTACCCGGGACGACGATCTCGGAGCCGCCGTGGCCGTCGCCCACGACCGTGAGCGAGGCGACGTAGCCGCCGGTGTGCACGTTCGCGCGTACCTTCCCGGTGTGCGTGTCCAGCACGGCGAAGCCGTGGTCGGTCGCGGCCACCACGCAGTCGCCGGCCGCGTCCTTGCCAGGCTTCGGCAGCAGACCCAAGGTGTGCACCGAACTGTCGACCGTGGCCCGCCACAGAACGGTCGGCGTCCCCTTCCTCAGGGTCCTGCCGTCCAGCGCGAAGATCCCGCGGCTCTGACCGCCGGTGATCAGGTCCTTGACCCCGTCGCCGTTCACGTCCGTGGCGACGGCCGCGTAGGGGTCGCCGGCCAGGGGCATGGCCTGCAGCGTGCCGCTGCGGGGATTGACCGTGTAGGCGGTGTCGTCATAGCCGACGGTGAGGAGTCCGCCCTGGTACTGGGTGAGAGTGTCGCCGGAGATGGCGCCCTCCTGCCGCCAGTCGCGGTGACCGGTCGCGGCGTTCAGCCCGATGAACTGGGTGTGCTCGGGACCCGCGGGGGTGGCGGCGGTGCCCGTGGTCGGGTCGGAGAGCGAGGCGAACACCTCCCTGCCCTTCGCATCCGAGGACAGCTCCATGGTCAGGGCGTTCTGCCCGCCGACCGTGGAGGCAGTGGTGGCGGACCACAGAGTGCGGCCCTGGGCGTTCCAGCCGGAGATGGTGCTCTGGCCGCCCGACATGTCGGCGTTGATGCCTTGCTCCGCGACCGCGAACCGGGGCTGCCCGGCGTGCGCGTCCGGCAGGACGTGGAAGGCCTCCGGCACGGTGCCCTCGCGCGAGGTGATGACCGTTCGCTCGCCACTGTGCGCGTCCATCGCGGTCAGGTCCCAGCGCACTGTGTCGAAGGGGTCGGTCTGCTCGACCACCAGGACGCGGTCCGCGTCCGGGTCCTTGACCAGCATGCGCGGGTAGCCGGGGGTCTTGGTACGTGCCGCGACACCGCCGTCGGAGGTGTCGATCACCAGCACGTTGCCGTCGGCGGGCCTCGGGCTGCCCAGGTCCATGGGGGTGTCGGACCAGGACGCGGCGATCCGGTCGGCGCCCATCGACGTCAGATCGCCCCAGTACGCCCACGGCGCGTGCGTCGAGTAGGTCCAGTCGGCGGTCCCGGTGAGCCCGCCGCGAGCGGCGCGGCTGAAGCTGTAGGCGGTCAGGTTGCTGCGGCTGTCGCCCTGTTCGGCCACCGGGTCGCCGGACCAGTCCGGACCGACGGTGTCGGCGACGATCAGCTTGCCGTCCTGGACCAGCATGTTGCCGACATAGCCGGGAATCAGCTTGCTCCACGCGGTGTTCCCGGTACGGCCGTCCAGAATGGTGACGAAGGTGCCGTAGTCCACCTTCGAATCGGGCGAGGAGAACGGCCGGAACGGCCAGTCGCCCACCGCGTAGGCGACGGCGACGTCCCGCACACCGTCCCCGTTGAAGTCGCCCGTCACGTACGGATGCCTACCGGTGGCCGACATCTGGTACGGGTTGTACCCGGCGTAGAGATTCGGCAGGTACGGGTAGGGCTGGAACCAGTTCTTGGCAGTCACCTGCCAGTCGTTGTACAGCGAGGTCGCTCCGCGGCTCCACACCTGCTTGCCCTCGGCGTCGTATCGAGCGACGGTGCCGCCGCTGAAGACGCCCACCCAGTCCTTGGTGCCGCCGAGCACCACGGGTTCGGCGAAGCCTCGAGCGGTCTCCCACTGGCCGGTCCGCTTGAAGCCCGGGACGGCGGACGAGGCGCGCATGTGCTCGCCCGAGGCCGACGTCAGGCTCGGCTTCGTGCCGGGCAGCGGCGGGGTGGCAGCGGCGGGGCCCTCCTGGGCGGCGACCTGCCCGGGGGTGCCGTCGATCCGAGGTTGGTAACGCTTGCTGAGCTTTTCCAGGGCGCCGGCAGTCAGCCGGATGCCTTTCGCGCCGTGCGGAGGGTCTGCCGCAACCGGCGGTGCCGCCAGCAGGCCGGCGGCCAGCCCCAGCACGGTGGCGACCATGCCGACGCGTATGCCCTTCATATGCATGCTCAACTGATCACGCACCTTTCGGATGTCTCGTCTGGAGGAAGAGCGGCTTGCGTCGACGGATGCGCTGGTGAACCGCCCTGCAGGGGATGGCAGTACTGTTCCAGCGCACACGTCCCCGCGGGCGACGTACGACTGGCCGCTACCGGTCAGCAGCCGAAAGCGGCCACGCCCCGCCTCGGCCGAACACAGGAGGGAGGCGAGCCGGTGCTGGAGTCCCTGGGTCTGGACGATCCGACTGAGCGCACCTATCGCCACTTGTTGGCTTCTCCGCCGGTGACCGCGACGGAGCTGGCCAGGCACCAGTCCTGCAGCACCGCACAGGCCCGTCGCATGCTGGACGACCTGGTCGCAGCGGGCCTCGCGGTGCCCTCGGCGAGCCGGCCCACCCGCTACGCCCCGCTGGATCCGCGGATCGGTCTGGCCGCCCTGATCCGTGCGCGCCGTCTGGAACTGGAGCGCGCGGAGGCCGCGCTGGACGCCTACGGCGCCGAGTTCAACGAGCGCAAACTGAGCTCCGACCCGAGTCGACTGGTGGAGATCATCGAGGGGCCGACAGCGATCAACGACTGGCTGACCGAGCTGATGGCGGGCGCCGAGCACGAGGTGCTGTGCTTCGACACCCCGCCCTATCTGTCCGCTGACGCAAGTGCGTTGCAGTTCGAGGAGGACCTGCTGGCCCGAGGCGTGCGGGCGCGGGCTGTCTATTCGAGCCAGGTGCTGGCCGTCCCCGAGCGCGCGGAACTGCTCCAGCACCTCGTGTCGCTCGGAGAGCAGGCCCGGGTCTTGCCCCATGTGCCGTTGAAGCTGCTGGTCTTCGACCGCCGCGATGCCCTGGTTCCGCTCACCGCAGGCGCCGACGGCCTGCGCACCACGGCCGCCCTGGTCCACCGGTCACCGCTGTGCGACGCCCTCGTCGACCTCTTCGAGGCGAGCTGGCAGCAGGCCACCCCGGTTTTCGGCAGCGAGGCCCGGCAGACGGAAGCCCATCCTGAGCTCAGCGAAAGCGACCGCAATCTGATCCATCTGCTCCATGCCGGGCTGAAGGACGAGACCATAGCGCGCCAAGTGGGCCTGAGCGAACGCACGTTGCGTCGGCGCATCGCCGACCTCACCGCCCGCCTCGGGGCGACGAGCCGGTTCCAGGCGGGTGCACAGGCCGTTCGCCGCGGCTGGATCTGATCCCCCCGGGCGCTTTGCCCCATAGCGGGGGCCGAACGACCGTGGGCGCCGGTGCGCCCTCGGGCACCGGCGCCCACTCACCCCTGCCCAGAGGTGGTCTGTTGAATTGGTGTCGAGGTATCAGGGGGCAAGGATGAGACGGATCGGATCCCGGATCTCAATCTCCAGACGGATGGCCGCCTCAGGGGCGTCCGTGAGCGGGGTGTGGTCGGTGATGAAGGGGTCCAGGTCGAGTCGGCCGCTGGAGGCAAGCTGCACCAGTTCGACGACGCCCTCCGGCGTGGCGCAGGAGTGCCCGTGAGCCGGCTTCTGCAGGTAAAGGAACCGTTGCGGCGGGGGCCGGGAGGCGCGCGGAGGGACAGGTACACCGCGCGCCTCGCGGCGTCTGGGGTCAGGCGAAGACGTCCTGCTGGTAGCGCCCGTCCGCTTCGAGCTGGGCGAGCCACTGCTGGGCGGCCTCGTCGTCGCTGCCGGTGTGCTTCCGGTAAATGACGGCGAGTGCCTCGCGCACGGCGGGTGCCATGCGGCGGCCGTCGGCGCAGACGTAGATGTACGCCCCGTCCTGGATGGCCTGCCACACGGTGTCGGCGGCACCCGCGATGGCGTCCTGCACGAATCGGGCCGGGTGGCCGGTCACCGCGGAGTAGGCGGTGTGCACCTGGGCGATCCCAGCCTGCTCCCAGTCCTGCATCTCCTGCCGGTAGAAGTAGTCGTGCTCCGGGTGCCGGCAGCCGACGAAGACCTGGGACAGGCCCACCTTCGTGCCGCTCTCCTGCTGCCATGCGCGCTCCTCCAAGAAGCCGCGCAGCGGCGCGATGCCGGTGCCGGGGCCGATGAGGATCAGCGGCGTGGCGGGGTCGGCCGGCGGAGCGAACGTGGGGGAAGGAACGCGCACGTAGCCGTAGAAGACGTCTCCCGGCTTCAGGCCCGCGATGTACGACGAGCACAGGCCGCGGTACTGGCCGCTGCCGGAAAGGGCGGGGCCTTCGAGGAGCCCGACGGTCAGGCGTACATGACGCGGGTTGGCCGGCGGGGCGGAGGAGATGGAGTAGAAGCGAGGACGGATCGGTCCCATCATCTCCAGGAAGACCGCCAGCGGCAGTTCGACTGCCGGGAAGCGCTCCAGCAGATTCAGCACCGAGACCCGCTTGCCGAGTATCTCCTTCTGGTACCGCTCCTCGGCCTCCTCGGTGTCGGCCGTGTACGCCTCCAGCTGCGGCCTGGTCCACGGGCACGGGGTGTGCTCGGCCAGGATCCGCAGCTGGGCGCGGGTGGCCACATCCTGGAGTTCCAGGAACTCGGTGAGCAGCAGGCCGGCGGTGACAGGGACGCCGACCGGCAGGTGTGTCCGGCCGCCGCCGGGCTGGTCGAACCGGAGTACCTGGTCGTAGTCGACGCCGAGCCGTGCCAGCGCCCGGTAGACCAGGGCGGGGTCGTTCTTGGCGAAGACCGCCAGGTGGTTGCCGGTGTCGTAGCTGACACCCTCCGGCAGCTCGACGGTGATGGACTTCGCGGCCGGCCGCGGCGGCTCGATGCTGAAGTCCCACAGACCGGTCGGGTCACTGACCAGTTCCTCGTTGGCGACGACGGTCAGCGGGTAGGCCTGCTCGGAGACGATTGCGGGGCGCACGTCCGCCTCGGTGAGCAGCTGTATCCGGTAGCGCGGCGCGCCGTCGTCGGAGGTGTCGGCGGCGTACTCAGCGGATCGGCCTGTGGTGTCCGCAGCGGCGGCGTGAGGCGTCGGGTCGGCTTTCTGTGACGCGTGCAGAAACTTTACGTGCGGGTGTGCCGGCAGCGGCATCCCCGCCCGGCCTGTCGCACGACGATGTCGGCGCAGAGTCCGGGATTCAGGCCGCAGCGGGCAGAGGACGTCGGGCGACCTCGCAGGCCTCGTCCGGTGGCAGACCGAGCATGTGCAGGAGCATCTGCGCCATCGTGTCCGCGGCCTGGTGGATATCGGCCTCGGGCCGGTTGAACCAGAGCTCCAGGAGCGCCATCAGGCTGCCGTTGAGCACCGTCAGGGCGATGACCGGATCGACCACGGCGAAGCGGCCCGACGTCATACCCTGCTCCATGTCGCGCCTCGCGCGCGGGGCCAGCCCATGGCCGGTGCCTATGCGGCCGAGCTCGCTGTGACACAGGATCCGCATGATTTCCGAGTGCGAGTCGGCCAGGCGTGCACTGAGCCGCAAGCCGCCGGCGAGGCGCTCGGCGGGATCGGCGACGCCGTGCAGGCTTGCGTCGATGGCCTGGCCGTACTCCTCCAGCGCATCGGCCACGGCCGCGGCGAACAGGTCCGGCTTGCACGTGAAGTGGTTGGAGAAGGAGCCGAAGCCGACGTCCGCGCGCTCGGCGATGGCCCGAATGCTGGCGCCGGTGTCACCGGATTCGGCCAGGATCTCCCGCGCGGCGCGGACGAGTGCCTGCCGGGTCTCAGCCCGACGGCGTTCGAATCGGTTCGTGAGTGAGGCTGACATCTGGATGCACCACGATAACTCCGACAGTTCTGATGAATCCATCATTCCACGCCCTCGGCTGAACGCAACTGATCGATTCATCACTACTGACCAAGCCTTGACGAGCAGCCCCTTATGTCTGATTATTTCATCAGAAATGGGCACATAGTCCGAACCAGACATGTCGCGTCGACGGCCCGCTCCGCCGGCAACGGGTCCCCGACGGGAGGAACCACATGACGAACATTGACCACACGCCGCTCGCCGAGCAGGTGAGGTCCCGGGAGACACACGACGCTGCCATAGCGATGATCGATGCCATCGGAACGGTGGTCGGATGGACGCAGGCCGCCGAGCAGCTCGTGGGGTACTCGGCCCGCGAGGTGGTGGGCCGGTCCGCCGCACAGGTGCTGGCGTCGGCCGAGGACGGCGTGTGCGCTCAGGTGCACGGCGAGCAGTGCCGGGCCCGGGGCGGCTGGTCCGGGCCCGTGGCCGTCCGCCACCGCGACGGTCACGTGCTCAAGATGACTCTGCGTGTCTCGCTGCTGCGGGGACAGGACGCCGGCACTCGGTGGCTGGTGTCCGTGACCGACATCGGCACCCTGTCCTCGGAGATGACCCATGGGCCGTTGCGGGAATCGCTCCTTGCCCACACGCCGATCGGCATCGTCGTCCGTGACCCGCAGCTGCGCTGCACCTGGGTGAACGACGCCATGGAGCTCTGCGACGGGGTTCCCCCTGACCGACGGTTCGGTTCCCGCCTGAGGGATTCGCTGCCCGGTTTCGAGGCCGCAGCGCTCGAGGCGGTGATGCAGCAGGTGCTGGAGAGCGGCACCACCATGGTCCACGAGTACCGGGCGTGGCCGCCGACCGCTCAGCGCCGGGAGCACGTGTTCTCGGCCTCGTACTTCTGCCTCCAGGGCGCAGACGGCGAGCCACTGGGGGTGTGCTCCATCAGCGTGGACGTCACCGGCAACCGACGGGCACGCGAGCGCCTTGCCATCCTGAGCGAAGCCAGCACGCGCATCGGCAGCACCCTCGACGTCATGCAGACCGGGCAGGAACTGGCCGACCTCACCGTGCCCCTGCTGGCCGACCACGCCCTCGTCGACCTGGTGGAGTCGGTTCCGTTCGCCCTGGAGCCCTCGGCACGGATCGGCACGGGGAACGGCCGCCTTCCTGCGCTGCGCCGTGCCGGTCTGGCCTCTGTCGAGCTGGGTGTCCTGGAACTTCCCTGGGTGCGCGAGGAGTTGATCCACGTCCACCCGGCCTCGCCCTTCGCCGACGTGCTGCGCACGGGAAGGTCCCACCTGGTACCGGTACTGGACATGGAGGCCCATCTCGGCCCGTGGGTCCACCACGACCCGGCGCGGGCGCAGAAGGTGCGTGACAGCGGCGTCCATTCCTTGATGGTCGTACCCATCCGCGCGCGACGCTGCGTGCTGGGACTGGCGCTGTTCGGCCGCTCCGGGGAACAGGCGCCCTTCCAGGAGGACGACCTTCTCCTGGCCGAGGAACTCGTCACCCGGGCCGCGCTCAGTCTGGACAACGCGCTGCAGTACGCGCGCGAGCGCTCCGCCGCCCTCACGCTGCAACGCGACCTCCTCCCCCACCGGGTGCGAGGCGGGGTCGCCGTCGAGGTCGCCTCGCGCTACGTCCCGGCCGACATGGATCATGGCGTGGGAGGAGACTGGTTCGACGTGATCGAGCTGTCCGGCGCGCGGGTCGCCCTCGTCGTCGGTGACGTGGTCGGACACGGCATCAAAGCCGCGGCGACCATGGGCAGGCTCCGCACCGCCGTGCGCACGCTCGCGGACCTGGACCTGCCCCCCGACGAACTGCTGGCGCACCTCGACGACACGGTCCGGCGGCTGAACGACGAAGACGATGACGTCTTTGACGAGGTCCCCGAGGTGGTGGGCGCCACCTGTCTGTACGCCGTCTACGACCCCGTAACCCGGCGGTGCACCATGGCCCGGGCAGGACACCCACCGCCCCTGATCGTCGACCCGACGGGCCGGGTCACCATGCCCGACCTGCCCGCCGGAGCCCCACTCGGCCTCGGCCTCGGTCTCGTGCCCTTCGAAGCCGTGGAAGTCCAACTGCCCGAGGGAAGTCTGCTCGCGCTCTACTCCGACGGCCTGGTCGAGTCCCGCGACCACGACCTCGACGTCGGCATGAACCGCCTGGGCGCTGCCCTGGCACACCCCGGTTCATCGCTCGAAGAGCTCTGCTCACAGGTGATCGAGACCTTGCCGACGCAGGCACAGCCCGACGATGTCACCTTGCTCGTGGCGCGCACTCGTGCACTCGAACCGGCCCAGATCGCCTCCTGGGAACTGCCGAACGAACCGGCCGCCGTATGCACTGCCCGGCACCTGGCCACCCGTCAGCTCAGGGAATGGGGACTGGAGCATCTCGTGATGCCGGCGGAGCAGATCGTCAGTGAACTGGTCACCAACGCCATCCACCACGGCGACGGCCCGAGCCGCCTGCGGCTCATCCAGCACCAGGTCCTGACCTGCGAAGTCTTCGATACCAACACCGGCCACCCACGTCCCCGTCATCCCCGCACCCTCGACGAGAACGGCCGCGGCCTCTATCTGGTCGCGCAGCTGTCCCGCAGGTGGGGCTCCCGCTCCGCGACGGACGGCAAGGTCGTCTGGGCCGAACAGGATCTGCTCCCCAAGGCCGTTGCCCGGTGAGGAGCGGGGCTCGGCCTTCCGAGACCACCAAGCCGTGATCACTGAGCCACTGAGCAGAGCTACACGCGCATGGCGCCTCCCCGGTCACCGCAGCCCCGACAATGAAAGTGCGAATGAGAGATGAGCCACGAAGCTTTCGATGCCTCAGAAGGCAACCAGCGAAGGACAGCACGCCTTTTCCCTACGGGCCCCGTCGGCACACCGCACGTGTTCGACGGCGTGGCAGCCGCCGTGCTCGATGATCGGGGCGCGGTGCTGCGGTGGACCGGAACGGCCAGGGACCTGACCGGGTTCGCCGCCGAAGAGGTCTGCGGCCGCGCGGTGCAGGAGCTGGTGGCCGGCCTCCCGGGCGAGCTGCGCAGCGTCGCGGAGTGGCCGACCTCCGGCCAGGTACGGCTGCGGCGCCGGTCCGGCGACACCGTCGACGGCACCTTCCGGATCTCGGCAGTGGAAGCCGCTACGGAGTTCCTCGTCCTGGCAGCCCCTGCAGACGACGTGGCCGCCCACGAGCACGGCGCGGCGCTACTGCGCGCGCTGTCCTTGCAGCACCGGATCACGATCGCTCTGCATGACACGGAACTGACCACGTTGCAGACGAACGCGATACCGGACACTCCCGACGGCGGTCACGTACAGCCCGGCACTCGGCTGTACGACGTTCTGTGCGCCGAGGACGCCGAGGAGCTCGAGGCAGTGCTCCTCCAGGTGCTCGAGACCGGGGCACCGGTGGTACGCAGGGAACAGCACGTGACCTGGCGGCACGATCCAGCGCGGCGTCACGCGCTGTCCCTGTCCGCCTTCCGTCTGGAGGATGCCCGAGGACGCCCCACTGGGGTCGCGGCCCTGTACATCGACAGCACCGACGGGCTGCATGCTCGCCGTCATCTGGATCTCGCCCGCAAGGTGGCCGAGCAGGTGGGAGGCTCGCTGGACGTCATGCGCACCACGCAGGACCTCGCGGACGTCCTCGTACCGGGCCTGGGGGATCTCGCCGCGGTCGACCTTGCGCACTCGGTGTTCGACGGAGAGGAACCCGCGAAGCACCTGAGTGTTGGAGACATGCGCAACGCGGCCCTGGCGCCGGTCGCCGCAGCATGGCCGGCGGGCATCAACCGGGGCGACCCCATCCCGTCCCTCCCCGATCACCCCTTCCTGCACAGCTTCCGAGAGGGCAAGACAGTTGCCCTCGACCTTGACGACTTCATTGCCGTGGTCGCCGACCCGCAGCTGGTCGAGTATCTCGTCCCGATGGACGCCCATGCCGTGATGGTGGCACCGTTGCACGCCCGCGGTCTCACTCTCGGCGCCATATCGGTATGGCGCTGCGGCCGATCCGGCGCATTCACAGAGGACGAGGTGGGTCTCATGAGGCAGATCGCCTCGCGGGGGGCGCTCGCCATCGACAATGCCCGCCGTTACACACGCGAGCACCGGGCGGCCGTGGCGCTGCAGCAGCGCCTCCTTCCTCCTGCCACGACCGACACTCCGGCAGCCGAGACCGCCGGCGTCTACCTGCCCGCATGCGATGGGGCGGAGATCAGCGGCGACTGGTACGACGCCATTGCCCTGCCCTCTCTCCGGGTGGCCCTTGTCGCCGGAGACGTGATCGGTCACGGCATGCCCGCGAGCGCCACCATGGGCCGCCTGCGTGCCGTCATCCAGACGCTCGCGGACCTCGAACTGGAGCCGGACGAGTTGCTCACCCGGATCGCTGACCTGGTCCAGCGCCTTGCGGCCGAGACCACTCCCGGCGACGGCGACATCGTCGGCGCCACCTGCCTGTACGCGGTCTACGACCCGGTCACCCAGCGTTGCGCCATGGCCAGCGCCGGGCACCCGCCACCTGTCCTCGCCCGGCCCGACGGAACAACGGAAACCGTCGACGTCTCCCCGGGACCGCCCCTGACCCTCAGCGGTATGCCGTACGAGACCACCACGATCGACCTCGACCCGGGCAGCGTCCTCGCTCTCTACACCGACGGTCTGGTCGAAGGCGGCGACCACGACATCGACCAAGGCCTGCGGCACCTGACGGACACCCTCGCCGCATCCTGCCGTCCGGACCGCGCTCTGACTGAGACCGGTACGGCCGTCCTTGCCGGCCTGACAGATCGGGTGCGGCGTGACGACGCGACCCTGCTGCTGGCACGCACGCGCGCCGTGCCTGTGGAGGACATCGCTCACTGGGAGATCCCGGCCGATCCTGCCGCCGTGTCCAAGGCGCGGGAATGGACGGCCCGCCAACTCACCACGTGGGGGCTGGACGACCTGCTCTTCACCACCGAAGTCATCGTGAGCGAACTGGTCACCAACGCGATTCGCTACGGCCGTGCACCGGCGGAGCTGCGGCTGATCCGCCACAACGTTCTGGTCTGCGAGGTCACCGACTCCAGCAGCACCCAGCCTCGCATGCGCCGCGCCCAGACCACGGACGAGGGAGGCCGGGGCCTGTTCCTCGTCGCCCAACTCGCCGGACGCTGGGGCTGCCGCCATGGCCGGAACCGCAAAACGATCTGGTCCGAGCAGTCCATCGAGCGCTCGTGCTAACGGAAGCCAGTTCGTAACTGTGAGTTCTTACGGCAGGGGACGACGCTGTGAGCCATCTACGCGTGTGGCTCTGAGCACCGGGTGAGTGATCACGTAGCCGCGCTCGGCCTGCGCCAGCAAGACGCTGACCTGCGAGTCTCCAGGCGGCTCACCAACGCTTCCCGCTGCTCCAGGGCCTACCGTCAGGGCGACGGAGCCGGCTTCCTGCGCTGAGCAAGTCGACGCCGAGCCACCCAGAGGCAGCTCAAGATCGGCATCGCTGCTCCTGTGGCAGGCCACACTCCGCAACCGCCGTTGGGGTGCGTCGCCAGTCGACGAAGCCCGACACGAAGCCGGCGACGATCCAGGGGATGAATCCGCGCAGATAACCCCTTGTGCCTTCCTTGGTGAGCCGAAACGAACGTGGCCGACGCAGACTGGATGCGGGGCGGGCAGGAAAGTTCGAATCCCGACATGTGACGCCCGTCACACATAGACGCCTGGGTTCTCACCGCCGTGAAGACGCGATGGCCGGCGTCCCACGGGTGCGGGACGCCGGCCATCGGCGGGGTTCAGTGGGCGGCGGCCGTGTGCAGGGCCTTCGCGTACAGGGTCTTCCAGAGCCTGCCGGCGCCCGGCATCACGAAGAAGACGAGGAGCGCGATGGAGGCCAGGGTGAAGGGGAGCGGGCGCACCCACTGGTTCCAGTTCGCGAACCGGTCGGCGATGGTAAGCGAGTACAGCCGGCCCGAGAAGTAGATGGTGACCAGCAAGGTGAGGAACTCGGCCCAGTGAGGCATGGTCGGCGTGCGGAAGATGTGCATCATGACGGTCTCCTCTCTCAGCCGAAGTGGCGGATGCGGGCTGCGGTCGCGGGCGCGTAGGGCAGCCAGTTGCTGGTCGTTCCAGTGGTGACGAATTCGGCGACGGCGGTTGCGAATTCGAGGCTCAGGGTGCGCTCGGCGTCACCGGCGCCGGCGAGGACGGGGCTGCCGGGGTAGGCGTCGAAGGTGTCGAAGAGGAAGGGCAGTTCGGCGCAGTGGGTGGCCCCCAGGGCGTACGGGTCCTCGGCGGGGGCGTAGTCGAACTGGTAGACGTAGGTGGTGTTGCCGCCGGCCGCGTGATGGTCGGCGATCTCCAGCGAGCCGTCGCGGAAGAGGCCGTCGGTCTGCACCGAGGTGAAGATCTGCGCCGGTGCCGCCTGCGGGAGGCGGGCGGCGTGCTGCTGGTAGACGTCCAGGGCGGCCTGTCGGCCGACCTGGGCGGTGAGCACGTCCAGGGCGGTGTCGGTGGTGAGGTTCTGGATGCGGGGGTCGAAGGCGAAGAAGGCCGTCGCCTCGTCGCGGGTGGTGCCGATCAGCAGGGTCTTGCCCTCCAAAGCGCCGTCAGTGAGCGCCTGTTGCCGGGTGCGGGGCATGCCGGGGGCACCGAGGACCGGGTACATCGGCGGAGCCGCGTTACCCGGAGCCGCGAGCTGGACGGAGAGGCGGCCGTAGGCGTCCAGCAGCTGCTCGGCCGGCAGGGCACGCAGGGCCTTCGCGGCATCAGTGCCGACTGGGATGTCCAGCAGGCGCAGGTAGGCGTCGGCGTTCTCGGCGGCCTGGTGCGGATCCTGTGGGTTCAGGCCGAAGGGGCCGCTCTGCAGCAGCACCCGGGTGATGGACCCGCTCGTCTCGGGGTCGAGCGCAAGCGACAGGGCCGAGTACGCTCCGGCGGACTGCCCGCCGACGGTGACCGCGCGCGGGTCGCCGCCGAAGGAGGCGATGTTGTTCTGCAGCCAGCGCAGCACGGCGGCCTGGTCCTGGGGGCCGAGGTTGGCTGCGCCGATCTGCGGCAGGTAGAGGTAACCCAGCGGTCCCACCCGGTAGTTGGCGGTAACGACCACGATGTCGCCCAGCGCGGCGAGGCGGCCGCCGTCGTACCAGTCCCAGCCGCCGGAGCCGCTGGTGAAGCCGCCGCCGTGCCACCAGAGCAGGACGGGTCGGGCCGCACCGTCCGCCAGCGCCCGGCGTGGAGTGAAGACGTTGACGGTCAGGCTGCCGTCCTCGTTCCAGTCCGGCACGCGCTGCCCCTGCACCTTCTCCAGCCGGGAGGCCGCCTGCGGAACGGAGGGGCCGGCCTTGGCCGCGTCCCGCACGTCCGTCCAGCCCGGGTGCGGCTGCGGCGGCGCGAACCGCAGCTCGCCGACCGGTGACGCCGCGTACGGGATTCCCCGGAAGGAGACCGCCTCGCCCTCCGCGATTCCCCTGACCTTGCCCCGGTCGGTGTCCACCACCGTGTGCTCGATACCGGTCATCGTGCTCACCTGCTCTCTCGTCTCGGTTGCTCTGAGACGTTTCTAGGCCGATGTGAGAATCTGAGCCAGAAATGACCATCTAGATCGAAGAAAAAGGACATAGGATCTCGATATATGGAGAGAGTGCGCCATCTGTTGAATGAAACGGACAGTCGGATCGCCGCCGCGATGCTGGCCGCCCCGCGTGCCTCCTGGCGCACGGTCGGCCGTGTCCTGGGCATCTCGGAGCGCACTGTCGTACGCCGGGCGGCACCGCTGTTCGGCGACGGGACGCTGCGGGCCACGGCCGTACGCAACCCCGTGCATTTCCCCGAGCTGATTCCGCTTGCCCTGCGCATCCGCTGCCGGCCCAACCGGATCAGCGCCATCGCCGCCACCCTCGCCCGCCGCCCCGACACCATCTGGGTCGACGTCCTCGGCGGCGGCGACGAGATCTGCACCATCCTCTTCCTGGACGGACCGGACGCCCGCAACAACCTGCTGCTGCGCGACCTGCCCGCCACCCCCGCGGTCCAGTCGTGGACCTCGCACGTCCTCCTGCGGGTCTTCCCCGCCGCCTTCGACTGGAGCGGCGGCCTGCTGACACAGACCGAACTGACCAGCCTGCGGCCCGACCTGTCCGCGGCACCTACCCGCCCCGTCCTCCAGCCCCTCGACCACCAGCTGATCACCGCACTGATCGAGGACGGCCGAGCCCCCTACACCGACCTCGCGCGCCGCGCCAACACCACCGCCCTGACCGCTCGCCGCCGGGTAGAGGCACTGGTGGGCGGCCAGGTACTCAGACTCGCGACCGAAGTCGATCTCGCCCGGCTGGGCGTCCGGACCGAGGCACTCCTGTGGATCACCGTCGCACCTGGCGGACTGGAGGAGACCGGACAACAGCTCAGCCGCCACCCCCAGGTACGCTTCGCTTCCGCCACCACCGGCTCGGCCAACCTCCTTGTGGCCGTCGCGGCAACCGACCTCGACGCGCTCTACCACTTCCTGAGCGAGACCATCGGCGCCCTCGAACACATCACCACCCTTGAGGTCACCCCCATCCTGACCGGGGTGAAGAGGACCGGCCTGGTCCGCCCAGGCAGTCTCTGACCCGATCACAGGTTCCGGGACTCAGCGGAAGCCGCTCCCGAGCGGCGGCTGCGTTTCCGACCCCTGGCCATTTGACGCCCGCCGCATACTGGCGGACAACCGGCTGGCGGCTGTTGTGCACTCCTGCACAACAGGGCCCTGGCAAACGGGGAAAGCGACAGGAAACAGGTGGGCTGCTCGCGCCTGCCAGCACCAAGCGCTTCCCGGCGAGGGGACGTCGGGGACTGGTGAAGGCAGGCGAGGACAGCAACGCCAAAAGAGCGAGGAAGCCAAATAGAGCAAGGGGAGCGCAGCTGCCGGGCCGCCACCGGACGGGTGGCTGCCCGGGCACGGCCGCTGCCCTGCCCGCGGTCGGTGTCCGTGGGCAGGGCTTGCGGGTAAGGAACCGTTGGCGTGCCACCTATCGCGGCGCGGCTCCCAGGTAGAGGCGTGCCACCTCAGGATCGTCCAGCAGTTCGGCACCACTGGCGACGAGGCGGACCCGGCCTGCTTCGAGGACGGCCCCGACGTCGGAGGCGGCCAGACCGGAGCGTGCGTTCTGCTCGACAAGGAGCACGGTGCGGCCGTCGGTGGCGAGTTGCCGGATGCTGGTGAAGACCTGCTGCCGGGATTTGGGGTCCAGGCCGATGGACGGCTCGTCGAGAAGGATGAGTGCGGGGTCGAGGATCAGAGTCCGAGCGAGTTCGACCTGCTTCTGCTCGCCGCCGGAGAGGGAACCGGCGTGCTCCCGCGCCCGTTTGGCGCAGATGGGAAAGGCCTCGACGGCGCGTTCGATGCGGGTCTGCACCACCTTGTGGTCCTTGAGGGTGTAGCCGCCCATGAGGAGGTTGTCCCACACGCTCATCGCCGGGAACAAGCTGCGGTCTTGGGGAACGTGGACGATTCCGAGCCCCAGCCGTTCCCTGGGCGAGAGCCTGCCCAGGGGTTTGCCGCGGAAGGCGACGGTGCCCCCTTTCGGCCGCAGCAGCCCGCTGATGGTCTTCAAAACGGTTGACTTCCCTGCACCATTGGGGCCGATCAGGCACGTGACCGTGCCGGGTTCGACGGTCAGGTGCACGCCCTTCAGAATGTCGCCGGCACCGTATCCGGCCACAACGGCGTCCAGGGTGAGGATCGGGGCCATGGTCAGCTCCCCAGGTAGGCGTCGAGGACGAGAGAATTGGTTTGGACCTCGTCCGGTGTGCCGGTGAAGATCCGCTTTCCCTGGTCGAGCACGATGACCGGGTCACACAGTCGCATGACGAAGGTCATGTCGTGCTCGACGATGAGGAACGTGACTCCAGCCGCGTGCCGTTGCCGGATGTGGCGTTCCATAGTCTCGATCATGACCGGGTTGACGCCCGCGGTGGGCTCGTCCAGGAGCACCAGCTCCGGGTCGCTCATCAGCACTGCGGCGAACTCCAGCAACTTGCGCTGGCCGTAGGAGAGCTCCGAGGCCAGCAGGTCGGCGACGGGTGCCAGCCGGAACTCCTCCAGCAGTCGGCCCGCCCGCTGCCGGTCGGCTCGGCTCACCCGCCGGGTCAGCAGCTGCCGCCAGCTGTAGCCGCCGGCGACCACCAGGTTCTCCTCGACGCTCAGCTGCGGGAAGACCCGGGCCTGCTGGAAGGTGCGGGACAGGCCGCGCCGGTAGAGAGTACCGGCGTCCAGGCCTGTGACCTCACGCCCGTTGAACCGTACCTGGCCGCTGTCGGGCCGCAGGTATCCGGTGATCAGATTGAACAGGGTGGTCTTGCCCGACCCGTTGGGGCCGATGAGGGCGGTGACGGTGTCGCGCTGGACGGCGAACGAGCAGGAGTCGACCGCCCGCGTTCCGCCGAAGGACTTGGTGGCGTCGGTCACCTCGAGCAGTGCGGTCACAAGTGCCCTCCTTCTGTCGTCGGCACGGGGGCGCCGGGGGCCGTTCGCGGGGCGGACAGGCCGGCGACGACTCTGGCCCGGCTCCGCCGCCGGATCCGGTCCTGGACGGTGGGCAGGATGCCCCGCGGCAGTAGCAGCATGATCAGCAGGAACACCAGGGCGTAGGCGATGAGGTAGACCTGGCTGCCGCCGAGCTGGTAGGCGAGGTACTGCTGGGCGGATTCCAGGATGAAGGCGCCGATGACCGGGCCCCACAAGGTGGCACGACCTCCGAGGAAGGTCATCAGGACGATCGCGATCGTGATCAGCGGGTCGATGGCGAACTGCGGGTAGATGAAGCCCTCGTAGTAGCCCCACACCGCGCCCACCATGGCCGTGAAGCCGACGCTGAGGGCGAAGGCCAGTAGTTTGACTCCGGTGGTGCGAACGCCGATGCCGCGAGCCTTGTCCTCGTCCGCGCGTATCACGACCAGGCTCAGTCCGACCTTGGTGCGCATGATCGCGTACGTGACTGCCATCACCATCGCGAGCAGCACCAGCAGGACGTAGTAGAAGGGCCGGTCGAATCCGGCTCCCGAGAAGGGCGGCTGTGGCAGGGCCAGCCCCTGGGCGCCTCCAGTGATGCCGTGCAGGTTGAACGCAAGGGTCTGGGTGACGAACAGAAGCGTGATGGTGACGATGGCGAAGACATCGGCCCGAGTGCGCATCGCCACTGCGGCGATGGGCAGGCCCAGGACGGCACCGAGCAGGCCGATCGCCGGTAGCGCCCAGAACGGCTCGTAGCCGCTGGTGACGGAGTGGTGGGCGAACCACAGCCCTTCCGCGTAGGCGCCGATACCGAAGAAGGCGGCGTGGCCGAGGGAGGGATAGCCGGCGAACCCGCCGACGATGTTCCAGGCACTGGACATCACCGCGAACATCAGGGTGAAGATCAGCATGTTGATCGCCCAGTGCGCCAGATTGAACGACGGCAGGGCCGCCAGCAGCCCGAAGAAGACGATGGCGATTGCTGCGCCACGGAACGCTTTCATATGGCCCCCCGGGTCGCGGTGCCGAACAGGCCTCGCGGCCTCAGGAGAAGGATGAGGAGGATGATGACGAAGTACGTCATCCCGGACCAGGACGGTGAGAGTGTCGAGGCGACCACGGCGGAGGAGACCGACACGATCACCGCACCGATCACGGCCCCGACCACGCTGCCCAGACCACCGAGCAGGACGATGGACAGCAGCAACGAGATCAGGTCGTAGTGACTGCCGGAGTTGAACGGATACAGCAGCCCGTAGACGGAGCCGGCTGCTGCCGCGGTTGCCGACCCGAGCCCGAAGCCGAGGGCGGACACGCGCTGGGCCTCGACGCCGAGCAGGCGGGCGGCGTCCGGGTTCTGCACGGTGGCGCGCACGGCCCGGCCGAAACGCGTCCGGTTCAGCAGCAGATACAGAAGGCCGAGGGCGACGAGCGAGAGCAAGAAGCCCCACAGCCGCACCAGGGTGATCTGGTAGCCGAATACGGACCAGCTGGCGTTGCTGTAGGAGGTGCTGACGCTTCGGTAGTTGGTCTTCCACACCACGCTCATGACGCCCTCGACGAGCAGGGCGACGGCGAAGGTGACGAGCAGGCTGAGTTCGGAGCGGTCCTCCCTCTTCAGCGGCCGCAGGAAGCACACCTCGACCGCCACCCCGAGCGCGAACATAACGACCGTGGTGATCGGGATGGCCAGGAACGGGTCGAGGCCGAAGGAGGTGAACAGTTGATAGGCCAGGTAGGCGCCCAGGATGACCATCGCTCCCTGCGCCAGGTTGACTACCTTCATGATGCCGAAGATCAGGGTCTGCCCGGAGGCCATGAGCGCATAGACGCCGGCGGTGAGGAGGCCGAGGATGAGCGCCTGGATGAGGCTGTGCATGGCGTGTGTCACCCGCCCCAGTTCGGCTTGGGGTGGACCGGGGCGACCCGGGCGACACCCGCGGGGTAGACGGGCACGAGCTTGCCGCCCTGCCACTGGACGAGGGAGAACTCGCCGGTCGGAGAGCCATCGGCCCTCCAAGCCATGTTCCCGAGCAGAGTGGGCCAGCTCCCCGAGTGCAGGGACTGGGTGATCGTGGCGTTGTCGAGCTTGCCGGTCTTCTTGGCGACCTCTTCCAGCAACTGCCCGCAGGCGTAGGCCTCGGCGGACGTGTTGTCGATCTTCTGCGGGGTGCCGCCGTACTTCTTCAGGTACTCGGCGGTGAATCCGGCGCTACCCGGTGCGGTGGACCCCGGATACCAGTCACCGGAGGACATGACGCCCGTGGTGTTGCCGGCACCCACCTTGTCGGGGAACTGTTGCGGGGAGTTCGCGCCGTTCGACTGGAACATGAACTTCGGGTTGAAGTGCAGCTGTACCAGTGCCTTGACCTGCTGGTAGGCGTCCTGGGTCTGGGTGCCACCGACCAGGACGTCCGGGTGAGCTGCGGCAACACCGGACATCACCGGAGAGAGGTCCTGGGTCTCGGCCGGATACACCTGCTTGTACACGGTCTTGATGCCCGCGGCCTCGAACCTGGCCCGGACGCTTTCGGCGACCGGGGCGGCGAACGGGTCGTCCAGCTCCGCGTAGGCGGCGGTCTTCGGCCGCTTGTCGGCCGGGAGCGACAGTATCCAGTTGGCGAACACATCACCGGAGCGAGTGGAGGGCGCCGGCTGGACGAAGAAGAGGTTGTTCAGGTGCTGTTCGAAGACCTTCGGACCACCGCCGGCCGGCTCGAGGAAGGCGTATCCGTACCGCTTGGCGACCTGTGCCGCCGGTATGGTCAGCAGGCTGGAGAACGGGCCGAACACCAGGTCGACATGGTCCTGGTTGATGAGATTCTGGTAGTTGGTGATGACCTGGGTGGGGCTGGACAGGTCGTCGACGATCTTGATCTGCACCTTGCGGCCGAGCAGGCCGCCCTTGGCGTTGACGGAGTCGGCCCACAGCTGGTAACCGCGCTGGACAGCCTGACCGGAATCGGCGAAGTCCCCGGTGAGCGACACCGAGGCACCGATGACGAGCGGGCCGTGGGCTGATCCGGCGTCATCGGAGCCAGAGGTGGCGCAGCCGGTCGCGGCCAGCGCGCAGGCAGCGGCAACCGCGGTCAAGGCATTCCGGCGACGTGCGTTGCGTTTCATGGGTGGTCCTCGTGAGTGGCGTGTGGTGAGGTCGTCGCACCGACCAGGCCGGTGGCCGAGTCGGCCGGTCCGCCGCCGAGTTGGGCGGACCTGGTGGAGCAGTGGCGAGGATGTGGGCTGCGCGGCGCCGTCCCTTCGGCCGGGTTGCGCAGCGTCACCGCTTCGACTTGAACGGCACACCCACCGGCCGGTCCTTGCAATCGGATGCGGCACCGCCCGATCCAGGCGCTGCGACCGATCGAGAGAAGGGCAAGTGGCTGGACAAGGGTCGCCTGGTCGTCACAGCGGCCGCAGTTGTGACCAGACGATTGGCAATCGATTGCACGCTGCCCACATATTGTGGAGTGCGCCACATGGTGTCAAGGGGTCGGATGGTCTTGCCGTCGCATCGGACCATCCGCAATGCGAACGATTGCAACGGGTGGGGGCATCTCCTTGGAGTGCCGGCTGTGCAGCCGGGCGAGGGGCGACGATCTCGATCGACGCCCGCTCCCCGGACCCGGACTTTCTGGTCCTGCCGCGGAGCCGCCGTGCGGTCATCCGTGGCACGCGACCCACAAGCCGTGCACCGTCCACCCGCCGCGGAGGCAGGGCAGACCGCTTCGCTCCCCCTGCAGGGTTTTCGATGATGGCTCGACGCCGGGCGTTTCCCCCCGACGCCGCCAATCTGTCACCGGGGCTCCGGGCAGTTGCCCGGACCGGACTTCCATCGGCAGGCAACAGCCGGCTTCCGGCCGAAGAACAGCTAGGTCATCAAGGCCTCCAAGTCTGCTGTGCACGCGGAAGCGCGAGGCTAAAGGAGCAGGAGCATCGGCTGCTCGACCGCTTTGGTGAACTCGCTCATCCAGCGCGCCGCGTCGGCGCCGTCGACGGCCCGGTGGTCGACGGAGAGCACCACGCGCATGACGGTCGCCGTGGTAAGTGTTCCGTCGTCGCTGACCGCCGGCTCTCGGCGGCCTGCACCGACGGCGAGGATGGCCGCCTGGGGCGGGTTGATGATGGCGGCGAATTCCTCCACCCCGAACATGCCGAGGTTGGTGATGGTCAAGGTTCCGCCCTCAAGGTCGCTCTGGGCGAGCCGTCCGGCGCCGGCCTGCTCGACGTAGTCCTTGACCTCGCGGGCCACGCTGCCCAGAGGTCGCGCGTCCACGGACCTGACGACGGGGGTGACGAGGCCCCGGGGGGAGGCGATGGCAACGCCGATGTCGACGGAGGCGTAGCGGAGCATTGTCTCGTCCTGCCATACGACATTCATCTGCGGTACCTGCTGGTGCGCGTACGCCGCCGCCTTGATGACGAAGTCGTTGACCGAGACGCGGATGGCGGAGACCTGGTTGACCTCACTGCGCAGAGCCAACAGCGTGTCGATGCGGGCACTGCCTTTGAGATAGAAGTGCGGGGCCTGCTGCTTGCTCCGGGTCAGGCGGGCGGCAACGGCACGCCGCAGGCGCGTGTGCGGGATGATCTCAGCCAGGCCGGGCGGGGCCGCCGCGGCCTGCCTCCCGGCCTCCGAAGCCGGCGCCTGTGGCCTGGCTGCCTCGGGCGGGGTCCGGCTGACATGGGTCGGTTCCGCCGCTGAGGTCTGGGCGGCGGAGCCGTTGGCCGCAGCCGCGCCACCGTCCACTCGGGCCGCGATCGCCCGTTCGACGTCCTTGCGGACGATCCGCCCGTGCGGTCCGGTGCCGTGGACGTCGGCCAGCGACAGTCCGGCCTGTTTCAGCAATCGCCTCGCAAGGGGGCTGGCGAAGATCCGTTCATGTTCCTCGGTCGCAGTCGGTGCGGCGTCCGGTCCTTCCGGCAGCGGGGCGGGGGTACTGCCGGCCCGCGCGGTGGTGTCCGTGGAGGGACCTCGGGCGATTCCCAGGCGGCCGAGCACGGCGTTCAGGTCGGTGAAGTCCTCGCCTGGATCCACTAGTACCGCGATGGGTGAGCCGACCTCCACGGTGCTGCCGGCCTCGGCGAGAATGCCGGCCAGCGTCGCGTCATGCTCCGCCTCCAGCTCGACCATCGCCTTGTCGGTTTCGATGACGGCGATGGGATCCCCGGCACCGAAGCTGCCGTGCTCCTTGACGAGCCACTGCGACAGCAACGCCTCGGTCGATCCTGCCGCCACCTCGGGCATGTGCAGCAGCTTGGCCATGACCTCTCCTTGTGTCCTCTCGGCTGCGGGAATGCGGCGAGCTCAGCCGGCGTCGCGGATCTGACGGAGCCGGGCGATGATCTCCTCGGTGCCGGCGATGGCGGCGCGTTCGAGGACCTTGCTGATGCTCGGCGACGACTCAGCCCCTGTCACGCGCTGCACCGGCTGGTCCAGCCAGTCGAAGAGGCGGCGCTGGATCTCGTCGGCGAGCCAACCACCGTAGGACGTGCCGACGGCGCCCTGCTCGACGATGAGAACGTTGTTGGTCTTCTTCACGCTCTCCTCGATCGCCTCCCAGTCGACGCCGGCCCGGTCGAGCCACCGCAGGTCGATGACATCGGCGTCGACCGTCTCGACCGCGTCCAGAGCCTCGAGGCAGCGGTCCACCATCGACAGGTAGGAAATGACGGTCAGGTCCTGGCCGCGCCGCCTGAACGCGGCCTTGCCGACCGGGATGCAGTAGTCGAAGTCGTCGACCGGTCCGATGCCCGACGAGTTGTACAGGTCGACGTGCTCCAGGACGACGACGGGGTCCTTGCAGCGCAGGGCTGCGTTCATCATCCCCACGTAGTCGAAGGGGGTGCTCGGCGCCGCGATGCGCAGGCCTGGGGCGGTGGCCAGCACTCCGGCGGGGTCCATGGTGTGCTGCGAGCCGTAGCCCGTGCCGGCGGCGATCTTGCTGCGCAGCACGAAGGGCATGTCGCTGTCGCCGCCGAACATGTGCCGGGCCTTGGCGACCTGGTTGAACAATTGGTCGGCTGCCACCCACATGAAATCGGCGTACATCAGTTCCGCGACCGGCTGGTAGCGTCCGTCGAGGGCGATGCCGCCGCTGAGGCCGACGAATGCGTTCTCGCTGATGGGCGTACCCAGAATCCGCCCGGGGAAGTTCTCGGCGAGGTTCTTGGTGGCACCGTTCGTGCCGCCCTTCAGCTTGTGGACGTCCTCGCCCATGACGACGATGGAGTCGTCCTGCGCCATGCGCCGCTGCATGACCTTGCTGACCACGTCGATGAACTTGACGGTGTCTGTGGCGCCGGTGAAGCTCTCTGCTTCCTCGAACCGCACGCCCTCGTCGAACTCGCTGAGGTCACCGCGAACGCCGACGTCGACGAAGGTCGACTCGGGCCACTCCGAAGCCTTGATCCGCCGCTGGCCGGGCTTGCCGTCGGGTACCGGTTCCAGCAGCTCGTCGCCGATGTCGGACATGGTGGTGGCTATGTCGACGGCCGCCTGGTCGATCTCTTCCCGGGTTGCCAGCGCACGGCGCAGCAGCTGCCGCTTGAGCATCTCGAGCGGGTCGCGCTCGCGCCAGCTCTTCTCCTCGGCCCTGTCCCGGTACCCGAAGGCACTGCCGGGGTAGGGGCCGTTCTGGTGGAAGAACCGGTAGACCTCGGCCTCGACGATCGTCGGGCCGCCTCCGGAACGCATGACGTCGAGGGCTTCTTGCATCGCCAGTTGGACAGCCACGGGGTCCATGCCGTCCACACGCCAGCTGGGGATGTTGAAGCCCAGGCCACGGGCGGACAGCCGCGGCTCGGCGGTCGCCTCGCTCACATGGGTGGATACCGCGTACTGGTTGTTCTCGATGAAGAAGCAGACGGGCAGCTTCCATGCTGCCGCGAGGTTGAACGTCTCCAGAACCGAGCCGATGTTCACGGCGCCGTCACCGAAGTAGGTCACCGACACGGCATCGGTACCGGCCCGTTGGTGGGCCCAGGCGAAGCCCGCGGCCTGCGGGACACCGCCGCCGACGATGGCGTTCGTGCCCATCGCGCCGGCCTCGCGCCACTGCAGGTGCATGGATCCGCCGCGGCCCCGGCAGAACCCCCGTTCGAGACCGCAGATCTCGGCCAGCGTGCGCTCCAGAACTGTCCGCACGCCCGGCGTGATTTTCGCCAGTGATCCGGACGGTGCATCGGCGACATACGCGAACGCCTTGGCCAGGAACTGGTGGTGGCCGCGGTGGGTGCCGTTGATGACGTCACTGCTGCGCAGAGGCAGCACCGAGCCGACGGCTCCTCCCTCCTGCCCGATGCTCGAATGCGCAGGGCCGTGGATCAGCCCCTGGCCGGCGAGCTCCAGTACGTACTCCTCGAAGGAGCGGATCCACAACAGGTGACTGAGCATCCGGCGCAGGTCATCGCCGTCGACGTTGTCCCAGTCCCTGTCGGTGGCCCGCAGTTCCACCCAGTTCGACGCCGCGCGCAGCCGGTGGTGCGTGGCCATGAAGCCTCCTCGACGTGGCTTGATACACGCCGGACCCTGACACACATTGGATCCAACGACAAGGCTGAGAACTGAAGATGTGGAGCAACTGGCGAGGCCTATGCCTGAAACCGAGGGCCCACTAGGCTGAAGCACACAGCGATCGGATCCAATGGGAGGAATTCGTGAGGGAGTCAGCATCCGGACTGCCCGGCCTGGCCGGGGTCGATCACTTCGGATTTACGGTCCCCGACCTCGACGAGGCACGGCATTTCCTCGTCGATGTCCTGGGGTGCGAGTACATGTACACACTCGGCCCTTACCAGGACGACGGAACCTGGATGGCCGATCACCTCAACGTGGCGGCCGACACGGTGATGCGCCGCCTGCACTTCTTCCGCTGCGGCGGAGCGGCGATCTTCGAAGTGTTCGACTACGAGGCCACGGACCGGCGCCGCGAACAGCCGCAGAACAGCGACGTCGGCGGTCACCACGTCGCCCTGTACGTCGAGGATCTCGACGCGGCCGTGGCATACCTGCACGAACGCGGAGTCCGGGTGCTCGGCGAACCGACCACGAGCAAGGGACCCAGCGCAGGCCAGCGGTGGGTGTACTTCCTCGCACCGTGGGGCATGCAGTTCGAACTGGTCTCGTACCCGGACGGTAAGGCCTTCGATAGGCTCCCCTCACCAGCGCAAACCATGCAAAAGTACCGGAGGGCACGTGGCGGGCACTAAGGCAGCGCTCAGGGCGGGCGTGGCCAGCAGGCGCATCGCGGAGCACCTGCGCGAGCAGATCCTCGCCGGCCAGCTGTCACCTGGTGAACGCATCGTCCAGGACGAGATCGCCGAGCAGTTCGGCGCGAGCCGCCTGCCCGTTCGAGAGGCTCTGCGCATCCTGGAATCCTCTGGCCTGGTGACGCTGCGCTCCAGCACCGGAGCCTGGGTCGCCACGATGGAGCAGCGCGACTGCGAGATCGCCTACAAGATCCGCGAACGGGTCGAGCCCCTGGCTCTGGTCGAATCACTCGCAGCGCTGAGCGACGCCGCCATCGACCGCCTCGAGGAGATCCAGGCACAGATCGAGGCCTCCGACGATGTCGAGGACTTTCTGCGCCTGGACCGCGAGCTGCACACACTCACCTACAGCGGATGCACCGTCACCGAGCTCAACAGCATGGTCAACCGATACTGGGACATGACACAGCACTATCGTCGCGCCTTCACCCGGCTGGCCGGCCCTGACCGCACATGGGTCATCAACGCCGAGCATCGGCTGCTCATCGAGGCCATCCAGCGACGAGACGTCGAAACGGCCGAACACGTGCTCATCGGCCACATCAAGCGCACCCGCCTCGAGCTTCTGCGTCATCCCGAGGTGTTCTCCAGCGAGCAGCACTGATGACACGGCCACACAGGCATGGGTCCTGGCCGGACAGCCCGCCTGGCCAGAGCCTGCGCATCGTGCCCACACAGCCTGCCGGCGAGCGTCTTCGGCGGTCAGGCCGCAGCTGACCTCGTACATGTCTTGCGGGATGTGTCTCAGTCGCGCGTCGGCTTGCGGTCCACGGCGTCCGCGGTCGATTCCCGGATGACCAGATGCACGGGCAGCAGCACTGTCTTGGCCGCCGACACGGTGTCGTGCGACAGCTCCGAGCGGTCCAGCAGCTCCAGCAGCAGGTGTGCGGCTTCCGCGCCGAGTTCGTGATGCGGCACATGAACGGTGGTCAGCGGCGGCTGGAACTCATCCGCGAACTGCATGTCGTTGAACCCGACCAGGGAGACGTCCTGCGGGCAGCGCAGTCCCCTGGCGCGCAGCACATGCAGCGCTCCGAGCGCGATCAGGTCGTTGCCGGCGACGATCGCCGTGGTGGCCGGGTGGCGGTCGAGAAGTTCGCCCGTGGCCTGCTCTCCCGCCGCCACCGTGTACGCCCGGGCCGGTATGACCGGCGCCTGGTCCGGGCCGATCCCTGCGCTCTCCATCGCTTGCCGAAAGGCCCGGGCTCGGGTGATCCCGGTGGACATGTCCTGTGGGCCGGACACATGGGCGACGTAGCGGTGCCCTCGCTCCAGCAGGTGCTCGGCCGCGAGCGACACACCGGCGCTGTCATCGCCCGCGACGAACGGGAAGAGCTTCCGGTCGGTGCAACGGTTGAGGAGCACGATGGGCACTCCGGACTTGCGCGCCTCGTCCAGCAGCGGGTGTGTGCGCCGCGCGGTGGCGACGATGAACCCGTCGACCTGACGCCCCAGCAGGACGTCGAACTGGTGGCGCTCCTTGTCCTCATCGCTGTCCGTATTGGCCAGCAGTGCGGTGTAGCCCCGAGGCGCAAGGGCCGCCTCGATGCCCCGTGCCATGGGCGGGAACAGCGGATTGGTGAGGTCCGGCATGAGGACCCCGACCGTGAACGAACGGTTCGTCCGCAGGCTGCGGGCGGCGGTGTTGGGGGTGAACCCCAACTCCTCCGCGGCGGCCCTGACCCGCCTGGCCGTCACCGGGCTCACTCGACCGCTCGTGCGGGGATTGAGGGCACGGGACGCCGTGGCTTGGTGAACCCCGGCAAGTCGTGCGACGTCGGACAGGGTGGGGCGCGTGCTCACGGGCGCAGTCTAGGGATGTCCGCCGCGTCACCACAACCGATTGCCTCGGGGGTGCAACGACCACCGCTTCATCCCACTTGACAGGCCCACAGGCGCGGCGCAAGCATAATGTGGCAATCGATTGCAGAGCGCATACGGCGAGCGGCGCCCGACCCGCTCGCTGCGGACACGTTGTGTCATCACCACAGATCAAGTGCTCCCTTTCTCATCGCGTGCTGGGCATGGCCGGTGCTTTCTCAGAGCAACCGAGCGCATGTCACCGAGCCCGTGTCGGCTTCTCCGCCACGGCGGGGGTTACCGCCTGCCGGCATGCCGGCCCTGCTGCGCCGTCTTCCAGGAGTGAGGAAAGACCATGACGTATGTCGCCACCGACCGCCCCCGCATCGGCTGGATCGGTACCGGCCGTATGGGGTACCAGCTGGCAGGCCGTCTGCTCGACGCCGGCCACGATGTCGCCGTCTACAACCGGACCCGGGCCAAGGCCGAGCCGCTGTCCGAGAAGGGCGCGACGATCGTCGACCGGCCCGAGGAACTCGCCGACCGGGACGCCGTGTTCGTGATGGTCTCCGCCTCCGCGGACCTGGAGACGGTCACCACCGGCCCCGGGGGCGTGCTGACCGCGAAGAACGTCGCACCGGGCGTACTGATCGACAGCTCCACGGTGTCCACCCAGGTCTCCGCCCTCGTACGGGAAGCGGCCGCCAAGCGCGGCACCGACTTCCTGGCCGCGCCGGTCAGTGGCAACCCGAAGGTGATCACGGCCGGCAAGCTGACCGTAGCGGTCTCCGGTCCACGCGAGGTGTTCGATGCCGTCGAGCCCCTGCTGAACCTGCTGGGCCGCGGTGTGACCTACGTCGGGGAGGACGAGGTGGCCCGCCTGGTCAAGATCGCGCACAACGTCTTTCTGGGTGTCGTCACCCAGTCGCTGGCCGAGATCACGCTGCTCGCGGAGAAGGGCGGCGTCAAGCGCTCCGCGTTCCTCGAGTTCCTCAACGACTCGGTGATGGGCTCTGTTTTCACCAAGTACAAGTCGCCGGCGTTGGTCAACCTTGATTTCAAGCCGACCTTCACCAACATCCTGCTGCGCAAGGACTTCGACCTCGCACTGGCCGCTGCCCGCGAACTGGAAGTTCCGATGCCCGTGGCCTCGACCACCGCGCAGTTCGTCCAGGCGGCGATCGGCGCCGGGCACACCGAAGAGGACTTCGCCACTCTGATCCTCGAACAGGCACGCCGCTGCGGCATCACGCTGGAACCGGAGAACGTGACGGTGGACGACGGCCTCACCCCCCGGTCCTGAGCGTTCGGCCAGCTGGCACCAGGAGCCCGCACGGCTTCGGCAAGCCCACCACGAGACGACAACGCCCCTCCTCCGACCGCCCGCACGGCCCCTCGCCGGTTTCCCGGGCAACGTGACAAAGGACGAACCACACGATGACAGTGACGAGCGTGAGCGCCTCACGCCCCATCCCGGCCCACGGCCACAGCGCAGTCGACTACGAGACACGCGTGGACTACGACCGGCTGCGGTCCTACCGGCTGGAGCGCGCCCGTGGCGTGCTGGACGCCAGCGAGTGCGGCGCTTTCCTGCTGTTCGACTTCTACAACATCCGCTACACCACGCAAACCTGGATCGGCGGTGCCCTCGGGGACAAGATGACCCGCTACGCCCTGCTGACCCGCGGAGGAGACCCGGTGCTGTGGGACTTCGGTTCCGCCGCCAGACATCACCAGTTGTTCGCTCCATGGCTGAAGCCCGAGAACTCCCGTGCCGGCATGCTGGGCATGCGCGGCGCCATCGCTCCGGACGCCGGCCTGATGGCCTCGGCGGTGCGCGAGATCAAGGGCATGCTGGAGGACGCGGGGGTGGCGGACCTGCCGGTCGGTGTGGACATCGTCGAGCCGCCGTTCCTGTTCGAGATGCAGCGGCAGGGGCTGAAGGTCGTCGACGCCCAGCAGATGATGCTCGACGCCCGGACCATCAAGTCGCAGGACGAAATCACCCTGCTGTCCATGGCCGCGGCCATGGTGGACGGGGTCTATCAGGACATCGTCGACGTGCTCAGGCCCGGCATCCGGGAGAACGAGATCGTCGCCTTGGCCAACAAGCGCCTGTACGAGATGGGCTCCGACCAGGTGGAGGCCATCAACGCGGTCTCCGGCGAGCGCTGCAACCCGCACCCGCACAACTTCTCCGACCGACTCATACGCCCCGGGGACCAGGCGTTCTTCGACATCATCCAGTCCTATAACGGCTACCGCACCTGTTACTACCGCACTTTCGCGGTCGGCAGCGCCACCAGCTCGCAGCGTGACGCCTACACCAGGGCCCGCGAGTGGATGGACGCCGCCATCGCCGTGGTGAAGCCAGGGGTCGGCACCGACCAGGTGGCTCGGGTGTGGCCGGCCGCGACCGAGTTCGGTTTCGCCAACGAGATGGCCGCCTTCGGTCTGCAGTTCGGCCATGGGCTGGGCCTCGGTCTGCACGAGCGGCCCATCATCAGTCGGCTGAACAGCCTGGACAACCCCGTGGAGATCGAGGAGGGCATGGTCTTCGCCCTGGAAACCTACTGCCCGGCCTCGGACGGCTTCTCCGCGGCACGCATAGAAGAGGAGGTCGTGGTCACCGCCGACGGACCACAGATCCTCACGAAGTTCCCGGCGCAGGAGCTCTTCGTCGCCAACGCGTACTGACGGGACCCACCCGACGGCCCGGGCCCGTGCGGCGGGCCCGTGCCTCGTGCCACGGCACACGCGGTGCTCATGTCCCCGTGAGCGGAGCCGTCCTCGCCTCCTGGAGGCCGGCCGCCGTATGAAACCGCTCAGCAGCACCTTTCGCAGCGAACCGTGGCGACGGCCGGGTGCGCGGCCCGCCCAGCCCCGTGGCGGTGACGGGAGAGACGGCCGCCCGGACAACCGGAGAATATCCCGGGAGCCGTCGTGGCAACGGTCGAACGATCGCGGAGGACCCTCCGGCCGTGCCGCCGGAGTACCAAGCCGGTGGCCAGGATCGCCGAGGAGCCCTGCCTCGCCCCCTCGGCACCGGTCCGCATCAACGCTCATGGCACCACCCACCGCTGCCACGCCGGACAACCTGGCGCTCACGCAGCGGACCTCATCATCGGAACGTGCAGAAGGCGATGAATCAGTGAGTGCACACCACTCGGGCTCCCCCGCCCGGCTCCGTATCGACAAGATCCCCACCGACCTGTTCATCGGCGGCCACTGGCAGCCGTCGAGCGACGGCTCCCGTATCGATGTCGTGGACCCGGCCACCGGCGAAAAGCTTGCCGATGTCGCCAGCGCGACCACCGAGGATGCCCTCGCTGCTGTGACCGCGGCCGATGCCGCCCTTCCCGGCTGGGCCGCCACCCCACCCCGGCAGCGAGCCGAGCTTCTCCGCCGCGCCTTTGACCTGATGACCCGACGGGCGGAGGAATTCGCCGAGCTGATCGTCCTGGAGAACGGCAAGACCCTCGCCGACGCCCGCGGCGAGGTGGCCTACGCCGCAGAATTCTTCCGCTGGTACGCCGAGGAGGCCGTGCGGACCCTGGGCAGCGTCCAGACCGCGCCGTCCGGCTCGAACAAGATCCTCGTGCTGCGCCAGCCGGTCGGCGTCTCGGTCCTCGTCACACCGTGGAACTTCCCCGCCGCGATGGCCACCCGGAAGATCGGTCCGGCACTGGCGGCCGGCTGCACCGTGGTCCTGAAGCCCGCCAGTGACACACCGCTGACCGCGCTGGCCGTCGCCGCCCTCTTCGAGGAGGTGGGCTTGCCCGCCGGTGTGGTGAACGTGCTGCCCTCTCGCCGCTCTGGGGCGGTCGTCGGCGCGATGCTGGACGACCCACGGGTACGCAAGCTGTCGTTCACGGGTTCCACCGAGGTCGGCCGGGTCCTGCTGGCTGCCGCGTCCAAGACCGTGGTCAACTGCTCGATGGAGCTCGGTGGCAATGCGCCGTTCCTGGTCTTCGCCGACGCCGACCTGGACGAAGCGGTGGCCGGCGCCCTGGTGGCGAAGATGCGCAACGGCGGTGAGGCGTGCACGGCCGCGAACCGCTTCTACGTCGAGGCATCGGTCGCGGACGAGTTCACCCGTCGGCTGGCCGAGGCGATGGGCGCCCTGAAGGTCGGCCCCGGCCTCGACGACGGAGTGCAGCTCGGCCCGCTCGTCAACGCGGAAGCCCTGGACAAGGTGGCCGAACTCGTCACGGGCACCGTGCAGGCCGGCGCCTCGCTGGTGACCGGCGGCCGGCCGCTCGAGGGCGCCGGTCACTACTACCCGCCGACGGTGCTCAAGGACGTGCCCCCGGGCGCGCCGGTGCTGGAGGAGGAGATCTTCGGCCCGGTCGCTCCTGTCGTCAGCTTCACCACCGAGGACGAGGCGATCGAGCTGGCCAACGCTACGGAGTACGGTCTGGTCTCCTACGTCTACACCTCCGACCTGGCCCGCGGCCTGCGGGTGAGTGAGCGTCTGGACTCCGGCATGGTGGGGCTCAACCGCGGTGTCGTGTCGGATCCGGCAGCGCCGTTCGGCGGTACCAAGCAGAGCGGCATCGGACGCGAGGGTGGTCATGAGGGGCTGCTCGACTACACGGAGTCCAAGTACATCGCCCTGTCATGGTGACCGCATACCGTAACCCGGACACATCACACGCTTCGACGTCAGGCTGACGGCAACGCCCGTGCACGGGCGATCCCGGTCGGCGGCGGCCTGGATCGCCCGGGCACCGAGCCCTTACATGGCGCACCGCTCGTACGCCACGACCGGCCGCCCCGCACCGGTCCCTGGCGGCCACGTCCGTGAAGACCTGCCTTAGCCGCTGCGCGGTCGACCCGGTGTGCTGGGCACGGCTGCGGCACTAACGGTAGGTGGGTGTGGCGCGGCCCACGGCGCTGCTCGGCGAAACTTGATGCCTGCATTGCGTCTTGGGGAGACGCCAGCAGCGCGGCGGCAGATTGCCCAACTACCTCCCCGGCCGAGTAGTCGACCAGTCGCTGGGCGGCCTGCGTCCATCCCACCACCGTCCCATGCTCATCAATCATCGCTATCGCAGCGTCGGATACCTTGCGCAGGTCCAGCGGCTGAGCGAGTGCCGGCTGATCGAGGTCAGTCATCACGGTGGTTCCCATCAGGTGCGTCGGTGTTCGGAAGAGCTGGCGTGTAGGGCAGTACGCCGAACCCACATCGACCACGCTAGGAACGGGCGGCCAGGCAGACATCGGCCAAAAAGTCATACTTATTCTGATCATTGTGCTTAGCGCACAGTCCGCCAGGGTGCGGCCTCGCTGGCGCGGCGGGAAGCAGCGGACCCGCGGAATGCTGCCCGAGGGAGGAATCGGTGGGCCGGAGGCCGGGAGCGTAGAGAGTCGGCACATCCACCTTGATGTTCCCGAAGGTGGCGTCTGGACGGTCCTCGATGCCCTCGGTGAACGCGGCAAGGATCCGGACCCCGGCCACCAGGGCCGGTGGGACCACCGTCGAGCCTGTCGCGCCGGCGGCATGGACCGCCGCACGGCCGGCCCAGAACGACAGCCAGGCTCGCGAGCCAGAGAAGACCGACCACCATCGCCGCCACACCCAGCCCGGCACTCGTCGGCGTGATCGGCGGGCTCGATGCGGTCGTCCGATCGGTGGCGAAGCGGTCGGGCACACGCAGCGGGAACGCCATCGGGTGATGCGGCACCGGTCAAAGGGGAGGGCATGCGTGCCGACACAGCGACACGGCTGGGCCGATTGCCGCGACCGACAGCGTCGCGACGCCAGGGGGCCCGGGGATCCACACATACAGATCCCGAGCACCTCGAGCGCCCACGCGGCCGCGGTCTGCACGCGTGTCAGACACGCGTGACGCTCAGGAGCGCACGTGGGCGACGTGAGACACCTCACCTCACTAGTTCATCATTCAACCTCTTGCGCAGAAATATCTGGCTTGGAAGATTGATTGATATGGGCGTCCCACCCGAGGACGGATCCCGTCCTCACGAGACACCCGAGGAGGCCGCAATGCCGGCATCCGAGAACCGACCGCAGGGACTGCTCGCGCGGATCGGCCGCTTCTTCGGCCGGCCCTCCGGCAGGCACGCAGGACGCGTGTCCCTGCTCCTTTCAGAACAAGAGGAACCCATCATGTTCAACATCGCCAATGTCAAGGCCGCCCCCAGCCCGGATCTGCTGACCCCTGAGAACTCGGTGATGCTGTTCGTCGACCACCAGCCGCAGATGTTCTTCGGGACCGCCAGCGGCGACCGCACCGCGATCGTCAATGCCACCGTGGGCCTGGCGAAGGCGGCCAAGGCGTTCGGTGTGCCGACGGTGCTGACCACCGTGGCCGCCGAGTCCTTCTCCGGCCCGCTCCTGCCCCAGCTGGCCGAGGTCTTCCCCGGTCAGGAGATCATCGACCGCACCACGATGAACGCCTGGGAGGACAACGCGGTCGTCGAGGCGATCAAGGCCACCGGCCGCCGGAAGATCGTCATCTCGGGCCTGTGGACCGAGGTGTGCATCGTTCTCCCCGTGCTGTCCGCGCTCGGACAGGGCTACGAGGTGTACGTGGTGGCCGACGCCTCCGGCGGTGTCACCCCGCAGGCTCATGAGCACGCCATCGAGCGGATGGTCAATGCCGGTGCCGTGCCGGTGACTTGGATCCAGGTCCTGCTCGAGCTGCAGCGCGACTGGGCCCGTGCCGAGACCTACCTCCCTGTCATGGAGATCGTCAAGGAGCACGGCGGCGCCTACGGTCTCGGCGTCGTCTACGCCCAGTCCGTCATCGGCGCCCACGCCGCGGGCTGATCCACCGGGTCGCCGGCCCGAGGGCACCCCGCCCCTGGGCCGGCACCGGCCCGCAGCCCAAGACCTCGAAGTACCCGCCGTCCCGGGGATGCAGCGGCGCAGAGGTCATCCCGCGTCCCAGAAGCAGCGGGCCTGCCACCGAGCGGCCGGCCCATGGACGGCCCATGTTCTCGTGCGCGAGCAATCCGAACCCAGCATGGGCCGTGACCCAAGGAAACGACAGTGAACCTCAATCATTCCTCGGCGCCCGGCGCGCCGGGCGGTCGTGAGCCGCTGCTGCCGGCCCTGATGACCGTGACGGCGGTGAGCGGGCTCATCGACGCGGTCAGCTATCTGGGGCTGGGCCATGTCTTCACCGCGAACATGACCGGCAACGTGGTCATCATCGGCTTCGCCGCCGCCGGCGTCCCCGGCTTCTCGGTGCTCGGCTCGCTGGTGTCGCTGGCCGCCTTCCTGGTCGGAGCGGGAGCGGCCGGCCGTCTGGGAACCGTGCTGGGCCGCACGTCGCCGAGCCGGCTGCGCTGCATCCTGCTGCTGGAAACGGTGCTGCTGGCCACGGCCACCACGGTCGCTTTTGTCGCCACCCATGCGGTCCATGCGCTCATCGCCCTGATCGCGCTGGCCATGGGCCTGCGCAACGGGACGGTCCGCAAACTCGCCGTTCCGGATGTGACCACGACGGTGCTGACCCTGACGCTGACCGGACTCGCGTCCGACTCGACCCTGGCAGGCGGTACCAATCCGCGTGCCGGCCGTCGGCTGGCCTCGGTGCTGGCGATGCTGGCAGGCGCGTTCGGCGGAGCCCTGCTCGTGCAGCACACGGGGCTCGGCTGGCCTCTGCTGGCCAGCACGTTCGGTACCGCTGCCGCCGTCCTGGCCGTACCACGCGGCCCGTCCGCGGGCTGACTCAAGCCCGCCTGTCAGTCCCCCTCACTGCGGCCCCAGCAACCGCTTCACCCCCCCACACCCCCCATTTTTGGGCTTGCTCATTGGAGATGATTTCCATGGCCACTATGCCCGTGGCTGGCCTCCCCCCTGTCAGCGACGACCACGTCGCCGACCTCGTGATCCGCAACGCCAAGCTCTACACCGGCGACCCGACAAACCCCCAGGCCAGCGCCGTCGCCATCAAGGACGGCAAGGTCACCGTGGTCGGTGACGACAACGACGTCGCCCGACTGATCAGCGGCCGGACCCGAGTGGTCGACGCGCTGGGCCGCCGGGTCGTGCCCGGCCTCAACGACTCCCACCTGCACGTGATCCGCGGCGGCCTGAACTACGTCCTGGAACTGCGCTGGGACGGCGTACCGACGCTGCGCCAGGCCCTGGCGATGCTGCGCGAACAGGCCGCCCGCACCCCCAAGGGGCAGTGGGTCAGGGTGGTCGGCGGATGGTCGGCGGACCAGTTCGCCGAGAAGCGCCTGCCGACCCTGGCCGAGCTGAACGCGGCCGCTCCGGACACACCGGTGTTCGTGCTGCACCTGTACCAGTCCGCCCTGATGAACCGCGCGGCGCTGAAGGCGGCGGGATACACCAAGGCCACGCCCGACCCCAAGGGCGGCCAGCTCGTGCGCGGCCGTGACGGGGAGCCGACCGGCATGCTCCTGGCCGCCCCCAGCGCGCTGATCCTGTACTCCACCCTCGCCGCGGCACCGACCCTGCAGGGCGAGGACCTGAAGACCTCCACCCGCCACTTCCTGCGCGAGCTGAACCGATTCGGTCTCACCTCGGCCATCGACGCGGCCGGCGGCTTCCAGAACTTCCCCGACAACTACGGCACCGTCATCGACCTCGCCCAGGCCGGCCAGCTTTCGCTGCGCATCGCCTACCACCTCTTCCCGCAGACCCCGGGCCAGGAGATCGACGACCTCAAGCGCTGGATCGACATGGTCAAGCCCGGAGACGGCGACGAATGGCTCCGGCTCAACGGCGCCGGAGAGAACCTGACTTGGTCGGCGGCCGACTTCGAGAACTTCACCGAGCCCAGGCCTGAGCTGGCCGCGGGCTACGAGGGCGACTTCGAGAAGGCCGTACGGCTGCTGATGGAGAACGGCTGGGGCTTCCGGCTGCACGCCACCTACGACGAGACGATCCGCCGCGACCTCGCGGTCTTCGAGAAGCTCGCCGCCGAGGGCCTCTTCCCCGCCGGCAACCGCTGGCTGTTCGACCACGCGGAGACCGTCTCGGGCGAGAGCCTGGACCGCGTCGCGGCACTGGGCGGCGCCATGTCGGTCCAGAACCGCATGTCCTTCCAGGGCGAGGCGTTCGTACGCCGCTACGGCGCCGCTGCCGCAGCGGACGCACCCCCGGTGCGCGCCATGCTGGAGCGCGGCCTGACCGTCGGCGCCGGCACGGACGCCACCCGGGTGTCCTCCTACAACCCGTGGGTCGCGCTGCACTGGCTGGTCTCCGGCCGGACCATCGGCGACCTGACGATCTACCCGCCGGAGAACCGCGTCAGCCGGGAGACGGCACTGACCATGTACACCCAGGCCGGCGCCAAGCTCACCGGTGAGCAGGACGTCAAGGGCATCCTCAAGCCTGGCTTCTACGGCGACCTCGCCGTCCTCTCCGACGACTTCTTCACCGTCCCGGAGCAGGACATCCCGCACATCGAGTCCCTCCTGACCGTCACCGGCGGACGCATTGTGTACGCCGCCGCCGAGTACGAGGGCCTGGACGAGGCGATACCGGCGATCAGCCCGGCTTGGAGTCCGGTCGCCCACTACGGGGGCTACCAGGCCACCGTCAAGCCCAGTATCTCGGGCGCGCGACAGGCGGAGCTGCTCGGCCAGGCCGTCGCCGAGTCCGAGCAGCACCGGCACTGGCGCGCCCAGCGCGGCTTCGCGCCGGAGGCTCCGACCGAGATCTTCGACACCTGCTTCGTGCTGTGACCGCACGGAACTGCCCCCTACTGCCACCGCGCTGACCACCCACGCACGAGGAGAGTGTGATGAACACCGGACTGCTCATCCTGAGGCTGGTCGTCGGCCTGCTGTTCGCCGGACATGGGATCCAGAAGGTCAGCCACCGCCTGGGAGGACACGGGATCGAGGGTGGAGCTGCGGAGTTCCGAGCGGACGGGTTCCGTGGCGGCCGGCTCACCGCCGCCGCCGCGGGCCTCGGACAGATCACCGCAGGTCTGCTGCTCAGCGCGGGAGCGCTCACCCCTTTGGCGGCCACCATCTCGGCGGGAGTCATGACGGTCGCGGCCACGGTGAAGTGCCGCAACGGGCTCTGGGTGCAGCACGACGGCTACGAGTACCCACTCGTCCTGACCGTCCTGCCGACCGTGCTGACGCTCACCGGGCCCGGCCGCTGGTCGGTCGACCAGGCCATCGGCCTCCTTCCCTGGGCCCCCTGGTGGGCGGCCTCGGCCGTCGGCCTCGGCATTCTCAGCGGGCTGACGACCCGCGCCGTCCTGGCACGGCCGGGCCTGCCCGTCTGAGTCATCAGGAACATCTGCGCCGCCGGCGCGTTGACACTGTCATGAAGAGAGAGACGAGAGGGCGGCGGAGGGCGGAGCCCACGCCGCCCTCCGCCAGTGGCGACGTCCGTAGTGGCGGCGAGAGCATTGACCGTGAGCTGCTCGACGGGTGGATGCTGGTGATGCAGGGCTTCCAGGCCACGCAGGACTCTCTCGCGAGCGAACTGGCCGAGCGCTTCAACCTCCGCCAAGGCGCCGCCGAGGTTCTGGTGCGCTTGCTCACCGCGCCCAAGAACCGGATGCCGATGACACGCCTGGCACACGAGACACGCATGTCCAGTGGCGGGTTCACCAAGCTTGCCGACCGGCTCTGTGCGGCCGGTCTGACTCGGCGTATGACCTGTGAGGAAGACCGGCGCCTCATCTACCTCGAACTGACGGACCTGGGCAAGGACACGGCCCGGGCCATCTCCGAGGCGGTTACGGGGATTCTGCGCGATCGAGTCCTCGCCCCTCTCGGCCGCGACGGGGTGGGCAAGCTCGCCGATGCCATGCGCGCGGTGCGCGACGCCAATGACGATCCCGCGAAGTGACGTCGGCACGCGGGACGTCCGAGGACAGAAACGTCGTCTGCGAATGCACTTCCTCATGCGTGAAGCACAATTACCGAGTTGCGGTGGAGGAAGGCGACGTCAGGCTGACCGTTCCGAGTATTCCGAATCCGCACCGACGCCTTCGTCGTGGTGGTCCACCGGCCCGATAAGTGCCTCACTGATCTCACGCAATTGCTCAACCTGGGCAGGCGTCAAACGGTCGAGGAAATGAGAGCGCACGCAGGCGAGCTCAAGGGGGGCTGCGGCCCGCAAGGCATCTCTTCCCGCACCGGTCAACCGCGCCAGGACGATGCGGCGGCTGACGGGATCCGGTACCCGCACCACCCAGCCGTGCTCCCGTGTGCGGTCCACCAGATGAGAGAGTCTGCTGGTCGATATGCCCATCCGCCGGGCCAACTTGGTCAGGCCCAATTGCCCCTCAGGAGCTTCCGCCAGCCAAGAGAGCATCTCATAGTGGATCTGCCACATGCCGGTCTCACGTCGAATTTCCTGCCCGACCTGCTCAGTCAGCCACCGTGCCGCACTACTGAAGACGCGCACAGAGTGCTGCGCGTCAACGCCGGCCGATTCAATGCTCTCCACAAGGACTCCTTGAATTTTGCGACACCCCTCAGTGTAATTTAATGTTGAACCAAATGGGAAGTGTGACGTACGCACTTGGTCAGACGCCTTTTCCGGTCACCAGCACGGCATGGGCGATTCCGGTGAGGTTGCCCTGTGCGACGAGGATCTCCTTGCGGTCCGATCCGTCGAGGCCGGCGGTGTAGATGCTGCCGCCCAGGTCGGTCACGTACATACGGCCGCCGTCCGGGTCGAGGGTGATGCCGATGCCTTCCATCAGGTGGGTGAGGAGGATCTCGGGCGAACGTACTGCGTTCGGCGGGTGCATGGGTGCGCGGTTCACGGTGTTGCCCCGGGGCGGGTCGCCGCGGTCCGTCCAGTACAACAGGCACTGCGCGTGGTCGAGTTCGAGGTCGATCGGCTCCGGCAGCCCTTCGAAGAGCACTTCGATGTCGCTGCGTTCGGCCGCGCTCTGTCCGTCGGGCAGGTCGATTCCGGCCCGCAGGATCTTCCCCTCCCCCGCGTCGCTCGGGCCCTTCTGGGACCAGTAGAGATGTCCGCGGGCCGGGTCGACGGCGACTCCCACGCACCACCTTCTCTCGTCCTGGCGGTCGTCGGCTCCCTGTCCCGTCTGCACGAGTGTCTCGACGTTCGAGCCGTCGAGTTCGCAGCGCATCACGCGCATGCCCTCACGATCACCCCAGTACAGCTTCCGGCCCACGGCCTCGAAGTGGAGCTGCTTCGGGGTGTGCGTGACGCCGCTCGGCACGATCGTCGTCCGGTTGCCTCCGTCCAGGTCCACACGCTCGATCGAGCCGTCGTTCTCCTCCGGCACACCCATGTTCGTCCAGTAGATGTGCCCGGCCGCCACATCGACCGCCACCCCGTCAGGAACCCTGCACCCGGTGACGAGGACCGTCTTGCCCGAGCCGTCGGGATGCACGCAGAACAGCCGGCCGCCACCGCTGGCTTCGAGCACGAACAGCCTTTCCTGCCGCTGCGTCATGCCCCCTCCTCTGTCACCGGGTCGGCTGTGGACCCCGGGGCGGAGGAGTCATACCAGGCGCGCACGGCCAGCAGGGCCGAGAGCATCGCGTCGCGCCGGTCGGCCAGCTCGTCGACCGAGTGACCGCTCGCCTCATCGAGGACACCGTCCACGATCGTCTGCTGGAGCTCGGGTGTGAACTCGGGGGTGCCCAGGTCCTGCCAGGACGCCACCATCCGCGGCATGAGCGTCTCCATGAAGTGCTGGATGCTGCCCTCGCCTCCGCCCAGATGCCACAGCAGATGGGGTCCCATGACACCCCATCTGAGCCCCGGGCCCCAGAACACCGCGTCATCGGAGTCGGCCACATCGAGCACGCCCTCCTGGACCAGGTACACCACCTCGCGGTACAGGGCGGCCTGGATGCGGTTGGCGACGTGCCCGGGAAGTTCCTTCTTGAGGTGGACCGGCTTCTTGCCGATCGCGGCGTAGAACGCCATGACGTCCCGGACCGTGTCCGGATCGGTCCTCGTGCCGCCGACGACCTCGACCAGAGGGATGATGTGCGGCGGGTTGAAGGGATGCCCGATGACGGTCCGCTCCGGGCCCCGGCACTCGGCCTGGATGACGCTCATCGTGATGCCCGATGAACTCGACGCGAGAATCGCGTCCGGCGGCGTGGCCTCGTCGATGTCGGCGAACAGCTTCACCTTGAGCTCCGGCCGCTCCGGTGCGTTCTCCTGGACGAAGTCGGCGTCCGCGACGGCCTGACGCAGGTCGGCGGTAAAGCTCAGCCGGTCGGGCGAAGCCCCGGGCGCGAGCCCGATCGAGGCAGCCGCGTCCCAGGCCGCCTCCACGTACGACCGCAGAGCCGTCTCCGCGGTGGGGGCGGGATCGGTCGCCGTGACGTCGAAGCCGCGGACGAGATAGTGCGTCGCCCAGCTCGCACCGATCGTGCCGGTCCCGACGATCGCCACGCGCTGGACAGGCCTGTGCGCATTCATGACTGGTCACTGCTCCTGAGAGAATCGGGTGCGGGCGGTTAGGGCTGATGTGACCGGCATCAGCGGCCGTGCCAGACGGGTGCGCGCTTCTCGGCGAACGCCCGCGCGCCTTCCCTGGCGTCCTCGCTGGTGGCCAGCCCGCTGGTGATCTCGTCCTGGCGTGTGAACGCGTCGCTCTCGTTCAGGCCCTGGGTTTCGCGCAGGACCTCCTTGACGGCTGCGAGCGCCAGCGGTGCGTTCCGCGCGACGCGCTCCGCCAGTTCCCGGGCCACAGTCAACGCGGTGCCAGGCGGGGTCAGTTCGTTGACGAGCCCGTACTGCTTGGCTTCTGCGGCGGTCAGCGGCTCGCCGGTGAGCAGTACGCGCGCGGCGACGTGGTACGGAAGGCGGCGCGGCAG
This sequence comes from Streptomyces sp. NPDC002076, assembly GCF_053593835.1. NCBI lineage: Bacteria > Bacillati > Actinomycetota > Actinomycetes > Kitasatosporales > Streptomycetaceae > Streptomyces > Streptomyces sp. NPDC002076. The sequence goes on from NZ_JBSFDI010000018.1 coordinate 176,447, forward strand.
CCGGACCAGTCCGCCCTCTGCCGCCACGAGACCGCGGGTGGTCTCGGGAAGCCCGAACCGGGCGTCCTCCGCGGCGACGATCAGATCGCAGGCGAGTACCATCTCGAAGCCGCCGCCGAGCGCCCAGCCCTCGACCGCGGCGATCAGCGGCTTGCGCACCGCCGCGCGGGTGAGCCCGCCGAATCCCCGGCCGGGGAGCACCGGTAGCTCCCCTCTGGTGAAGGCTTTCAGGTCCATGCCGGCGCTGAACACCCCGCCGGCGCCCGTGAGGACGCCGACCGAGAGTTCCGGGTCCGCGTCGAGCAGATCTACGGCCGCCGCGAGTTGTACCGCGACCTCGTGGTCGACGGCGTTCTTCTGCGCCGGGCGGTTGATGGTGAGGGTGAGCACGCCGCCGCGGCGCTCGTGCAGCACCATGGCGGGCGCTTCGGGCGCCGTGCTCATTGCGGCGCCTGTGCTTGCGTCGGGCCGGGAATCGCTCCCTGGGCGCGCAGTTCGGCGATGTCGGCAGGGCCGAATCCCAGCTCGGCGAGGATTCCGTCGTTGTGCTCACCAAGGTCCGGGGCCCGCTTCGCCGGGACTTTCTCGACGCCTCGCACAGTGACCGGGCTGTTGATGGTGTACTCCAGCCCGCTGACCCCTGCCAGCGGCACGACGATGTCGTTCGCGCGCAGCTGCGGGTCCTGTGCTGCCTCTTCCGGTGTCTGGATGAGGCTGTAGGTGACGCGTTCCCGGGTCAGGGCGTCCTTCCAGTGGGCGAACGGGCGTGAGCGGAACTCGGCGTCGAGCAGTTCCGTCAGTGCGGCGGAGTTCTTGACGAAGCCCTCGATGCCGGTGAAACGGGGGTCCTCGAGGAGCTCGGGATGCCCGATGGCCCGTGTGAGTCCCGGCCAGTGCGGGGGTGAGGCGACCAGCATGAACCACTCGTCGTCCGCGGTTCGGTAGGGATTGATCAGGGGGTTCGCCGGTGCCTTGCGGTCGTGCAGCTGGAACGGCGTGCCGCCGGCGAGCGCGCCGGCCACGAGTGTTCCCGTCGCCCATACGCCTGCGGCGAGCAGCGACGTCCCGACGCTGGCCCCTTGTCCTGTCCGCTCGCGGCGGTAGAGGGCGGTCACGATCGCGGCGTAGATCGCGATCGCCGACATGTAGTCGCCGCTGCCCCAGACCGGCACCGTCGGCGGCGCTCCCGCGTCCCGGGTGGAGGCCAGCAGCCCGCTGCGCGACCAGGCAGCGGTCAGGTCGAAGCCCGGCAGTCCGGCGTCGGGACCGGCATCCCCGAAGCCCGTGATGTCGGCGTAGACGACTCTCGGGTTCCAGCCCGAGACCTCTTCGTAGCCGAGGTGCAGCTTCTCGCGCGTGCCGTGCGGGAAATTGGTGATCACCACGTCGGCCCACTGGACGAGCCGCTTGAGGACCTCGGTGGCCGCTGGGGACTTCAGGTCGAGCACCATGCCCCGCTTGTTGCGGTTGGCGAGGTGCCAGCTGTAGTTGGCCTCGGCCCGGGGGCTGGGCGGCACGGAGCTCAGCCGCCGCTGGGGGTCCCCCTTGCCCGGTGGCTCGATCTTGATGACGTCCGCTCCGAAGTCGGAGAGCACGGTGGCCGCGGCCGGTCCCGCGATGAAGCTCGACGCGTCGAGGACCTTCAAGCCGGTGAAGACGGATTCGGTGGTCATGGTCGTCACCTCACGAAGGCGCTCAGGCCGCCGGTCACGGCACGTCCGACGATGAGGGTCTGGATCTCCCGTGTGCCCTCGTACGAGTAGATGGCCTCCGCGTCGGCGACGAAGCGGCCGATCTTGTAGTCGAGGACGATCCCATTGCCGGCCATCAGCTCCCGCGCCCACCCGACGTTCTCGCGCATCCGCACGGTGCACTGGGCCTTCGCCAGCGCGGACTGCTCGTCCCGGTACACCCCGGCGTCCTGCAACTGGGCCAGTCGCGTCACCATCCCGCAGGATGCCGTGGCGTTGCCGAGCATCTTCACCAGCAGGTCCTGCACGAGCTGGAAGCCTCCGATGGGGCGACCGAACTGCTCGCGCTCCTTCGCGTAACTCAGGGCGATCTCGTAGGCGCCGAACATCACTCCCACCGCCTGCCACGCCACGCCGCTGCGCGTCTGGCGCAGGATCTTGGCGGTGTCCTTGAAGGAGTTCGCGTTCTGGAGCCGGTTGGCCTCCGGGACACGGCAGCCGTCGAGCACGATGTCGGCGTTCTGCACGATCCGCAGCGCCATCTTGTTCTCGATCTTCGTCGCGGTGAACCCGGGGGTGTCCTTCTCCACGACGAATCCCAGCACGTGCTGCGTCTCGACATCGCGGGCCCAGATGACGACCAGGTCGGCGAACGTCGCGTTGCCGATCCATCGCTTGGCTCCGTCGAGGATCCATCCGTCGCCGTCACGTCGCGCGGTCGTCCGCAGGCCACCCGCCACGTCGGATCCGCCGTGCGGCTCGGTCAGCCCGAAGGCGCCGATCTTCTCGAAGCGGCTCATCGCCGGCAGCCAGCGCCGCTTCTGCTCGTCGGAGCCGCAGGCGAGGATGGTGCCCATGGCCAGACCTGTGTGCACGCCGAAGAACGTCGCCAAGGACGCGTCGAAGTGTGCGAGCTCCAGCGCGGTGAAGCCAGAGAAGAGGTTGCTCGGCCTTGATTCCGGGGAGTCGGGGTCGGCCCATGCCATCAAGCCCAGCTTCCCGAAGCCCTCCACCAGCTGGAAGGGGAACTCGGCGCGGGCCCAGTAGTCGTCGACGAGCGGGGCGGCCTGCGTGCGCAGGAATTCGCGCAGGGATGCGATCTTCCCCCGATCCTTCTCCGACAGCAGTTCCTCATAGGCGTAGAAGTCGGCGGGCAGCAGCCCTGCGTCCAGGTAGGGACCGGACGGTGTCGGCAAGGTCGTCGTACCGCTCATGGCAATCTCCCTCAAACGCAGTGGGCATGGCTCGCAGGTCCGCGCCCTGGAGCCGACTTCTGCGCGGCAAATCGGTTCTCTGCCTCGATTGAACGAGGAGCCGGGGCCGGTTCCCCGGCCCCTCGCCGCTGCGGGGTGCCTTTGCCACCGCGTATCACCCCAGTGGCCCGCCGCAGCCCGGTGAGACAGAGGCGCGGGGCGCGCAGCATCAGCCCATCGGGTCTGTACAAGATCCGCCCAGGCCCCACCGCGGCGGCTTCTGGCATGGCCTCGCGAAATGCCTGCGCCAGACCCGGCCCGCGTCTCTTCCTCGGCTGCCTGGTGGGAGCCGGTGAGTCGGCCGCCGTGCCGGAGCAGGTGCTCCTCCCAGGAAGCCTGCAGAAGCGTCTCGAGGCAGTGGTCGGGATGCGCCCCGTCCCGGCAGAAGTTCCAGTGCAAGGCGCCGGCGAGCCACTCGGGCGGTTGCGGCTCGCCCGCTGTGGCTGTCCGCCCTGCGGCACCGTCATGTGATCTGATCACCGCCTTGATGGCGATGCAACGGCTTCTTGCGCGACCCTGACCCGCCACGTCGCGGTCACCTGCTCTCTCGTCTGCCCAGGGTCAGCCGATCGCGAGCTGTCCGCCGCGTGCCTCGAGAACCGCGCCGGTGATGTAGCTGGCGCGGGACGAAACAAGGAACAGAACCGCTTCCGCGATTTCTTCAGGGTCTGCGACCCGCCCCAGTACGGTGGTTCGCCCGATCGCCTGGAGGGTTTCACCTCCCATCTCCTCCGTCCCGGGGGTATGGACAGGGCCCGGAGCCACGGCGTTCACGCGGACGCCCTGGGCGCCGAACTCGTCAGCCCATACTCGTGTGAGAAGTTCGAGTGCAGCTTTGGAGGCCCCGTAAGCGCCCGATTCCCGCACCGGCGTGGTAGCCGCTGCTGTACTCACATTCACGATGACGCCACGCCCCCGCGCAGCCATTCCCGGAGCGAGGGCACCGACCAGGAGCATCGGCGCGCGTGAGTTGACGGCCATCTGAGTGTCGAACATCTCGGCGGTGGTGTCCGGCGTACTGGCGAACCGGTAGATACCGGCGTTGTTGATCAGAACGTCCACCTCGCCCGCTTCAGCGGCAAGGCGCAGGACATCTTCAGAGCTACTCAGATCCGCAGCAACGAACCGAGCCTTCCCGCCTGCGGCAGCGATCTCTTTGACGGTCTCCGCACCCCGCTGCTCGTCCCGCCCGTGAACGATGACCGAGGCCCCCGACGCTGCCAGGCGAAGGGCCACGGCCCGGCCGATGCCGGCGGTGGCGCCGGTGACAAGAGCGGTGGATCCGTCCAGTTCTGCAGCCATGGAAAGTTCCTCCAAGCCGAGAGGAACGACATGCTGTCGGTTGTTCCTCGTGTACTGATGATCCTGACGGTTCATGCCATGGCGACGACGGACCCACGCCGGACCGATCGTTGATCATGGTCCAGCCCGGGGCCGTGGCCACGCCGCCTTGGGAGGCCGGCGAGCTCGCCTTCGCTGATCACGTCGGCGGGCGACTGGAACGCGCCGTACTGCCGCCGGGGTGGTGCCCCTATGTGGTTCGTCAAGGAAATCGGGCTGCGTCGTGATGGGCTGCCGGGCAGCATGGCGGGGTGTCTGATCTGCCGTGGGACGACGTTGCGTACTTTTTCGATCCTGATCTGCTGGGTTCGCTGCCGGACGTGCGTGTCCCGGATGCCTCGGTGGAGGACTGGCAGGCGCTCCTTGATCTCGTCGGTGAGCGGGGCTGGAAGTGCCAGTACTCCAAGGGCGAGACGGTGCTGCCGGTGCCCAGCGCGGATGCAGTGCTCTCCCGCCCGGCCGACGCCGAGTGCCCTGAGCTGGAGGTCTGGCTGTCAACCGAGGTGCTGGCGATCTTCCGTTTCCATGCGGTGGAGGAGATCGACTTCGATGTAGATCTGCGGGAGCTCCAGGGGCAGGAGCGACTCGATCTCTTCGGCCGTTTCCTGCGGGACATCGGTCGACGGCTGGGAAAGCCGGTACTGATGGATTTGGAGGGCGATTACGGTCATCCGGTACTCGGGTTCGATGCTGAAGCCGATCGTGTCTTGCGCCCGGCTGAACCGCCGGTTATGTGAGGGCAGTTGTGGTCTGCGGTTCGTAGAAGGTTTCGTCGCGGAGCATGCCGAAGAGCACATCGGCTCGTCGTCCGGCGAGGCAGAGCAGGGCTTGGGTGTGGCGTTTGCTCTGGCTGATCTTCTTGTCGTAGTAGGTCCTAGAGGCCGGGTCGGCCAGCGACGCGAACGCGGAGAGGAAGAAGGCTCGTTTGAGCTGCTTGTTTCCCCGCCGGGACGGTTGCTCACCGCGGATCGAGGAGCCTGAGCTCCTCGTCGCTGGGGCGAGACCTGCGTAGGCGGCCAGGTGAGCTGCAGTGGGAAAGCTGCTGGCGTCGCCGACGTCGATGAGGATCCTGGCTCCGGTCCTGACGCCGATCCCCGGCATGGACGTCAGGACCTTTGAATAGGGGTGACTCTCCAGCAGTCCTACGGGGACTCGAGCGAGGCCACCGACTGCGGGTCCGCCGACAGTGACATGGGCGGGCCCGCGCTCAGCGACCTGGACCGGGTGGGTCCGACCACGACAGTCATTGAGTCAATGCGTCGCGGTGACCGGAAGCCAGGACTTCCTGCGGGCAGACATCCTGCCTGCCGGCCAGCAGCTGCGGGCCCTCGGCACGGAGGATGGCCGCCCTCTGAGCGTGGCCCGAGCCAGTGGTACCCGATGCGACGGGACCACTGGCTTCTCGGCCCTACCATGTGCATGGTTGTAGCGTGCCGGTGCGGTCAGAGCCGACCTGCCACGAAGTCGGCCACCTGGGTGCCGAGTTGCTGGCCTGCGTGGTTGTCAAGGGAGGTGTGCTGGCCGGACCAGATCCGGCTGAGCCACGCTTCGGTGGCGGCGTCCTGGAAGCCGGTGAAGGTTCGAGTGACGCCCTTCGAGGTCACCGCAAAATGATGCCGCGCCCCGTAGAGTCCGGCGAGCGTCGTTGCCGCAGCCTGGCTGAGAGCGCCGTGAGCGCCCGGATAGGACGGATCCGGTGCGGTCGGCAGCAGAGGGGTCCAGCTGGGATCCCCGACGATGCTCGGGTTGTAGTGCGTACCGCCGAGTCGGATGGCCGTCACGGGCCGCCAGACGTGGTAGACATATTTGGCGTCGTACATCGCGATCGCGGTGTCGGCGAGGGACAGGTCGAGCCGGGCGAAGACCTTCACCGCCTTCTCCAGGTTCGCGTTCTGGGAGGTGACGAGGTTCTGCGTGATCTGGTTCCAGACGTTCCATACGGGTGCCGCCGCCCAGAACTTCGCGGCTGCTGCCTGATCGGGAGTGCGGGTGGTGCTGGTCTTGCTCCCCAGGCTCTTGACCTCGTTCAAGGCGGTGGCGTACGCGGCGCTGCTCACGGCCGGCGGCGGTGCCGGGCGGAACTGCCGTCCGTCGGCCAGTACGAACGGCTTGACCGAGCCCCAGTCGGTGAAGACCGGTGTCGGGAAATTGGGAGGGGTGGGCCGGTAGTCCCCGGCCTTGTCGCCGGGGCGGAACCGCGGTGGCTTGGCTGAGGATCCGTCATTGGACCGCAGGGTGATCAGCCTGCGGGCGACCTCCGCTCCCACACCAATACCCGCCTGCTTGCCCGGGCCGCCGGATATCGCGGACAATTGGCTGCTCAGCCGCTGGTTCAAGCCTGCGCGCCTGGCCGGGTAAAGGGCGACCAGCACATCGTGGGCCGCCTGGTCCGCTGCGGCGTCCGCACGAGCGCCTCTTGGCGCCGTCACCGAGAACACGTAGGCGGGGCCGGCCCGGGTGATCGATACCACCGCGTCGTACTCGGCAGCCTGCAGAAGCGCGAAGCTGCGCGTGGGTTGGACGGTGGACGGCTGCGCCTTCGGATTGCTGAGGATGGTGACGAGCTCGCGGTTCCACTCCACGACCGACATCCCCGACCCCGTCGCGGCGGTGCGCAGGGCCGGCGAGTGAGCGGTGGTGGACCCGAAGGCCGGGCCGGCGAGTCCGGCTGCCAGCGCGGCTCCGGCGAGTATGGCGAGTGTCTTCTGCTTTCCACCCATGTTCTGTAGCTCCTTGTCGCTGGTGGCGGGCTGTGACAACTGGCGGTCATGCGCGTGGCTCATCTGTGTCGGCCACGCGAGCGTGATGGTGTCGGGGTGGTGCGGGCCGACAGCCAGGCCGAGATGGCGGCGGTCGTGGAGGACGAGTTGCTCGGCGGGTTCCGCGGCAGCTGCGACGGGGCCGAGGTAGTCCAGGGCCCTCCGGTCCATGAGGGCCTTCCGGCGTAGCAGCCAGGCACGTTCGGCTCCGGGGGCCAGCACTTGGTGCATCTCGCGGCGCAGATCTGGCGCATGCGTATATGCCTCGTGCGGGGGCGGGGCGTCGATGCCCTCGCCGCTGTTCGGGGTGACGTCCACGCTCAAACCTCCGCCGGTACGCAGGGGCCGGCGCCGCAGCGTTGACACAGCACCGTGTCGTGGTGGGGGCCGCCGCGATCGAGCGCCGATGGGTGGGCCGCGGACCGCATGGGCACCTGGGCCGGGCCCGGGCAGCCGTCGATGGGACACGGCTTGTGGGTCGCGAAGGACCACTCGGCGGGTGTGTCGGGTGGCCTTTCGCCGCGGCCGCCCCCGGTAGCCCGTGGCTGTGCTGCAGTGCCGGCCCCGGCAGTGGGTCGCAGCTCGTGCGGAGCGTCCGGCCCGGTCATGGCGAGCACCTCAGGCAGGCGCGGACTTCGCGGCCGCTGCGTGTCTGGCGAATCTCGGTCGACTGGGCAAGGAACTGGACGATGCCGGTGCCACGGCCGTGTTCGTCGGAGGCGATGCCGGGGCGATGACGCTCCACGGCCGCGCCGGAGTCGGTGACCACGATGTACAGAGTTTCGTGGTCGAGGGCGAGCAGCAGGGTCATGCGCTCATGGCCGTACTGGGCAGCGTTGGCGGCGAGTTCGTCGATGATGAGAATGGCGGAGTCCCGCTCACCCGCGGGCACACTCCAGGTCTCCAGCAAATCGGCTGCGAAGTGACGAGCCGCGGAGACGTGCGCCTCCTGCGCCGGCAGGGTGAGCAGTGCATGGCGACGGCAGGGCCGGCCGAGCAGTGAAGTCGGGCTGGGGGAATCGGTCACGAACATGGTCTTCTGGCTCTTCTGTCGATGTGCGGAGACCGGAATGGGATGACCGCAAGCAATTCGGGGGTGGTCGGTAGGCCGGATCCTGATCCTGCGTGGGCGCGCTCAATCAGTTCCACGGACGACACATGCCGGATGGTTCGAGCTATTTGCCCTTTTTGTTCCGATTCCTGCGAGTCATGTCAATGTCGGCGCCTGTCGGGGCTCAGCTGCCTCTGTCCAGAGCTGGCTGTTGCGCGGCCGGACTGGGCACCGGCAGTTCGATCCCCTCGCCGGTGGCCTTCCGGACGACCCCGTGGAAGTGTCGCGCCGTAGACCTGGGACGGACGTCCGTGCCTACATTTCGGCTGGATCGCGGTCCTCCGCATGCAGACGTGATGGATCCTCTTCTCCGGGTTGTACGGACTTCGGGAAAAGAAGAGTCGTGCGCGCCCCGTCGGCCCGCTCATGCATGAAGTCAGCTGCGGACTGGGCCGGTTCGACGCAGCGGGGCGAGAGTGACCAGGGCCCGGAAACCGTCGGCGCGTCGCGAGAGGGGCCAGGGTGTCGGTTTTAGCCTCCTCCGGCGGAAGCGGAGATGTATGCCGCCGCACCCCTTTCGCACAGCCGTGCCCGCCCGTGTACGCGGCCGGCACCCGCGGGGCCCGGCGCGGGATGGCCGACCGGCCCCTGGGGAGGTCGCGTGACGGAAGCAGGTCAGAGCCCCACGACCGAGCTCCAGAACTGCCCCGGTACCGACACAGCCGCCCGAGACAGGTCGTGCAGGGGAAGCAGCCGCCGCAGCTGACCGGCCCAGCGATGCGTGGCACCACCGCGGGCAGATCGATCGGATGGCTGCTTCACCCCACCCCTCGACCCTCGACCTGCTGGTCGCGTACCCGGATGGCCTTCACCTTGATCAACCTGGCGGGGGTGATCATTCCCGGCTGGCGGCGGCCGACCGACCATCAGCCGCCTCGGCGCGCTGGCTCCCGCTCAGCCCCTCGGCCATACAGGTGCCGGTGTCGGCCTCCGAGGCCGCCACACTCATCGGCCGCGAGCCCTTGTCGGACGGTCCCGCCGATCCCGGAGCCACGCGGTGCGGCGGGATCGAGGGGCTACGGTGATCACGAGCGTGCCCGTACAGCCGGTGTCACGGGTAGAAACCTCTTCCATGGCCATCAGCTGGACGTCCTGTGCGCGCCCCTCCAGCTCGGTCCACCGGTCTTGAGGGCGGCCCGGTGCTTGTCGAATGTCCAGGGTCCCTCGCCGCACTCGCCCAAGTCGGCTCCCCGGAGCGCCCGGCCTTTCGAAGGCGACGTCGTCTTGGCCTCTTGTGCCACCAATCCTCACGCCCTGCTGCTGCCGTCATGCCACTGGTCGACCGGCCGCCCAGTGACATGACCGCCATGGTCTGGCCTCACGCTCGGATGGTGACCAGCTTCTGACCGTTGCCCGCGAGGATCTCGAAGTGCTCGATGGCTCCCGGAGCCATGGCGACCGCTCCTGGGATCGTGGTGCCGGGAGAGTACTCCCCTGCCCGCCAGGTAGCGCCGTCCGTCCTGGCCCCGCCGGGCCCGACCGCCTGCAGCCGACAGGTGATTCCGGCGGGTGCCCCTCCTGCGGAGATCTGCAGAACACTGCCCCAGGCAGAGGGCGAGACCTTCACCGAGGCGGAGACGCCGGTGGTGGGATCGCTCCCGGAGAAGGTGCGCCAGACGGTCGGCGCGGTCGGCCCGGGCGGCCTCGCCTGACTGCCCACGGATCCGATGGCCGCCAGCCATGTGCCACCGGCCGCTGCCGCGATGAACGTCAGCGAGACTGCAGCGCCGGCCAGTTGCAGACGCCAAGACCTGCGGCGCCTGGCCGCAGCCTGCTGGAGCAGCCTCTCCAGCACACCCCCCTCTGGGGTCTTCGACACCGCGGGCGCGGCGGGCCGTTCGGGCAGCGGGGAGCCCTCCGCGCTTTCGGCTGCCCGTACCATCAGTCGGTCAGTCAGGTCCGTTTCGGCCGCCGGCACCGTCTGGCCCGAGGCTTCGGCTTCGGTCACCGTCGCCAACAGCGCAGGCAATCCCGCCAGCTGGGCGTGTTCGGCCCGGCATTCGGTGCATGCCGCGAGGTGGATGCGCACCTGTTCCATTTCCACCGAGGGCAGCGTGCCCAAGACGTAACCTCCCAGCGTCAGCCGGAGGGCGTCATGCTCCGCACTCATGGTCGCCGCCTCCTGCCCGCCACGGTCATGGCTCGATCCCCCGTTCCTGCAGCGCCAGCCGCAGGGCGTGCAGGGCGTAGTACGTCCGCGACTTCACTGTGCCCAGCGGGATGCCCAGCACCTGTGCGGCCTCCGCCATGGTCCGGCCCCGGTAGTAGGTCTCCAGCAGGACGGCGCGGTGGTCCGGGGACAGTGACCGGACGGCTTCGGCAACCGCCCAGCTCTGCAGTGCCTGCTCGATCTCGTCCTTGCCCGGCTTCTGCTCGGCGGCTCGCTCCAGCACATCGCCACCGGCCTCGGCCGGCCTGGACTGCCGGGCCCGGTGGGCGTCGATGACCAGGTGTCGAGCGACCGTACACAGCCATGCCCGGGCCGGGCCGCGTGCGGGGTCGAACGCGGCGGGATGCTGCCACGCTCGCAGCAGTGTCTCCTGTACCACGTCCTCTGCCCATTGCCAGTCTCCTGAGGTCAGTCGCAGCACGTAGTGGAACAGGGCTCCTGAGTGCTCCGCGTACAGCGTGCGCAGCAGTTCCTCATCCGCGGTCGAAAGGGTCCCTTTACCAGAGACACGGTGCGCGGAGCGATCCGGATCGGTCCTTGGACCACGTTTTCGGGAACTCCAGGGCATAACACGATCATCAGGCATATGCGCCGCTTTGTCCTGTACGAGCAGCTCGATGCCGGTCACGCGCTGTGGGTGCTGCAGGTGGTACGCCCTTGCGGTGTTACGACCTCGCCATGATCAAGCATGCGCGAGTCCGGGGCCGACTGACCTGCAGCGATCCCACGAAGTCCCACAAAAGGTGCGTATCCATCGAACCGCAGGAGCCATGCCGTCCGTGGAGGCGAACAAGAACCGGCTTACGCGCAACTCCTCATCGCTTCCCCTGCGGCAAGGGGTGGAACAGGGGTGACCGAAATGCACCAGGCGACGCACGCGCTCTCGCCACCCGGCCCCGCTCCCCTGCCCCCGTGCATCGAAGCCGGTGCCACTCTGCAGCCCCGACCGATGTCCAGCACACACCACGTCGATGGCGCTACGCACAGTGATCGGCGGCTGTGCGGCGACCGGGGCAGAGCTCCATCCGGCCAGTGTGCGCATCACCCGTATGGGCGACGCCGACCTGCCCCGAGTCGCTCGCGGCTGCCTGCTCGGGCGAACTGCCGCGTGCCGCCTTCATCTTCGTGGCGTGGCAGGGCGGATGCGCAGCGCGGAGCACCTCGAGGCGGGCAGCCGGCACGGGGCGGCACCCAGGCTCGCTCGCTGGGTCCGTGAGGGACGCGTGCCCATGAACGCGCCATCCACCACATCCCTGCGGTTGCGTGCGCCCGAGCCGGCGCAGTTCCCGTCTCCGCCTGATCAGTGAGGAACGCACACCATGTACGTGAACCTTCGCCCACCCACTCGGCGATCCCGTGCTGCGGCCGGGCTGGCCGTCGCCACCATCGCCACTGCCGGTGCGCTGGGGCTCCTCAGCTCATGCGGCCCGTCGTCGCATTCCTCGTCCGCCGGGGTCGGCGCCATCACGCCCGGTCCGGGTCAGCACCAGGCGGCCGGAATGCCCGGGGCCACGGGGTCGGGGAAAACGGCGGGCTCCGCTCCCGGCGCCTCCCCGATGCCCGGCATGAGCATGCCCATGAGTACCTCGAGCACGGGCGCGGCGGCCGCGCCGGTGACCGGGAATGCCGTCGCGATCAAGAACTTCGCATTCTCTCCGGCCACGCTGCAGGTCAAAGCGGGCACGACGGTGACGTGGACGAACCAGGATACCGACGCCCACACCGTCACCAGCGCCGGAACGGGCGGCCCCCTGCACTCGGCCGCCCTGGCCACCCACGCCGCCTACAGCTACACGTTCACCAAGCCCGGCACCTACGCCTACATCTGCACCATCCATCCGTTCATGACCGCCACCGTGGAGGTGACCCGATGACCGACTACTACGACCGTCACGACGGAGCACCGGCCGACGACGCCGGCCGGCCTGAAACCGAACACGGTATGACTCGGCGTCAACTCATGCGTCACGCAGGGTGGTTCGGCGGAGCGGTGGTGCTGACTGTGGCCAGCGGAGAGGTGATCAGTCACATCGCGGACTCCCGGGACACCAACGCCGGGGCTGCCGCCGGGGCCGTCTCAGCGGGAAGCGGCGCGCTGCGGTTCGTGCAGGTCTCCGACAGCCATATCGGGTTCCGGGGCCCGGCGAACATGGACGTGGCCGGCTCATTCAACGAAGCGATCAACCAGGTCAACTCACTCGGATTCAGACCGGACTTCGTCATGCACAGCGGCGACCTGACCCACCTGTCCACGGCCGGGCAGTTCGACCAGGTCAAGCAGATGATGACCGGAATGAAGACAGACCGCGTCTTCACCGTACCGGGCGAACACGACTCCATCGGTGATGCAGGCCGCGCCTACCGGCGGACCTTCGGCATGGGCACGCTCGGCGACGGCTGGTACAGCTTCGACACCCACGGCGTGCACTTCATCGCCCTGGTCAACACTCTGAGCCTGGAGAAACTCGGGCACATCGGCAACGCGCAGATCGACTTCGTACGCAAGGACCTGGCGGGACTGCCATCCGACACCCCCGTCGTGGTCTTCAGCCACATCCCGCTGTTCGCCATGTACCCGAAGTGGGGCTGGAGCACCGACGACGCCCTCAAGGTCATCGCACTCCTGCGCCGCTTCTCCTCCGTCACCTGTCTCAACGGGCATGTCCACCAACTGTTCACCAAGACAGAGGGCAACATCACCTTCCACTCCGCCACCACCACCGCCTATCCGCTGCCCAAACCGGGCCGCGCCCCCGCCCCCACGCCCCAGGTCGTCCCTGCCCGGCAGCTCAAGGATGCACTCGGCATCCGCAGCGTCGGCTACCGCCAAGGCGACCGCGAACTGGCCATCAAGGACCAGAGGCTGGCATGAACACCCAAAGATTTCTCGTCCCCACCCTGCGGGCGGCGACCGCCGCAACCCTCGCCGCGGGCGGATACATCCACGCCCAGCTGTACATCGACGGGTACCGCTTCATCCACATCATTGGCCCCCTGTTCCTGCTCCAGGCCAGCGCATCCTTCGCCTTCGCTGCCCTGCTGCTGATCGGGACACCACCCCCGCTGCTGAGGATCTCCGAGGCAGGCGTCGCGCTCGGCGCCCTCGGCGGCTTCACCGCCTCGCGCACCGTTGGCGTGTTCGGATTCACCGAACGCGGTCTGCAACCGGCACCACAAGCCGTCCTCAGCCTCCTCGCCGAAACCGGCACGCTGCTGCTCCTCGCCATCTGGCAAGTGAGCGCGACCAGACAACGCCGCGCTGCCCGACCGCCCGTCAGTACAGCCATCCGGAACCGATCCATCACCCGTACACCACCCACCTGAACCACCACCACGACGGGTCACGTCCGCGGCGTTCTCAGCCCTGTGATCCTCGCCAGGAGCCGACGCCCACTACCGTCGTCGACGCGAACAAGGGGACTGGCATGCAGACGCCCAGCCACGCCTGTTCAACCGCCTGATCGGGCAGCTCTACCACTGCCTCCAGACCGGCGGACCGTTCGACGAGCACCTCACGTTCCCCTCTGAACTGGCCGCTGCCGCTTGACACGTTGGTGTCGTGAGATGTCTCGGTGGGCAGGAGGCCGTCCCCGCCTGCTCAGCCCTGACGACGAGTACTGTCGGGGAGCGGCACCAGACAGCGCGAACATCCATGAGTTCACCGCCGGCCACGGAGCAGTTGTTGCCGCAGGGCATCACGCCGGGCCGTCCGCCGCTGTGGACACGGCGGCTACTGATAGACGGCATGCGGTGGCGGACCCGGACCAGTGTTTCCTGGCGCCATGTTCCGGAGCGGTACGGACCCTGGGACCGGGTCCACGCACTGTTCCGCCGCCGGCAGCGCGACGGCGCCTGCGTGGGGATCGGGGGCGATCCGAGTGCCCCGGCTCGGTCTTGGGCGACTCCGAAGGAGACCGGGCCGGGTGCGAGCAAACAAGGGGCGAACGTGGTCGTCGTTGTTGCGGAGGTCTGTCTCATCGCATCCCTCGTGGCATCGGGTGCAGAGCATCGCTCGAACGGTCCAGCCAGGGCGCGGGTGGCCGGTCCCGGGGGTTTCGTGGTGTTGAGCTACGCGAGCCCTGGATGTCCATCACTGGAGACGTCATGCGATCCCGATCCACGCTGCCTCGCATCACCATGGCGCTGATCCTTGCCGTCGGCGCCCTGATGAGCGGCTGCACCAGCGCCCCGTCCCAGTCGTCGTCAATGATGTCGTCGCCGTCGCCCTCGCCCTCGTTCGCCGAGGGTGCTCCGCTGCGGGAACCGGCGCAACTGGTCAGCCACAACGGGCTGCTGCGGGCGAATCTCGTCGTGGAGAGACGGCGCGTGAACCTCGGCGGCCACGCGTTGTGGGCGCTCACCTACAACGGCAGCTACATGCCGCCCACCCTGCGGATCCGGCCGGGGGACAAGATGGAGTTGGCCTTCAAGAACACGCTCGGCGAGGAGACCAACCTGCATGTGCACGGTCTCCATGTGTCACCGAGCGGCGACGCCGACAACATCTTCCTCCACATCCATCCGGGCGAAACCTTCCACTACTCCTACCAGTTCCCCAAGACGCTGCGCGCCGGCACCTACTGGTACCACCCGCACCCCCACCACACCTCCGCGCCGCAGGTCGCCGGTGGCACGTCGGGCATCCTCATCGTCGACGGCCTGCAGCAGTACCTTCCGGCGAACCTGCACCACATCACCGAGCACGTCATCGCGCTGAAGGACTTCCAGCTCCAGGGCGATGCCATCAAGACCCAGGGTCTGCACATCGGTGCGCCCACACATCGCACCGTCAACGGCCAGCTGAATCCGGTCATCCGCATCCGCCCGGGTGAGACCCAGTTGTGGCGGCTGGCCAACATCAGCGCCAACATCTACTACAAGGTCCGCCTGCGGGGCCAGAAGTTCCATGTGATCGCGCACGACGGGACACCCGTCGACCGCATCTGGACGGCCGACTCGCTGCTCCTTGCGGCCGGGGCCCGCTTCGACGTACTGGTACAGGGCGGTCCGGCCGGCCGCACCGAGCTGGAGACGCTCCCGTACCAGACCGGACCGGGCGGCAATTCCTTCCCGCAGGCGACCTTGGCCACCCTGGTCTCCGCAGGGCCCTCCGCGCGACCGGCGACGCTGCCCACCTCGTCCTTCGCGCCGACCGTGGATCTGGCCCACGAGAAGATCGCCGTGCGGCGCACCGTCGTGTTCTCCGAGAACGCGGCCGGCACCAAGTTCTACATCAATGGCAAGCAGTTCGACCCCAACCGGGTGGACCTGCGGGCCAAGCTGAACACGGTCGAGGAGTGGACCGTGGTCAACGAAAGCAACGAGGAACACTCCTTCCACGTGCACACCAATCACTTCCAGCTGATGAGCATCAACGGCCATGCGCACCAGAGCCACGGCCTGCAGGACGTCGCGAACGTCTCCGCCCACGGGCGGCTCGTCATCCGGATCCGTTTCAAGGACTACACCGGCAAGACCGTCCTGCACTGCCACATCCTCAACCACGAGGACCGGGGCATGATGGCGGTGCTGGACATCGAGAAGTGACCCACAGCGCTGCGAGCGGGGTCAGCCGGCGGCGCCGAGCGCGGCGCTGACGCCGGCGATGACCGCTCCGCCGAGCGCGATGGAGACGAACGAGCGAAGGAAGCCCGTCTTGAAGAAGCGCCAGCGGATCCAAGCCAGGGTCACCAGTTCGAGGGTGATCGTGATCAGTGCCACGGCCAGCGCGGGGCGGTATTGAGGGATGAGGAAGGGCAGGGTGTGCAGCACTCCGCCGAGGAAGGTGCCCGCCCCGGTGATGGCTCCGCGTAGGTAGGGGCTGCCGCGGCCGGTCAGGTCTCCTGTGTCGGACAGGCCTTCGGAGAAGGCCATGCTGACGCCGGCGCCGATGGCGGTGGCCAGTCCGGCGAAGAACGCGTAACGCGGCTGCTGAGTGGCAAACGCTACGGCGAAGATCGGGGCCAGCGTGGACAGCGAGCCGTCGATCAGGCCGTTCATGGCGGGTTGCGCCCGCTGCAGGAGGAACGATCGCTCGACTTGGTGTTCGGACTGGCTCACTGCCGTGGGGGCGGTCATGGTGTGTCTCCTGGCTGATCATTGCCCCGTCAGGGACTCGAGGGAGAGGGCGGGGAGCAAGCGAGTGCCGTTGTTCCCCGGGGCGGGGAGAGCGGGCCGTGTCTTCGAAGCTCGCAGAGGCCCGTCCGCTGCGGTAGCGGCCGTAGGCTTGAGGGCATACAACCCCGGCTTGCAGCTGGGAGGGCGGCTCATGGCTCTCAGTACGCATGTTCCCGACCTGGCCGCGCTGGAATTGTTGCTGGGTGTGGCCCAGGAGGGCAGCCTGAACAGCGTCGCCCGGGCGGTGGGGGTGAGCCAGCAGGCGGTCTCGGCGCGGATCAGGGCCATGGAGGCCCAGACCGGCGTCACGCTGGTGCACCGGAGCCCGCGCGGCTCCAGACTGACCGCCGAAGGTGTCGTGATCGCTGAGTGGGCCGCCCGCCTGCTGGGTGTCGCTGCGGAGATGGACGCCGGGATCGCCGCCCTGCGCGCCGACCGCCGTGACCGGCTAAGGGTCAGCGCCAGCCTGACCATCGCGGAGCAGCTCCTGCCGGGCTGGCTGTCGTCCTTCCGTGCGGCACAGCGGCCGGGAAGCACAGCGCCCGAGATCCTGCTGACCGCGATCAACACCACCACGGTGATCGCCCACGTCACCGAGGGCACGGCGGACATCGGCTTCACCGAGGGCCCTCAGCGGCCGGCCGGGCTCCATGGCAGGGTCGTAGGCCACGACACGCTCGCCGTGGTCGTCACTCCGGGCCACCCCTGGGCCCACCGCCGCCGACCGGTCGGCGCCGCCGAGCTGGCCGCCACACCGCTGGTCAGCCGCGAGGTCGGTTCCGGCACCCTCGACACCCTCACCGCTGCTCTGGCCGCGGTGCTCGGTCCTGGCGCCCCCCAGGTCGTCCCGGCGCTGGCGCTGCCCACCACGGCGGCCGTGCGCGCGGCCGCACTGGCCGGCACCGCACCAGCCGTCATCAGCGAACTGGCCGTCGAGGACGATCTGGCCACAGGCCGGCTCGTGACGGTGCGGACACCGGAGCTCGACCTGCGCAGGACTCTGCGCGTCATCTGGGACGGCGCCTCCACCCCGCCGAGCGGTGTGGCACGGGACCTGATCGCTCACATCACCCGCCGCGATCAACCTTGGCGGACACGCAGGCCCGCATTCGGCCCGGAGCCGGCCACCGACGCCGGCATCTCCCGCCGTTCTGCCTCCTGACCTCGCCGAACCCGCACCACGCATTCTCTGCGTGCGTCTGCGGTCGCCGGCCTGTCCCCGGCCTCCGGCATCGGCCGACCGCCCCATCGGGCAGCGTTGGGCAGCCCTCGGAGACTGTGACGCCTGTCCGCTACAGGAACGGTTTGTATCCCGGCAAGCACAGGGCCACTACCGGCGGCTTCCGGTGGGTGTGAGCGTCGAGGCAGGAGATTCCACCCACCAAGGGGGTCGACATGCAGAGGGTGACACCGGGCGCATCCGGTCTGGCGGGGACGCCTGTCGCGTACGGCACATGGCAGTACGGCGGGGACTCGGGACCCATGGCCGAGCGCGCCGCGCTCCAGAGGATCGCATGCACGAGGCCGCTGGGCACCAACTTCTTCGGCACCGCCCAGGCGTTCGGGTTCGGCGGCTCCGAGCGGCCGCTCGAAGTGGCCGGTGGCAGACGAACTCGGCCCGGCCCGCGAGTCGGTCGTGATCGCCGTCAAGGGCGGCCTGCGCAGGGACAGGGACCAGATGGTCCACGACGCCAGGCCGGCATGGCTGCGCAGGGGCGTCGAGGCCGGAGCTGCTGCGCTCGCTGAACTGGTGGCGCACGGCCTGATCCATCACGTGGCGGTCCACGACCGCACCCTGGCGTAGATGGCCGACTTCGCCACCGCAGTGCCGGTGGAAATCGTCCAGCCGCCCCACCGCCTCATCCGCCGCGACACCGAATCAGACCTGCCGGGCCGCCCCGCCGTTCAGGTCGCCATCGTCGGTGGCCGCACCCCGGCCCACCTGGCGCAGAGCCTCGGCGCACGCCACCGCCACCTCAGCCGGTCCGACCTGGCCGAGACCGACCACACCATGACCGCCACGATCCCGTTCGGCGATCCCACCCTGGAGGCAATGTCATGACCACCACCCAGCCCACATCGCCGGCCTCCCTCGGCGGCCGCGCGCCGAAGACACCCATCATCGCCTTCCTGGGCACCGGGCGGATGGGCGGTCCCATGGCCGTGAACCTGGCCCGGGGCGGCTTCCAGCTTCGGGTGTGGAACCGAACCAGCAGTCGTGCCGCCGCCCTGGCCGGTCACGGAGCGTTCGTCGCACACACCCCTGCGGAAGCGGTCCAGGACGCCGGAATCCTCATCACCATGCTCGCCGACGGGCCGGCCACCGAGCGGGCCGCGAACGGCCCGGACGGGTTCCTGGCCCGACGCCCCGGACTGATCTGGGTGCAGATGGCCACCATCGGAGCCCGCTGGTCGGCCCGGCTCGCCGTGGCCGCCGCTCGGCAGGGGGTGACCTTCGTGGACGCCCCGGTCTCCGGGAGCCAGGGACCGGCCGAGGACGGACAGCTGATCATTCTGGCCAGCGGTCCCGATCGGGTGCGTGACGTCCTCAACCCGGTGTTCGGCGCACTGGGCCGAGCCACCGTCTGGCTGGGACCGGCCGGCGACGGCACCAGGGCGAAGCTGGTGCTGAACAGCTGGCTCGTAGACCTCGTCGAAGCCACCGCGGAGGCTCTGTCCTTCGCCGGCCGGCTCGGCCTGGACCCCGCCTCGATCGTGGAACTGCTGCAGTCCACCCCGCTCGGTTCGCCGTATGCGGTACAGAAGGCCACCACCATGCTCGCCGGTGACTTCACCCCCGCCTTCGCGCTCAAGCACGCGGTCAAGGACGCCGAACTGGCCGTACAGGCCGCGTACGGCCTCGGCACCCACCTGCCGCTCACCGAAGCGCTGCTGCCCCGCTGGCGGCACACCGCCCTCGAGCACGCCGACGACGACCTGTCCGCGGTCTACATCACCGCGTGATCGAACCGGCCCGACGAAGGGTTGCACGGCCATGAGGACACACGCCGGGCCCATCGGCCCCTCCTCGCCGTACGCCGCCACGACGCGGTCCCACGACTGCACGAGCACGGCGGACCACCACGACCACCCCGGCATGGCCACCGGACCGGGCGAGCACGGACGGCTGGGGCTGGCCCTCATCCTGGTGGCCGCCTTCATGGTGGTCCTGGACTTCAGCATCGTGAACGTCGCCCTGTCGTCGATCCAGCGGGAACTCCACGTCTTCGCAGCCTCGGTCCAGTGGGTGGTCACGGCCTATGCCATCGCCTTCGGCGGCCTGCTCATCCTCGGCGGCCGAGCCGGCGACCTCTACGGGCGCCGGCGTCTGTTCCTCTCGGGGATCGGCGTGTTCACGGCCGCATCCCTGGCCGGCGGGCTCGCCCGCGACCCGGTACTGCTGATCGTCGCACGCGTGGTGCAAGGCACCGGGGCCGCGATGGTCGCGCCCGCCGCGCTGTCACTCATCACCACAGGTTTCGCCGAAGGCCCGCGCCGGACCAGAGCACTGGGCCTGTACGGGGCGACGGCGTCCATCGGTTTCGTCGCCGGCCAGGTGCTCGGCGGCGTACTGGTGGAGTTCCTCAGCTGGCGTTCGGTGTTCCTGGTGAACGTTCCGGTGGGGCTGGCCGCCCTGCTGCTGGCCCCCCATGTCCTGCGGGAGTCGAGACTGGCGCGTGCCGGTCGGAAGCTGGACACCTTGGGTGCGGTCCTGATCACCCTGGCCGTGGCCGCCCTGGTTTTCGCTGTCTCCCAGATCGCCACCACCGGTATCGGCTCCGTCCCCGTGCTGGCCCCGCTCGCACTCTCCATCCTGGCGGGCACGGCCTTCGCGGCGAACGAACACCGGCACGCCGATCCGCTCGTGCGTCCGGCGCTGCTGCACACCTACGGCTTGCGCAACGCCAGCACTCTCATGCTGCTGCTCGGCATGTGGAACGGCGGTGAAATGCTCGTGCTCTCCGGATACCTCCAGCAAATTCTGCACATGTCGCCGCTCGTTGCCGGGCTGAGCATCGCTCCGCAGGGGATGGTCGGACTGGCCACCGGCCTACTGGGCGCACGGCTGACCCGGCACCTCGGCATTCAACGCGTGCTGGTGGTGGCCGGAACAGCCGCCACCGCCGGCTTCGCCGCCCTGACCCAGCTCCCCATGGCCGGCGGTTCCCACCTGCCGCTCGCGGCGGTGATGCTCGTCGGATTCGGCACCGCCGGCATGGCATTCGGCAGCATGGTGACCGCGAGCGCCGGAATCGCCGACCGTGACCAGGGCCTGGTCGGCGGAGTGATCAACACCAGTCGGCAACTGGGTGCCGCAACGGGGGCGGCGCTGCTTCCCGCGATCGCCGACGCGGTCGACCGAACGAGGCACACCTCCATGGCAGTCGGCGATCGCGCAGCCATGCTCGCCGGGCTATTGACGGCCGTACTCGCCACGCTCGTGGCGCTGAAGACCTGGCACGGGGCACCGCGGCACGGTGTCGCCTGACTCATGTCAATGAAGCTTGGCGGCGGAGACACTTTCGCGTGCACGCCTGCTCGCCCGAATCTCCATGGCGTGACCTCGCCATGCCGTCGTGCTCCCCAGTGGTGGGACTGACGCGTCCGAAATAGCGTATGAAGCAGAGGTTCGGTGGATGTTCGGTCGATGGAGGACATCATGACCGACAACACGGCTCCGGACGGAGATTGGAGCGGGACAGAATGCCCGATGGGGGCGTTCGCGCGGCGGACGTTTCTGCAGGGCACCGGTGCCGGCCTCGTTGTCGGAACGGCGGCTGGAGCCGCCCTCAGAGGCGGTACAGCGGCCGCCGCAACGGCGCCCGAGGCCGACACAGAACCCACGTCCCGGACCATCCCCTTCCACGGCTACCACCAGGCCGGCATCGCCCTTCCTCCTCACCCACAACGGGTCGCCATTTTTGTCGCGCTCGACGTCACCGCGTCCGGCCGCAAGGAACTCACCGAGCTGTTCCGCACGCTGACTGCGCGCGCCCGCTTCCTCACGGCCGGTGGAAGACCGCCCGAAACGTCTCCCACCGCGCCACCGTCAAGCTCGGGCATCCTGGGACCCACGGTCGTGGCAGACGGTCTCACGGTGACCGTAGGCGTGGGCGCCTCTCTCTTCGACGACCGATACGGTCTGCGCGCCCGGAAGCCGGTCCAGCTCGTCACGATGAAGGCATTCGAGCATGACGACCTGGATCCGGCGCTGAGCCAGGGGGATCTGCTACTCCAGATATGCGCCGACAACCGGGACACGACGGTGAACGCCCTGCTCGACATCCTGATGCACACCAAGTCGGCGGCGAAACTGCGCTGGCGCATCGACGGACAGCGCAATCCGCACCGCCCCGTCGGTGTCCGGCGCGACTGGTTCGGTTTCAAGGACGGCATCTCCAACCCTGACACCACCAGCGCCTCCCAAATGGACCAGGCGGTCTGGGTCCAGCCGAAGAGCGCCGAACCGGCCTGGACCGCGGGTGGCACCTATCACGTGGTGCGTATCGTGCATTTCTTCATCGAGGCGTGGCAGAAGGTGCCCGTCGCCCAGCAGGAGCGCATCTTCGGCCGTCGCAAGGCGAGCGGCGCCCCCTTGTACGCGCTGGGCGAGAACGACAACGACAAGTTCGACCCCATCTACACGAACGACCCCCAGGGACTCATCACCCCGCTCAACTGCCATATCCGGCTTGCCAACCCCCAGACCCCGGAGACCGCGGCGACCAGCACCATCCTGCGCCGGAGCTTCGACTACGACCGCAGCCCCAACCTGCCCGAGCTCGACATGGGACACGCGTTCAACTGCTTCCAGCAGGAACTCAACACCTACATCGCCATGCAGACCCGGCTGCAGAACGAAGCACTCGTGCCTTTCATCAGCCCTCGGGGGGGAGGCTACTTCTTCGCGCTCCCGGGCGTCCGGGACAAAAGTGACTACTACGCCCGCGGGCTGCTGACCTGATACCGGGCCGAACCACCGGACCGGACCACGGCACTGCGCACAGGAGGCGAGATGTTGTCTGCCGCGCGGACCCCAGCAGCGAGCCGCCGAAGCCGCGGCGGGACACCACGGCCGGTCCTCGCGGCGGGCGTTGCCGCGCTGGTGGTCCTCTGTGTGCCCACCGCCTCCGTGCACACGGTGGCCGCGGACCTGCCGTCCGCGGCTGCCCGCACGGACAGCCTCGTCTACGTCACCAACCAGCAGGACAACACCGTCTCGGTGATCGACGCCCACACCCACAAGGTGGTCGCGACCGTACCGGCCGGCAGGGCGCCCGAGGGTGTGGCCGTCGCCAAGGACGGCAGGCGCCTGTACGTCGCCGACAGCGGCTCGGCCCGAGTCTCGGTCCTCGACACCCACACCTACAAGACCGTCGCCACGGTGCCTGTCGGCAAGAGCCCCACCGGAGTCGCCCTGAGCCCGGACGGCGGCTCCCTCTACGTCACCAACGGCACCTCGAACACCGTCTCCGTGATCGACACCCATACCCAGCGGGCCTCAGCCACCATCCCCGTCGGCAGGTCCCCGGTGAACGTGGCCCTCAGCCGCGACGGTGCCCAGGCGTACGTCGCGAACGCCGGATCGGGCACCCTGTCGGTCATCGACACCCGCAGCCACCAGGTCACCCGGCAGCTCTCCGCGGGACGGTCCCCGGTGGCCGTCGCCGTCACCAAGGACGGCAAGGCGGCCTACGTCGCCGACGAGGTCGGGACGCACGTCCTCGCCATCGCCACCGACAGCGGCAAGGCGACCACCGTGAACGTCGGCACGGGCCCCTTCGACGTGGCCATCGGCCCGGACGGCCGCTACGCCTACTCCGCGAACCTCGGCCCCGGCAACCTCTCCGTGATCGACACCGGCAGCACACACGTCAAGGCGACCATCGCCCTCGGCCCGCCCGGCACCGACCCGTTCAACCTGGCGGTCACCGACGCCGCCATCTACGTCACCAACCAGGGAGCGGGCACCCTCGCCGTCGTCGATTCCGCGTCCCACAAGGTCGTGGCTACGGTCACCGTGGGCGCCCAGCCGTACGGGGTGGCGGTGCGCTGAGGCAGCCGATCACGACGAACGGGTTCGCCCCAGGGAGTATCACGCCGCTCACGGGGAGTCGCGTGCGGAAGTCGCGCCAGATCCCGGTCCGCGCTCCGCTGGAGGGCGGATCACGCACCGTCTCCGCTGACTCCTCCAGGGCGAACGGTGCCTCGCGGCTCTCTCCGCTGCATACCTAGGTCGCCTTGCCCTGCTGGAGCACCTGACTTCGCGCGCCACGCTCCGTCAAGCCGGGTCTTCAAAGGTGAGCGGTGCGGAGGTGTCCGCGGGTTCACCGTCGTGCCGACGGGATCTGCGGCCTGGCCGCCCGGCTTTCAGCGGTCGCAGGTGACGTGGAGGCGGGCCCAGGCGTTGTTGGCGTAGCCCTTTGGGTTCCAGACCGTCGCTGGTGACTCGGGCTGTACGGCTGCGGCGGAGTCCCAGGCGCGGGCGAGGACTTCCGTCTCCCCCGCCGGGAGCATGAGCGTGGCGCGCCAGTGCTGCCACGTCCACGGGTTGTCCGGTGCGTTCAGATCGGCGTGGACCCACGTGGTGCCGCCGTCGGCGGACACGTCCACGCGTGTCACCGTGCGGTCGTCGCCGGCGAAGGCCACGCCGGCGACCTCGGTAGCTCCGGACGGCAGCTGGGCGCCCTTGCCGGGCCGCAGGATGGCGATGTGAATGACGACCGGCCCGAGCGTGATGCCGTCGCCTGGTCCTGCCTTGTGGGGGTCTGCCTCGGGAGGCAGCAGGCTGTATTCCCACTGGAAGTAGTTGTCGGACGGCTCGGTCTGTGCGGTGATGCGCTGGAGCCATTTGACGCTGCGGGCGCCGATGTAGCCCGGGACGACGGCGCGCAGCGGGGCACCGTGCGCGACGGGAAGAGCCTGATCATTCATCGCCCAGGCAAGGAGCACCTCGCTGGAGGTGGCCTTCACCGCCGGTATGGAGGCGCCAAAAGGCTGTGGTGGGTCGGCGTCCTGTGACACGTCAGCACCGGTGAAGGCGATGTGGGCCGCTTCTGCGTGCAGCCCTGCCTCTGCCAGTACATCCGCCAGGCTCACACCGGTCCACCATGCCGTGGAGATGGCTCCGGGGCCCCAGGGGACCTGACCGGGTATGTCGCGGAAGTCCATGAGGTCGGCGCGGCGGTTGCCCGCGCACTGCAAAGTGGCCAGCACTTTCCGTTCGGGGAAGCGACGGCGCAGGTCGTCCAGCGACAATTCCAGCGGGCGGTCGACCGTGCCGTCCACCCCTAGCCGCCAGCTCGCCCCGTCCACGCGGGGGATCGGGGCATGGTTGCGGCCATAGAAAGTGTCCAGAGGGGTGACCGGGTCCACGAGCGCACCACAAGGTGGTTCAGCATTGAAGGGCTCGGTCTGGTGCACGATCATGTCATCCCGTTTGCCCCATATACCCATACCGCCACTATGCTCGAAGTTCTTCCAAGCGGCACCTTCGATCCCGCTCGGTTTCGGCGACCGCGACAGAATGCGCATCGCCGCGGCCTCCAGTAGGAGAGCGAGTCATGGGTAAGGAACGCCCCGGGGACGACACAGATCCATCCCACGCCCGAGATCATCTGGCGAACGAGCGCACCTACCTCGCATGGCTGCGCACATCCGCAAACGTGATGGCGCTAGGGCTGGCCGTGGCCAAGTTCGTCGAGGACAGCCGTACCCGTTCACTGGCCGCAGGCGCTCTACTGATGGCTGTCGGGGCGGCTGGGCTGGCTTACTCCGCAGTGCGCTACCGGAACGCCGCAGCCGATATCAGGCACGAACGACTTCTCGCCGCCAGCCGAACCGGAGGACCACTGACTGCAGGCGCCGTACTGACCGTCGCACTCGCTGCCGCCCTGTTGCTGCTCTGGTGACGTCAGCGCGGCCAGGCCGTTGACGCTGGCTGTCGGCGTTGCGGAATCCGAACGCGTTGCGAGCGACGAGCTTGATCACACGATTGATGCCCTCGCTCTAGGCGTTGCTGTGACCCGCGTCAATGAACGCGGCACTCTCGGGCCACCAGCGGTCGACGGTGGCGGCGAGGGTGCGGACTTCGGGGTTGTCGGAGTCCGACGAGCCAGGTCAGGAACTTCCTGCAGGTGCGGCCGACTTGTGGCTGTCGGCGCCGGTACGGGCCAGGGCGAGGAGGGTGCGCAGGTTCTCCGTGGCGATCCATGCGCTCAGGAGCATCTGCCCGATCTTCCCCTCGTCGAACAAGGGGTTCCACATCCATGCGAACTGCTCGTTGGTGCGGTCGTTACGGTTGCGTAGCAGGCATCGTCTGGCCTTCCACTCCGGATCGGTGGCCCGTCCGCGCCACCCGCGGACCTGGGCAGTGGTGCGGCGCCGCACCAGGCAGAGCATCTTGCTGGCGAGCTGGACGACGTGGAAGTGGTCGACGACCACGAGGGCGTCCGGGAGAGCGGTGCACACGACGGCCCCAGTAGGTGGCTGATATATCGTGGCGGCGTAGCGAATTTGCTACTTCCAGGACAGACCGGACAGGCCACCGGCCAAACCCGCTCAGCCGGCCGGCGCGGGCTACTGCCCCGTCTGACCTGCGATCACAGCCGCGGTCGACCCGTCGCGAACCATCGTGAACCCGTTCGGCGTACACCGCGCGAAAGCCTGATTGGTCGTGCAGTCGTTCGCCATTCGCCGACAGATGACCCATCCGAGTGAAGGCCTCCGGCCAAGGTGAGTATGTATAAATTGTCCGTTAGATTCCTTTATGGCTCGAGGCGGTCCGGGTGACCAGCGTCAGGCGTCATCAAGGTGACCTCGGCGCCCCGATGACAAGCACTGCCCTCGCCGGCAGCCATTGCCGAACACGGCGACCAGACCTGCCGCGAAACCTCTCACGCCACGCGGCGCCGTCCTCACGGCTCAAACGCCACGGCAGCTTGCCATGCGGGTCATCCGCCGGCGACGTGACCACAAGGAGTGAACATGGGTATAAGAACAACCTTCACCCACACGTTCATAGTGATGGTCGTATACGCGTCAATCACCGCCTGCGTGACGCCCGGGACGCTGGAATCCGCGTCCTCCCCCCTGGATCCGGTGCAGGGCCTCATAGTTGGGTCAAACGCCAGCCCCTCCGCGCATGGCACGCCGATACAGTCTCCGGCGCTGCCCGGGGCGCAGCAGATTTCGGGGAACGACCGGGTGTACACCGCCGACCAGGCCTCCAACACGGTGAGTGTCATCAACCCGGCGACGAATACGGTGCTGGGCACGATCGCCCTGGGCAAGCCGCGATTGAGCCCCAGCGCGGACGTGCTGGGTGCCATGTACGACGGGCAGATCGACGTGCACGGCCTGGGCTTCTCCCGGGACGGAAAGTGGCTCAACGTGATCGACGTGACCACCAACGCCGTCCACGTCATCGACACCGGGACCAACGAGGTGGTGCGCACCGTGTACGTCGGCCGGTCGCCGCACGAGGGGTTCTTCTCTCCGGACGGCACCCGGCTGTGGGTGGCGGTGCGCGGCCAGAACTACATCTCGGTGATCGACTGGCGGGCCGGCAAGGAGGTCGAGCGGATTCCCACCGAGGACGGACCGTCGAAGGTGGTTTTCAGCCCCGACGGCAAATTTGCCTACGTCAACCACCTGCGCGCCTTGGTGCTGGACGTGATCGATGTGGCCTCCCGCCGGATCATCCGGCGCGTGCCGATCCCCGCGGAGGCGGGCGGGTCTTCCGACGAGGCCATCTCACCCGACGGCCGGGACATCTGGCTCGGCATGCCCACCAACGGCCGGACCACTGCCGTGCTCAACGCGGCCACCTACCGCGTGGAGGCGGTGCTGCACACCGGGCCGCGCACCAACCACCCCAACTTCGTCACCGTTGACGGTGTCGACTACGCCTACCAGACCGTGGGCGGACTGAACGAGACCTTGGTCTACCGCCGATCGCGCAACGGGGCGCCGCCCACGCTGGTGAAGACCATCCACAACAATGGCCACGGTCCCCACGGCATATGGCCGAGCCCCGACAACACCAGGATCTACGTCGCCCTGCAGAACTCCGACGCGGTCGATGTCATCGACACACACACGAACTCGGTGATCAAGATCCTTCACATCGGCCAGTCGCCCATGGCGCTGGTGTACGTGGCGCGCAGCACTCCGGCCACCAGCACACACAACCTGGGTCGGCAAGGGCTGGGCATGCGCACGCAGATCCTCGCCTTGCGCGTCTCGGGTAGCTCCGGCCAGGGCACGGCCCTGATCCGGGAACTCCCAGGCATCAACGAAGTCACCATCGGGGCCACCGGGTTGCCACCCAACCGGCAGTTCACCGCCTACGCCGGCGACGGCACCCGCACGACCGCACTGATGTCCATGATGAGCAACCAGTTCGGCAACATCGACGAAGCCCTCTCCTATTCGTACTTCTTCGCCAACCACTACACCTCCGTCGTCCTCAAGCCTGGAACTCCGTCCGGCGAGCGGGAGCCAAGCACGGCAATGCCCCAGGCATGACGGACCAAGAGGGCATGGCAGCGTAGTCGGTGTGGTCAGCGCGTGTCAGTGACGGGGCCACCGGTCAGCATGGTGATCGGGCACTCGGTGTCCTGAGCCGCCCCGGCCGGGGGGAGAGGCGACGTACGCGCCGCCATCGGCCAGCGCCTCGGACCTCTGCCGGGTCCGGTTCCGCGCCCACACATCGAACCCGGCGTGCGTCAGATTCTGCGCGATGGGGCACGCATGACAGTGGTGTCCACGACAGCGACCGTCGTCTGCCCATTCCCCTCCCGCCCAGCCGTCACACACCCTCCGGGGACGGGCCGGCGACAGGGACGGCCGCGGCCATGATCGAGTCGATTTCCTTCGAGTCGTCCTCGTCCAACGACAGGTCTGCAGCCGCGAGGCTGTCCTCGACGTGGTGGGCGCGCCGCGTACCGACGATCGCCACGTCCACTCCCGGCTGAGCCAGGGTCCACGCGACGGCCAGTTGACTCACCGTCATGTCGCGGAAGGCGGCGAACTCCTGGAGCTCGCGTACGACAGCGAGGTTGCGCCCATAGGTCTCGCCTCGGAAGACGCTGCTCTTCGCGCGCCAGTCGTCGGCAGGGAAGACGGTCTCCTTGGAGAGGATGCCCGATAGCAAGCCGTGCGCAAGGGGCCCGTAGACCAGGACACCGATGCCGTGCTGCCGGGTATAGGGCAGCTCGGTGTCCTCGATCTCGCGGCGGAAGAGGTGGTACGGCGGCTGCAGCGTCTCCACCGGAAGGGTGCGGGAGAACTCGGCCATCTGCTCGGCGGAGTAGTTGGACACGCCGACATGCCGGATCTTGCCCGCCTCGACCAGTTCCTTCAGTGCACCTGCGGTTTCGGCGAACGGCACCTTCGGGTCCGGCCAGTGGACCTGGTAGAGGTCGATGTGGTCGACGCCGAGCGCGGTCAGACTGGCGTCGACACCCTCGCGCAGCGCCCCGGGACTCGCATCCCGGGCGATGCCGGTAGCGGTCCTGCGCAGACCACCCTTGGTGGCGATCACCAACTCGTCGCGCCGACGCCGCAGTTCGCCCCGCAGCGCGGCACCGAGCAGCCTTTCCGAGGCACCGAATCCGTACGCCTGGGCGGTGTCGAAGAAGTTCACCCCGAGCTCGCGGGCCCGGTGGATGGCGGCCTTGGCATCGTCCTCGGCGAAGGCGCCCCAGTCGCCCCCCAGCTGCCAGGTGCCGAGGGCGATACGGGAGACCTGCAGGCCGGTCGATCCCAGTGTGGTGCTCCGCATGGTTGTCCTCCGTGCGTCATTGGTCGTTCGGTGTTTCTGATGCTTCGGGGCAGGAGGCCCGTTCATCGGTCAGCCGGTTCTGGTGGCGATCACATGCCCGATACCGAAGACAGCGGCCACGGCGCCGACACCCACCGGGTAATCCCTCATGATCGCCGTCGCAACGTGCCCGGCGTCTCGGCAGCCGTGCCGGGACCGTGGCGGCTCGTCCGTACGGCGACGGCGGCGAGGAGTGTCAGCACGACGACGGTGAACCACGTCGTCGCATCGGTCAGGCTCATGGACCGGCTGGCGACGCCCAGGCCGACGGGCAGCAGGGCCAGGCCGAGGTACGAGGCGAGGAACAGGCCGGCGAGGGCTTCGCCGCGCTGAGCCGGGGCGGCCATGGCGGCCACGTGTCCGACGGCGGACTTGAACAGCACACCGGCACCGGCTCCGGCGATGGTCCCCGCGAGCAGGAACACGGGCAGGCTCCCAAGGCGCATACCGACTGCGAGAACGGTCATGCCCACCGCCTGGGCGAGCAGCCCGAGGTACCAGCGCGTCCGGGTGCCGAGCCGGCCGGTACCCGTCTGGGCCGCCGCGGCGGCTCCGAAAACCGCGAATACCACCAGTCCGGCCAACGCACGGGACGGCTGGTGCAGGACCCCGCCGAGGAAGCCTGGGACCACGGACGTGAAGAGCCCGAACACGGCCATGGACGTGAATCCGGCCGCGGCGGCGGCGAGATGTCCACGGTCGCCGTGGGCGGCCCGGACCCGTTGGGGCCGGTAGGCCGGCCTGGCCGCGGGCCTGCGGACGGTCTCGGGGGTCAGGGCGATGGCAGCCACTCCGGTCAGCAGCAGTACGACGAAGACCGCGTACGGCAGTCGGAGCGGCTCGACGAGGTACTGGGCCAGCACTCCCGCGGTGATGGGTCCCAGCCCGAGGCCACCGATGTTGGCGACGGTCGACACGATCTCGAACCGCCGCGTCGAGGCGCCGGGCCGGTGGGCGCTGTGCAACTCCTGCAGATACGCGGTGGCGGTCGCCGTCAGCATGCCGACGCCGAGACCGGTGACCAGCCGGGCGACGATCAGCACCGGCAGAGACGTCGTGGCCAGGAACAGCGCGGCGGCGAGCAGTTCCAGTGCCAGCGCAGACGCCATGACCTTCTTGCGGCCCAGCCAGTCCGAGATGTGCCCGGCGAGCAACAGGCTGGTCAGGACCCCGATGGCGTAGACCGCGAACACGACGGTGACCGTGAAGGTCGAGAACCCGTCTTGGGCCTGGTAGAGGGGATACAGCGGGGTGGGAACCGTGGAGAAAGCCATCGCCGTCACGAACACCGCGGCGACCGTCCAGAACCCTGCGCCGTACCTGCGAGCGGCGTGTGTCTCCTCGTGCGCGCGGGCCTGTCGGGCGGAGACACGGTTCGCGTGCGGACCCATGGCCGATGTCACTGACATCAGAGCACTCCGATCTTTGACGGTGGATTCCGTCGGCGGGGGAAGCAGGGGCGACCGCTCGTTCACCGCCGTTCGTGCCAACGCGCGGACGCAGCCGTTGTTTCCTATTGGAGTGAGATAGTCTGAGATGACGGTTATCGACGTAGGAGATAGCCGGCTCTCAGGCGACCGACTGCGTCCCGCAACATGTCGTGCAGGCAAGGCGGCGCGTCACGACGACGAGGCCGATCACGCGCTTGCTTGGAGCCGGGGTGATCGTCACATGGTCGGCGCACACGGCCAGACCGCAAAGGGAACATATGCCGATGGCGGCGCTGTCATCCCGCCCCGCTTGGGTGCACTCGTAGCACGTCATTTCTGCCTCCTATGAGGGATTCAGCTGATTCCGGTGGCAGTGGGCTCGGGAACGCCGGCTCATCGGCGTCGTTCCTTCACACCCGCTTCCAAGCGGCTGCCGAAGTCGGAGTCGGCACGGCGGAAGTTGTCGATCGCCCGCTCGACGATGTCGTCACGGTCGGCGGAGACGCGGGCCAAGGCGATGGCCAGGTTGTTGATCAGGCGCTCCTTCTCCTCCTGCGGCATCAGTCGGTAGAGGTTGCCCGCCTGGACGAAGTCGTCGTCCTGGGCGTGTGCCGGTGCGGCGTGGTTGCCGGTGAGCCCGGAGACCCCGGTGGCGGCCCACAGCGGCAGGTCGGTCTGGACCGGGCCGTCGAAGCTGTTCGGCTCGTAGTTCTTCGAGCCGCTGTGCCGGCCGTCGTACAAGACCCCATCGCGGCCGTAGGTTCGAGCCTCGGTGGCGTGCGGGCGGTTCACCGGCAGTTGGTCGGCGTTGATGCCGACGCGGTAGCGGTGGGCGTCGCCGTAGGCGAAGAGGCGGCCCTGGAGCATCTTGTCCGGGGAGGGACCGATGCCCGGCACGAAGTGCGCGGGTGAGAAGGCCGATTGTTCGACTTCGGCGAAGATGTTCCGCGGATTGCGGTTGAGCTCCAGTCTGCCGATCTCGATGGGCGGGTAGTCCTCGTGCGGCCAGACCTTGGTGAGGTCGAAGGGGTTGAAGCGGTAGGCGGCCGCGTCTGCCGCAGGCATGATCTGGACCTGGACCGTCCAGCTCGGGTACTCGCCGCGCTCGATCGCCTCGCGCAGGTCGCGCTGGTGACTGTCGGGGTCCTTCCCCGCGAGGATCTCGGCCTCGGCGGAGTCGAGGTTCTTGATGCCCTGGTCGGTCTTGAAGTGGTACTTGACCCAGAACGCCTGGCCAGCCTGGTTGTTCCACTGGTAGGTGTGCGAGCTGTAGCCGTTCATGTGGCGGTACGAGGCGGGGATGCCACGGTCGCCGAAGAGCCAGGTGACCTGGTGGGTGGACTCCGGGCTCAGGCCCCAGAAGTCCCATACGTTGTCCGGCTCTTGTGAGCCGGTGTGGGGGTCGCGCTTCTGGGTGTGGATGAAGTCCGGGAACTTGCTCGGATCCTTGATGAAGAAGATCGGGGTGTTGTTGCCGATGAGGTCGTAATTGCCCTCCTCGGTGTAGAACTTGATCGCGAAGCCGCGCGGGTCCCGGACCGCGTCCGCCGAGCCGAGGCTGCCCGCCACCGTCGAGAAGCGGACGAACACCTCGGTCCGCTTGCCGATCTCCGAGAGGAACGCAGCCCGGGTGTACGTCGTCACGTCGGAGGTGACGGTGAATGTGCCGTACGCACCGGCGCCGCGCGCGTGCACGATCCGCTCCGGGATGCGCTCACGGTTGAAGCGCGCCAACTTCTCGAACAGTTGCTGATCCTGCAGGAGCAGCGGCCCGCCGCGGCCGGCCGTCTCGGAGTTCTGATTGTCCGCGACGGGCGCACCGGTCTCGGTGGTGAGAAGGGGACGCCCTCCGTCTTGTGTGGTCACCTTGTGCCTCCGCTGGCATGGATCGTTGAGGAAACCGGCAACGGACATGACTGCCCTCTGCCTTCCGCTTCGTTTGCGGTGTCGGTGTGTCTGCCTGGTTTCGCGGCCGCCGGGGGCCCGTGCGAACGGGTCAGACGTGGCGAAGATGTCGCCGTTCGCCCGGTGTGACGCGGTGAGCGACGAGCGCGGCGACGTCGTCGTCGCGGGTGCCGGGAACGTAGGCGTTGATGTCGTGGTGGAGGTGGTGCAGGAGTTGGCGGGGTGGGGCCGAGGCCCAACGGCGGATGCGTTGGGCGAGGGGGTAGAAGGTGCCGGTCAGGTCGCGGCTTTCGCTGATGCCGTCGGTGTAGAGCAGCAGGCGGTCGCCCAGGCCGAAGGGGATGGTGTCGAGCTGGTAGTGGTCGCCCAGAAGGGCAGCCATGTTGATGGGCGGCGAGGGTGCGCTGGGCTCCACCTCGCACGCCTCGCCGTTGTGGAGCAGCAGCGGCGGAGGATGTCCGCAGTTGACCAGGCGGGCGACGGGCTCGTCCGCGGGGATCTCGGCGAGCACGACGGTGACGAAGCGCTCGAGCGCGTCCTCGGGCAGGACTTCTTCGACGTGTTCGTGCATGCTTGTTTCCAACATGTGTGCCAGGGAGGGAAGATCGGGCGCGTCCCGCACGTGCGCCCGGAAGGAGCTGAGCATCGTTGACGCGGCTTCGACGGCGGGAAGTCCCTTGCCGCGCACATCGCCGATGATCAGCCGTACGCCGTGCGGGGTCCGGCGCGCCTCGTAGAAGTCGCCGCCGATGCGGGCATGCGCGGCAGCGGCCTGGTAGATGGTCTCGATGTCGACGTGCCCGAGGTGGCGTGGGATCGGGGGCCGCAGTGCGTGCTGTGCGGTTTCCGCCACGCTGCGGACCGCAGCGAGGGTGCGCTCCCGGTGCTGCCGTACCCGACTGGCGTATGCAGCGGCCAGCGTGATGGCCGTGATGGCCACGACGGTGAACACACTGGGTGTCTGACCGAGAGCGTGGTGGGTGGCGGCGAGGGCGATGCCGGCTATCAGGGCCAGCAGTCCGATGACCAGCGTGCCGGCCACGGGCCACATGGCGGCGGCCAGCGCCGGCGCCACGCCGAGCAACCGGTTGAACTGCAGGTTGGGTGTGAGCAGATCCGCCGTCGTGGCCAGCGCGATCACCAGCAGAGGGGCGACGAGCATGGACTCGCAGGCGCCGCTCTTCTCCCGCATTCGTTCAGGAAGTCGTTTCGGGATGATCACCCGTGCGAGCGATGGGAGTTTGTTCCAACGGGACGGGATGGGCCTTTCGGTCTGTACACCCATGTCTTCAGCTCCTCACGTCGAGTGCGACTGTTGGGTCCACACGGTCTTGCCGCGAGCGGTGAGGCGCGTCCCTTGGTGCTGTGTGAGCTCGGAGACGATGGACAGGCCGCGGCCGCCCTCGTCGCTCGGGCGGGCCTTGTGCAGACGGGGAACGGCACCGTTGGTGTCGGAGACTTCGCAGATGAGTGTGTGACCGTCGTTGATCAGGCGCAGTTCTGTCGGCCCGGTCGCGTAGCGGAGGGCATTGGTCACGAGTTCACTGACGATCAAGGCGGTGGTGGAAGCGAGTTCGTCGAGCATCCATGTCGCCAACTGCCGGCGGGTCCAGGCACGGGCAGCGGCGACGGCCGCGGGGTCGGACGGTACGGCGAGACTTGCGACGTTCTTCGCGTCCAAGGCCTGTGCACGAGCCACGAGCAGGGCCGGCTCATGGCCCGGGGCCACATCGCGACGGACGCTCTCGATGATCTTCCGCACGTCGAGGCCGGACCGGTTCACCACCTCATGGAGGTGTTCCGTGGCCGCGTCGCCGTCGGGGTGGGCATCGTCGATGCCACCGCTCTTGAGGAGCAGGACGGTACCTGGGGGTACGTCGACCTCGGCGCTCTCGTAAGGATGCCCATCGGTACCCAGAGCCGGATGGGAGGGCAAGCCCGGCGCGCCGACAACACCGTCGGGGTGGATGATCACCAACTGCGAACCGCCGGCCCGGGACGAGGTGCAGCGCCCGGTGACAGGGTCGTACACCACCAAGAGGCAACTGGCGCCCGCATACTTCACGTCGGACAGGAGGCCCGACATCAGGTGCTCCCCCAGGCGGGTCGCCATGTCGTCCAGGCGCGCGAGTATCTCGTCCGGCGCCCGGTCCTCCATGGCCAGCGTGATGATCATCGCTCTCAACTGGCTCATGCCGACCGCGGCATCGACGCCCCCACCTCGTGCGGCTCCCACCACCAGGGCCGCGCGTGCACCGGACAGCGGGATGATGTCGAACCACTCGCCTCCTGAGCCCTCCACCGGAAGCTCCCCTTCGGCAGCCTCGATCGCTCCGAGGGACGGAAGCGCCTCAGGAAGCAGCTTTCGCTGCAGGAGCCGGGCATGGACACCTCCCTGGATCCGGTCACGGACCGCGTCCAGACACTGCGCGGCCCGGTCCGCGAACCTGACGGCCGCCTGGAGGTCGTCCACGTCGAAGGGAGCGGACTCCGCCCGCCGATACAGGGCCACCAGGCCGAGAACGGCGTCCCTGACGATCAGGGGGATCACCATGGCGGAGTGGGCCTGCGCCTCCCGGATGCAGTGTGCGCGGGCAGGATCATGCACCGGCCACCGCCCGTCGCGGACCAGGTGGGCGATGAGGCGAGGGCGCAGATCGACAAGGGCCTGCCGGTAGGGGGTCGCACGCGGGATCCGGGACACGTCACCTACCGCGTACGCGGGCCTGACGTCGGTTCCCGGCTTGGACTGGAAGGCAGCACGTCGAAACGGTGTGCCGCTGCGCAGAGGGCGGGGTATGGACACGTCGCCGTGCAGTATCGGCTCCGACACCTCGATGGCGACGAAGTCGGCCAGTTCGGCCACCGCGGCCTGAGCGAGCTTGCTTGCGGTGTGGAAGACGTCTGTGCTGGTGCCGAGGGCGGGACTCTCCGGCCCTCGGCAAATGCAGGTAACCACGATGATCGTCCTGTGTTGGATGGACACCGGTTCGCGAGGCGCCGAGCGCGAACCCACCTCATGGACGCCGTCGATGCGCCGCTGGTGGATGTGTGACCGCGCAGTGGTGCTGCTGGGGTCCGTTCCTCCTCTACCGCTGAACTCTGCGGTGCTGGGGTCCCGGATCTTCTTGAGCTCCACTCTACTTTGTGGAGTGACTCCAGACAATGGAAAGAGGTAAGAAGGTCATGTCCCGCGGGGTGGTGTAGTCACGGCAGCTGTTTCGGTTCCGGTTGTGGGGTGATCTGTGGTTCGGGTTCGGTTGGCTTGGTGGTGAAG
>NZ_JBSFDI010000019.1:0-19462 GCF_053593835.1 Streptomyces sp. NPDC002076
TCGCTACGAGCGCAAGCCCGACCACTTCCTGGCCTTCACCGCGATCGCAGCTGCCCTTATCTGCTACCGCAGAGTCTCCAAATGAAATGGCCTGTTAGCCATCGGCCGAGACGAGTGTCGTCATAGAGCGCGAAGTCGTCCAACTCCAGCACCCGGCAGTGATCTGCAGCAGCGAGACCCGCATTAGCTGGGAGAGCACGGTGCTGCGCGAGAGCACGACGTGGATGACCCGCAGGATCCCGCCTCCTCGACCACCTGCCGCAGCAGTGGCGTGCGCCGCTGGTCGCGGACGGTCTGCGCTGCGCCAGCGCCTGCTCGGCAAAGCCGTCTTCGGGCAGGACGGGGCAGGTCGATCCGCACCTGGCGACCGCCCACAGGGGCATCCGCGAGGCCCCGCTCGTAACGGCTGTGGGCTCACTCACTCGACAGCCCGGTTCCGCCTGCCCGCTGACATCGCGGGCTTCCGCGCCAACAGCCGCTCCACGGGAATCAAACCTGCATGTTGTAGAAACGCTGCGCGAGAAGTACGTCGAGGAAGCGACCGAAGGGTGGGCGGCGCCATTTCAGCATTGCGTTTTCGGACATAGAGGTCAGGAAGCAGGACAAGATGTTCTCCGCGGACCAGGTCGAAGCCAGGGCTTGATCAAGTTCGGTAGGTGTCCGGGTTGTTGGTGATGCCCAGGATGGCTAGTGCTTGTTCGGGGTCGTGGCGGATGGTGCGGGTGGTCTTGGCGATGTTGTCGGCTCCGAGGATCTTGAGGATGCCGATGGCGAGGTTGCGGAAGCCGGCCATGGTGCGGGGTGTGCTGCCGGCGTGCACGGTCGAGGCGCCCTCGGCGAAGGTCACGTCCCGGATGTGGTGCGCGGAGTTCTCGACGCCCCAGTGCCCGCGGATCGTGGCGGCCAGCTCGGCCGGGCCGGGCCTGGCGGGCGTCGAGGCTGGTGGCGGCATAGACGTTCTCGCGGCTCTCGGGCTTGTCGTGGGCCTGCGGCGGCGGTGGACGCGGACGGCGAGCTTCGCGTGGGGGAAGGCGATGCCGTCGAGGTTGTCGGCGATGGCGCAGTTCTTGATCGAGCGGGACTCGCGGCGGCGGTGGCTCGTCCGTGAGGCGCTGTGCGGGACGGCGATGTCGGCCCAGGGCAGGGCGGCGAGCGGGCGTATGCGGTGGGCTGGTTGGTCTTGATCACGGCGATGTAGTGCGTTCTCTTCGTCTCGATGAGCCAGGTGACGTTCGCCCATACCGAGTGCAGGGCGTCGAAGGTGACGACGGCGCCGACGAGGTCGAGTGGCGCCAGCAGCGGCTGGAAGTGCTTCGTTCGTCGTGGCGCCGACCTCAACCTGGTTGAGCGTGGCCACGGGTGCGTGTGTGCCGGCCGAGAGGAGGTGCCGGTGCGGCGTGCCCAGGCGGGCGGAGCCCTTGAGGGCCTTGCCGTCCACGGCGATGACCTGCCGCGTTCGGGTGGCGGACTCGCCGGTGGTGGTGCGGCGGGTGTCGGCCAGGTAGGCGCCCACCGCCTGGTCCAGGGCCTCGCCGTCGAGTGCGGCAAGAACTCGTCCGATGGTGACCGGCCGCGGGCTGCGCCGCCAGCCGAGCAGGTGACGGCGTACACCGAGGGACGCTAGCAGTGCTGGCGTGGCCCGCTCGCCGAACTCGGCGAGCTCGTCGATGCTCTTCGCGCCGCCGATGGCCACGCAGGCGCGCACCAGCAAGATCGCCGTCAGCGAGTACCATCGGCCCCTGCGGGAACGCGGACCGGGCACCGATTCGAGGCAGGGGTGCAGCTGGGAATCGATGTGGAAGTCGTGGACAGGAATCCCGGAGTTCGCGGATTTCACGTCGTGAGAAGGTGCTCGGTAGTGGAGCGGGGTATCGGGTGGATCATGATGCACCGGCCTCTCGCCCG
Source organism: Streptomyces sp. NPDC002076 (assembly GCF_053593835.1). Classification (NCBI taxonomy): domain Bacteria; kingdom Bacillati; phylum Actinomycetota; class Actinomycetes; order Kitasatosporales; family Streptomycetaceae; genus Streptomyces; species Streptomyces sp. NPDC002076. The sequence continues at coordinate 1,906 of NZ_JBSFDI010000019.1, forward strand.
CGACTACGAGACCCTTACCGCCAGCTCCGAAGGCATGATCCACGTCGCGCCCATCGACTACCTAGTCAAGCGCATAACGGACGAGGCAACCCCAATCTGGCGAGGAACGTACTAGGCCATAAGCGGCAATCCGCCGACCATCAGACCCTTCCGCCAGAGCCGACCCGGATCGCACAACAGCCTGGGCGATTGGTAGTGCCGGCATGATCCTGACTGCTATCAGAGGGAGTTTGATCTAGAGGAGCCGGGACCTGTCCTATGTCAGGAGACGTGCGCCAGCCGCTCGGTTAACGTACACGCATGCCTGGAGCCACGTCGGTAGCCTTGCCGCCCGCCTCCCGGAAGTCGTTGGCACGCCTGCTGCGCCGGGTGGCCCCTCTGCCGGCGGCCGCGGGCCGGGTCAGCGCCCAGTCTCTGGTTTATGGAATTTGGACGGAGCCCAGAAGCGGCCCAAGCAGTGAGGGATGCTGTGCACCCACTGAAGCCTGCGCACTCACTTGCCGGCCGGGGGATATGCCGGATGGTCATCGGCCGCGAGCGGCTGCAAGTGCTGCTACACCGCCACTACATTTCCTTCCAGCGCACAAGAACTCGACTTCTCCCTCGACCGTTGGCCCGATCTCCGCATGCACCAGCTTCTTCTGACGCCGCGTTATGCCAAGTTCGAGGTCAGCGTGATCGTTACCGCCAAGGACGGTGAACTCACCGCTCGTGTGGAATTGGCTGGGGACCGCTTCACTTTAAAGGACGCCGACCAGCCGGGCGAACGGTTCGTCTCTGATGCCGGCCGACTGACCGTCGCGCCGCATCAGCCCGTCGGCCCGCTGGATGAGGCAAGGTCACACTGCTTGCGCGACGACAAGTAGCCACTGAGAAGGGCAGAACCATGACGGATACCAGTGGTTCCACACACATCGTGGTCGTCAACGACCAAGAGCAGTACTCGATCTGGCCCGCCGGACGAGAGCTGCCAGACGGCTGGCGAGCCGTGGGAGAACCACGTACACGCGAGGCTTGTCTGGACCAAATCGAGCAGATCTGGACGGACATGCGGCCGCGACATGCCCGGACGGCTTCGACGCCCCCGACCGGTTCGACATCACCCGCCGTCCCAACCGGCACATCGCCCTGGGATCACGGGAGCACTTCTGCATCGGCGCGCTGCTCGCCCGGGCCGAGATGAAAAACCTGTTCTCCGAGCTCCTCGACTGCTTGGACTCGATCGAGCAGGCGGGCCCAGCTATTCGGCTCAGCTCTGTTGTCGTCAACGGACTGGAGCGACTGCCCATCCGCATGGTGTCCATGCAGCCCTGAGCGACCCTTCGCCCTCGTCTCACCATCCGACCTACTGCATTTCAAGGAGGCCTGCGGTGCCCTCAGGCAGCACCCCGATCGCCGCCGATGTCGTCTCCCGTTTCCTCGCACACGCCGCTGCCCGGCCCGATGCTCCGGCCGTAGTGGAGGACGGTGGGATACTTACCTACGGTCAGCTCGACACTGCCTCGGCCGCCCTGGCCTCCCTACTACTCCGTCAGCACGGCGTGGGTCGGGACTCCGCGCCGATCGTCGCTGTCCTCCTACCCCGTGGTGCGGCGGCTGTCGTCGCCGCCCTCGGCGTCCAGCGTGCCGGTGCCGCACATCTTCCGCTAGAACCCCGTGATCCTGACGACCGGCTCCGCCTGATCGCCAAGGACGCGAGACCGACCTGCCTCATCACCGACCAGGCTGGCGAGAAGCTTGCTGCAGAGTGGGGGCTTCCGGTGGTCTCCGTGGACGAAGCATCGGTCGAAGCCGCTCTGGTGGAACTGAGCGTCCCCACGCCCGCGGACTGGGCCGCCGTCATCTACACCTCGGGCACCACTGGCACTCCGCGCGGCGTGGTCGTGCACCACGAGGGCCTCGGCCATCTCGTTGCAGCCCACGCCGACCACTTCGGCACCGGTCCCGGCGACCGGGTCGGCTGGGCCTCCGATATGGGCTTCGACGCAGCCATGTGGGACGTCTGGTCGACCCTCGGCGCGGGTGCCACGCTGTACGTCGCCGAGGACGCGATCCGTCTCGACCCCGCCCGGCTCATCGCCTGGCTGGACCAGCATGAGATCAGCAGTATGTTCCTCGTGACCCCGCTCGCGGCCGAGCTGATGCGTAGGTACGACCCTCCGGTCACCCTGCGTGCGCTGCTCACCGGAGGGGACCGACTGTGGCAGGTCCCGCCCGGGCGAACGCGGTCCTGGCCTGTCCACAACGCGTACGGTCCCACCGAGGGCACGGTGGCGGTCACCTGGACCGGGCCCATCGCTGCTACAAGCACGGCCCCGTCACTCGGCCGCCCCCTGCCCGGTGTGTTCGTGCACATCCTGGATGCCACCGGGACTCCAGTGCCAGTTGGCGAAGTCGGAGAGATCGCCTTCTCAGGGCCCTCCGTCACGTTGGGCTATCTGCGCGACCCGCGGCGTACGGCCGAACGCTGGATCCCTAACCCGGCCGGCCACGGCACACGTATGTACCTCACTGGGGACCTCGGTCTACTTGACGCGGACGGCGAACTGTGGCTTGTCGGCCGGGCTGACGAGCAGCTGAAGGTCCGGGGCATCCGTATCGAACCGGCCGAGATCGTCTCGGCTGCCCTCGCCCTGTCCGGCGTCACTGGGGCAGTGGCCGTGCCTTTCGGCGAGCCGACCGATCCGGTGATTGGCCTCCTGTGGACTGCTGAGGCCACCGACCTGGACGAGGCGCAGCTACTCACCCACTTGCGCGGTCTGCTCGCCGCTCCGGTCGTCCCCAAGCGACTGCGCCGCGTCGCGGAACTGCCGCGTACTACCCGCGGGAAGATCGACCACGCCCAGGCGTCCGAGCTCCTGGCGGCGATTGACGACGTGACCGCCACCGTCCCGGCCGCCGTTCCCGCCGATCCCGAGGAGCGGCTGGTAGCCGAGATCTTCGCCGAGGTCCTGGAGGTGGAATCACCTGGGCCGGACGACACCTTCTTCGGCATGGGCGGCACTTCCATGCTCGCCGTCCGCGTGCTCGCGCGGCTGCGGGAGCACGCCCCGACCTTTCCCATGGTCCGCCTCTACCGCCAGCCGACGGTACGGGAGGTCGCTGTGGCACTGCGCGAACTCGGCGCTGCCACCCCAGCCGACTGATCCCCTGGTTACGCCCTCCGACCGCACAGGAGCCCCGCATGCCCACCAACGATCACGACCTGGCCACCCGGGCCGGTGAAGTTCCCCTCGCTGTCCTGGAGAGACCGGGTTCACGGACCACCCGGGCTGCGTGCGGCAGGGGACCACGATCCCCAGGGGTCGCGGTCAGTGAGGTCTTTCAGCGTTGCCGCTCCAGGGCGAGTACGGCCCTGACCATTGACGACATTCGATTCGGGCTGCGTCGCGATCCGCGGAAGATGCGCCACATCTTCAGCCTGGCCATGCCGCGTTCCACCGGCGCCCTTGCGGCCGCGAGCCCTCGGTTGAGCGTGTGCTCGGTCGGTGGCAGTTCGCGGCCGGGCGGACGCCGACGGGGCGTCGTAACCCAGGAGCCGCCTCCGATGTAGGCGCGGTCGGCGAGGATGGGGCGAACCAGGTCCCGGTCCAGGTCATCTCCGAAATAGGGGGAATCGAGGCCGAACCCGCATTCGGCATCCCATCCGCGGCCAGCAGCACGATCCTGGCCCGCCTTGCCAGACCCGACGGCACACTCGGCAACCGCGCCAGCCTGGCCAGCTCGTCCCGGTCACCCTCACAAAGAACGAGCGCAGGAGACGAAGGCATACTCCATTATCCCGCGGATCAGACCGTAAAACAAATTTCAACGCGCAAAATTAGGGAGTAGATGGAGATGCTCTTCCGTGACTATGTCGAATCGGAGCGCAAATGCCACAAGAGCCTCGCGCTTGGAGTGCATGCGTCCCTCATCCATATACTTGGCCCAGCGATTGACCGGAAGCTTTTGATCCGCCAGATAGTTAATGTGATAATTAATGCTACTCCGATTTGCGTCTCTGAATTGACTGCTCCCCCTCAGTCTTTCGACAACTTCCTGGACGGATGGCACGGCCGCCATCGAAGATCCGCGCAGGCGCGGCTCGCATAATGCGACGAGAACCGCAAAGTACTTACTCGCCGTCTCAACATTGACCATGGGAGGGCCCGGTGCCCTGGCTGACTGCTCTTCTCCCATCAGGGGCGGAGGGGAACCGAAGACGGTGAGCTCGGTTATGTTCTCGCCAGAAGGAATTAGAACGCGCGACATTTCAAAAGGGATCGTTACCCTGAGCTGGCGTGGGCGCACCTTGACCAGTTCTATTCCACCCTCCAAATTCTCTATCACGTAAGTAGCACTGGTAGTGAAATTTGAGACAAGGAGGCGGTTTTCACGAAATTCAAATGCGCCGATGCTGGGTTTTCCGCCCGGCTCGAACCTGCCCGTACGGCTCTCTATTCTGAAATCCAGCTGCTCGCCTGTTTTCACGTGGATCCTATCCCTCATGCTTTCCCGGTCGAGATCACGGTTGTTATTCACCCATGTCACGATCGCGGCTACATTGGGTTTGACTGTCGAATGCATGAACTTGCTATCCCTATTTCTCACCCGTCATTGAAGCGTCAGGCAATGAAATGCCCGGCTTCACAGCTGATTCGTGGACAGAGCGGTGCGCGGATCAATCATCTAGGAGAAAGAACTGTGCCGAACCTAACGCGACCTACCCGCCACCACGGTTTGCGGCACTTCCCCTTACCCCTTGAGCCGCGCAAGCGCGCGGTCCGCATGGTCGCCGAGGTTCGGCCGGAAGATGTACGGGAGCGAGCGGCTGGCAGTGGTCGACCACAGACTCCGGCTCCCGCTCCGCTGGCCGACACGATCCGCTCACCCTCGGGTCGAGCCTTGTTAGCATCCGCGCGACACGGCGACTATGAGGGGCTTGAGTTTTCGACAGCCTGGTCATCCGCGCCCCGGCCGCCGGACAAGGTCGCCCACCGCCGAGATCAGACGCCTTCGCGCAGGTACAGGTCACGCAGCAGGCCGATCTCGCCGCCGTGATGCGTGACCTCGACCAGAGCTTTCAGCGCGAGTTTCAGATAGGTCTCATCGGCCCAACCGCCAGGGCCCCGGCCTATCGGCGCCAACAGGCGCTTGTCGCCGAGGGTTGCGATACGGGAGCTGAAGTGCTCCCAGTGCTCGGCGAGCGCTTGGACACCCTCTTTCGCGGTGCCCGGCCACTCATGGCGGTCGCCGAACTCAGGGACGTCCTCAAAGAAGTGGATCACATAGCCGCGCAGGCAGAGGGCACCGATGTGCCAGATGCGCCAGGCGATCGTCGTGATGGGGTCCGGCGCCTCGGGACTCGATTCCGGAAATAGCGTAGCGACACGGAATACGCCGTCGTCGCCGGGGCGGATGCTGATGCAGTCGCTGGCCGGCTCCCAGTGGTACTCGGCGTCGGTCAGGCCCTCGAGGCGCTCGAACAGCCGGGCTCGCGCGCGATCGAAAACCGCGAGTAAATCCCGCGCGACGGGATCGGGCACGATCATGTCAGCCATGTTGCCTCCGGGGCTCGGGGGTTTCCAACCGCCGCACACACCGTACGTGCTGCTGGAGGCAGGAGCCAGGGCGTGATCAAGCCTGGGACTGCTGCACGGTTGGGTGACATCTTTGGTGGCTTGTCTTCGGGCGGGGAAGGATGCTGCTGTGCCGGAGCCGTACCCCAAGCTCCTTTCCTAGTGCGGAAGTTGAGGTCGATCGGCTGTTGCTCACGGACAGCGCAGTGCTCCTGGCGGCACATGCCCGGGGAAGCGAGGCGGTCTGTCCGGCGTGTGGCCAGAAGTCGTCTCGGGTGCATTGCTACTACGAGCGGTGACTTGTGGACCGGCCTGTCGCCGGGCGCCGGCTGGAAGTCCACCTGAGGACGCGACGGTTCACCTGCGGGAACGCGGCATGCTCACATCGGACATTCGCCGAGCAGATACCGGCGTTGACGCACCGCTACGCGCGGCGGACCGAATCGTTGACCGCGATGCTCACCGATGTGGCCCTGTTCCTCGGCGGCCGGCCAGGTGCCCGGCTCGCCGGCCGGATGGCCGTGAGCACGGGCAAGGACACGATGCTGCGACTGATCAGGGCGCTGCCCGAGCCGGACTCCGGCCCCGTCGAAGTCCTCGGCGTCGACGAGTTCGTGGTACGCCGCAAATGGAAGTACGCGACGATCCTGATCGACATGGCCACCCACCGCCCCGTCGACGTCCTGGCCAGCCGGACCGCCGACACCGTCGCAGCCTGGCTGCGTCACCATCCGGAAGTCCAGATGATCTGCGACCGCGCCGGAACCTTCCGGGACGGCGCCTGCGTCGGGGCACCACAGGCCCGGCAAGAGGCTGACCTCTGGCACCTGTTCCACAACCTGGCTGAGACCCTCGAGCGCATCGTCGGCCGACACCGAGCCGATCTGCGTAAACCACTGGCGTTGTCCGCCACCGGCCCGCTCGGAGGGACGGCGGCTGTCGCCGAGCTCGACATCCACGGTCGACCGCGCCCTTTGGTCCTGCGGACCCGCGAGCGATACGAGCAGATCCACGAGAGGATCGAGCGCGGCGACAGCCTCCGTGCCATCGGTCGCGAACTTCACCTCAGCCGCGGCACCGTCCTCCGCTTCGCGGAGGCCACCGACGTTGAGGAACTCCATGTCGCGGCCACTCACCGTCCCAGCATGATCGATGACTACTGGCTCTACCTGCACCACCGCTGGCTGGAGGGCTGTACCACTGGGCGCTGACCCGGCCCGCGACCGCCGACGGAGTGGCCACCCGGTGCAGCAGGCGCGCCCACGACTTCCCGGAGTCAGGCGGCAAGACTACCGACGTGGCCCCAGGCATGCGTGTACGTTAGCCGAGCGGCTGGCGCACGTCCCCTGACATAGGACAGGTCCCGGCCGCCAGTCCCGCGCCGTTCGAGCGTCGGCTCGCAGAACGGAACTGCACGGCCAGCAGGCCAAACAGGCCGCTCACCGAACGGTAGACGAGCGACAGCAACACCCGAGATGGTCCCAGCCGCGCTCCGGATCCCGCAGCAAAACCACAGCCCACACCACGAAACCGAGTTTCCGAACGGGACAGGATCAGCCAGCCGCAGACCCGGACCCGGATGGGATAGAGCAGGCGCAGGGACACGGGTGACTATGATGCCGTACGGCTGGACCCGGTCGTCGTCGCAGGACAGGCCACGCAAACTTCTGGCGCCCCACAAGCCGGCAAGCCCATCGAGGTAACTGACTCCGGAGCCCGGCGAAGGCCTCCTGCCCGATGCCAGTAGGTCCACCTCCGGTCGCCAGCCTGTCCTCAGGCACCAATCGCCCGCACTACCAGGGCGGTCTCGTGGTCGTCGGCATGAGCGGCGAAGCCAGCATCTATCCACCGGGCAGCCGCCCCTGGCGGATGTCAGGAGGCGCACACACGTCGTAAGCATAATCTATGCGCATGCCGCAACCTTTCCCCAATACCCCCTTGCCTGCCGCTCGCAGCCCGTTCGCTCGCCTGCTCCGGCGAATGGCCCCGCCGTCGCGGACGGTTGGGCGGGTCAGCACTCAGGCACTGCTCTACGGGCTGGGCACCGGCAGTTACCTCACCATCAACGCCGTCTTCTTCACCAAAATCATTGGTCTCTCCGCCGCCGCGGTCGGCCTGGGCCTGACGATCGCCGGAATCAGCACGTTCGTCGCCGCCGTGCCGTTGGGCCGGGTCAGTGACCGGATCGGCGCGAAGACAGTGTGGGCTCTGGCGTCTCTCGTGGAAGCGGCCTGCTACCTGGCCTACCCGTTGGCTTCCGGGTTCGCCTCCTTCCTGGCGATCCTCATAGCCATCGGACTGTGCAAGGCCGCCGGGGGCGTGGGTTACGGCGGATACGTGCTCAACCTCTACCCCGACGAGGAACGGGTCGCGGGGCTCGCCTACAACCGAAGCGCGTTGAACGCCGGGTTCACCGCTGGTGCGGGACTGGGCGGCCTGGCCCTGGCCATCGGAAGCGACACGGCGATCCGGTTGCTCCCCGTGTTCATCGGAGTGGTGATGCTGGTCAACGCGACGGTGATCCGCCGACTGCCCGAGCTGGCCAAACCGGAGCCGGCCCCATCGGCCGAGCGCGAACCTCGGAGGTGGGTTGGCGCCCTGGCCAATCGTCCGTTCTTCGCCCTCTCCGTCCTGAGTGGCGTGCTGTCAACGAACCAGGTAGTTCTCTCCGTGGTCGTTCCGCTATGGCTGGTGGAGGACACCAACGCACCTCGGGTGCTCCTGGCCGGACTGCTCGCGACCAATACTTTGATGGCGGTGTGCCTACAGACCCTGGCCGCCCGCGGCACCGACACCGCGTCGGGCGCTATGCGGGCGACGTACCGGAGCGCCGCCTGCTTTGGCGCCTCGTGTGTGATCATCGCGTTCACGGACGGCACCATCGAGTGGCTGACCATCGTCCTGGTCTGGCTGGCGCACATCGTATTGACGGGTGCTGAGCTCTTCCACGCGGCGGCGAGCTGGGGATTCACCCAGCGCTTGTCCGATCCCGCCAGACGCGGCGAGTACATGGGCATTGACCAGGTCGGCCAGACGGTTGGTAGCGTGTGGGCGCCAGCCGCCTACACCTTTCTCGCGATGAATTGGCAGAGGGCGGGCTGGTTCACCATCGCCGCCATCGTCGTCCTCGCCGCCGTCGTCACCCCGACCGTGGCCCGCGCCGCCGAACGTTCGCTGCGCCGGATGGTGGCCGGGAACGCTCCCGACGACGTTCCCTCTGGGCAGCACGCCTAGCGCCTCGGCCAGGTCAACACCCCGACCACACCAGTGCCCCGACGCATCCCACCGTCCCGACGGAAATAGGTCTGCCAGTCTCTTGTCAGGTAGAGGACGCAATGGAATTCGCAATCATTGGCGGTGGCGCCACCGGCGTGAGCTTGGCCGACGCCCTTGCCCGACGGGGTTTGACGCGGGAACTCGACCTGACCATCTATGAGCCGGAAAAGGAGATCGGCCAAGGCAACGCCTACCGCCCTGACCTGAGCTCTTCGCTCTTGAACGGGGAGATCGAGTTCATGTCAATCCGGCGAGCCGAACCCCGACATTTCCAGGATTGGCTGAGCCGACATCATGACCCACGGGCGCGCCAACACTCCCTCTCTGGCTCCTTCGCCCCGCGTCACCTCTTCGGCGACTACATTGCCGATTCGTTCGGGCGGCTCGAAGAGGCCTGGCAGGCCAGCGGCCGGCCGATTGAGGTAATTCACCAGAGCGCCGTCCACCTATCGCTCGGCACTGACGGCGAGCGCGTACGTCTGACAGCGGCCGATGGCCGCGCCCGCGAATACGATGGTGCCGCTCTATGCGTGGGCACCACCGCGCCGGCGGACGTGTACGGATTGGCAGGCAGTCCGCGCTACATCGACGACCCCTATCCGCTGCGCGTCACGGTCGAGACGATCGAGCCGTACGAGCACGTGACGGTGCTCGGGACTGGCCTGACCGCGGTGGACGTTGTGCTGGCCCTGCTCTACCAGGACCATCGTGGGCCCATCACGATGGCGTCGCGCCGGGGTCTCTTGCCCGGTGTCCGCCAGCGCTACCGCCAGCTCTCCGCGTCTGTCCTCACCGAAGCTGCCGTACTTGAGGCCGCCGCCGAACCGGGAAGGCTTTCGCTGGCCGCGGTGCTCCGTCTGATGAACGCCGAGCTGGAAACACACGGCATCGCGCCCGAGATTCTCAACCGGGAAGTCGATCCGACCGAGGCCCCGGCCGACCGTCTCACCCGTCACGTGGACCTGGCCGAACGCGGAGAAGTGTGGCATCCCCTGCTCATCAATGCCGCGAACGATGTGATCGAACTCGTGTGGTCGCGCTGGTCGGACGCGGAGCGCCGAACGTTCCTCCGCGACTACCACCATGTTTTCCAGAGCCTGCTGCACCCGATGCCGATGTCCACTGCCACTCGGCTGCTCTCGACCATCCGAGCAGGTCAGCTGAGGGTGATCGGCGGCGTGAGGAACGTGACGGCGACCACCGACGGCTTCACCGTGACCGCACGGGAGACGAGCTTCACGACGGACACACTCATCAATTCGGCCAAGAACAACAAGCCCGCCCCGCCCACCGCGGCCTCCGCGCTGTGCGCCTCAGTGGTCGAGGCCGGCCTGGGGCGGTACGACCCGTTCGGCGGGCTCACCATCGACACCGCCGACAACCGGCTGATCCCGGCGGACTCGTCTCGACCCGCCCCCGTGTTCGTCCTGGGACAGCTCGCCGCCGGCTGCCTGTACTACACCAGCTCGCTCGGCATGATCACTCGACGCGCGGAAATGGTCGCCGACCACGTCGCGGCCACCGCCCGCTCCGGCGCCCGGAGGCACGAACCCTGAGGCCCGAGTGTGCGACGCGCCAGCAGGTATCGACCTGCTCCAGCGAGGTCGACCTCCCGGACCCAGTCGGTCGCACCCGCGGCGACCAGGTCCGAGGCGCGCTCGCAACGCACGAGAACATGCCGCGAACCGGCGTCGGATCCGTTGCGCACTTCGACGAGGAGTTCGGCAACACGGTCGAGGAAGAGCAGAAGCGGTGCTTCACCGTTCACGAGCTCCTCGGTCTGCGCCACAGCCAACTCCCAGGCACGCTGATCGCGCAGCGGAAGCCTGACGACCGTGGAGTAGCCTTCCTCGGCCAGTTCCCCAAGCACCGGATCGGTGGTGTCGGCCGGTACCGGCAGTGCCAGGGGAGAGATGTCCTCGATCACCCGGGTCGCGAGCACGGGGTCGTCCACCAGGCTGCGCACGTCTTCCGGCCTGGCGAAACGGAAGCAGTAGCCGTCGAAGCCGGGGGACTCGGGAGCGGCCTTCGAGTAGATCTCGGGCCAGTCCGTCAGTTGGAGCACACTGCGGAAACCGAGCCCCTTGTTGCCGATTCCCTCACCGGCCGCCTTGCTCGACAACGCCAGCTCGGTGATGGCGCGGAAGTTCTCCGCGGCGAACCCCGCGCCCTCGTTGGCCACGTAGAGAACTCGGCTGCCCTCCTGCTGGACAGCCAGGACTGCGATCTTTCCCGGGCTGAGGCTGCCCAGCGCGTCATGCCCGTTCTGAACGAGTTCGAGGATCGTGCGGCCCTCGTACTCCTGAGCGGTGTCCTCACTGACGGACTTCAGGCTTTGGGGCAAACCTCCACGTCTCCCCGGCGTCCCGGTAGATCTCGATTCGCCGCCTGGTGCGGGCGGTCACCGCCGCCCGGAACTCATCGCCGTCTGAGGCATTCCACATCGCACTGATGGCTTCTCCCCCGTTCATGCACCCGTCGTGCTGTGCACCTGGCCGATGTGAGGCCGGTCGGTGCCATCCAACACGGTCGGCGGTCACGATGTCCGGTGAATCCCCATAAGGTGGTGACTGGTGCCGAGTTTCGTCGCTAACGGCCGAAGGACAACGGCCCCCGGACCGCCGGCGGTTCTCCCGCCCTCCTCCAGGAGCACCGGACGCGCGCCGCCACACGGCCGGTTTCACGGGCCGCCGATTCCTCGCCGCGCCTGCGGCGGAACGCCGGGGGGTGGCGGCAGACCGTGGCGCCGAGACCACCCGACGCCCGGAGATCGTCGTCGACACCAACGGACTGCATGAACTGGCGCAGCCTCGACGCAGCGGCTGGTGGCCGGCCGGTGCGCTGATCTCCATTCGCGCATTTCTGTGACTGGCCCGCCAGCGACATGCTAGATAGGGGCCTCAGGTCTGCTCCAGCAGCTCCGCGCTGATCCGGTCCCAGCTCGGTCGGGGACCGTCGACCGGGCGTACGGTTGTGAGCCGGCGGCCGTCGAGGAACGTATCGAGCCGATCGCCGCCCAGGGTGGCCAGCCGCTCGCGTTGAGCACGGCGGTTTACCTCTACCCGCTCACCCAGTACTCCGAGCAGTACCTCGGAGCCGATGGGCACCTGCGCCGCCTGCATCGTACGGCTCGCGGCAGCGGAGTGTGGTCTGGACGTTCCCGCGCACCGCCCATTACAGCGCACCCTCGATCAGAGCCATGCGGCCAGACCTGCCCCAAGGGGGAGGTCGCCAGAGCGTCTAAGCAGCAAAACAGAGACCTGATGACCCATCAGAACGAGCGTCAAATGAGCGTCACGAGCGTCATTTCAGCGTCAAGATATCGCCCGTAACGCCCACACCGCACATAATGCGCATACACAAAACCGCAGGTCAGGAGCCCTTTGCGGCCGGTTCTAGGATCGCGACACACTCCACGTGGTGGGTCATCGGAAACAGATCGAACGCCCGAAGCGTCCGCACCCGGTACCCGCCCTCGCGGAAGTACGCCAAGTCCCGGGCCAGGGCGGCGGGATCGCAGGCGACGTAGGCGACGCGGCGGGCGCCGAGGGAGCAGAGGTGGGCCACCGTCGTGCGGCCCGCGCCGGCCCTGGGCGGATCCAGGACGATCAGGTCGACCTCGGTGATGCCGGTGCGCGGCAGGACCGACTCGACCTTGCCCTGTTCGATGCGCACCCGCGGGAAGTCGGCGAGGTTGTGGCGGGCGTCCTCCACCGCACGCTTGCCGGACTCGATGCCGAGCACCGCGCCCTTCTCGCCGAGCCGGTCGGCCAGCGCCCCCGCGAACAGTCCCACGCCGCAGTAGAGGTCCAGGGCCATCTCACCCTTGCGCGGGAGCAGGCCCTGCATGACCGCCGTCACCAGGGTGTCCGCCGCCTTCGGGTGGACCTGCCAGAAGCCGCCGTTCCCGACGCGGTGGGTACGGCCGTCCGCGCGTTCGCGGACGAAGGGGCGGCCGTGGACGCGGTGCACCCCGCCGGACTTCTCGTCGACCCTGAGGACCGACACCGGCTTGTCCAGTTCCACCAGGGGGAGGCGGGCGCCCGGGCGCGGCGTCAGGATCACCTGGCGGTCCTGCGAGCCCGTCGCCGCGATCGCCTCGACCGACTCCATGCCGGTCCAGTCCCGCCGCTCGATACCCAGCTCGCTGACGCCCTCCGCCGCGATCATGCAGTGGTCGATCCGCTCGACCTCGTGCGAGCGGTGGCGGCGCAGACCCGCGTGGCCCTCGGCGTCGACGGCGTACTGCACACGCGTGCGCCACTGCGGGACCTGGCCGGCCGGCAGCTTGTCGCCCTCGGCCGGCATCACCGTGCCGTCCCAGCCGGCCTCCTCGGGCGTGAGACCCGCGAGCCGCTTGAGCTGTTCGGCGATCACCTCGCCCTTGAATCGCCGCTGCGCGCCGGGCTTGGCGTGCTGCCAGTCGCAGCCGCCGCAGCGGCCGGGGCCGGCGAAGGGGCAGGGGGCCTCGATGCGGTCCTTGGACGCCTCCAGGATCGCCACCGCGTCCGCGCGCAGGAAGCGGGCTCCCTCCTCGCCCTCGGTCACCTTCGCCACCACACGCTCTCCCGGCAGCGCGTGCCGGACGAACAGCACCTGGCCCTCGGCCGTGCGGGCGATGCAGTGGCCGCCATGGGCGACGGGGCCGATCTCGACCTCGTACTCCTCCCCGACCAGCGACTTCTTCGGTTCTGCCTGCATGGCGGGGTGACTCCAGATCGGGAACGGGAAACGGCCGGACAACAGCCCACCAGTCTACGTGGCTGTCGTCCGGCCGTTCACCACAGGCCGAGGCCCGGGCTCAGCGGGCCGAGCCCCCAGCTCAGTCCTTGGCCGTCGACGGCTCCTTGGGCCGCTCCGCCGCCGGACCGCGCCGCACCGCACCCGGCGCGTTCCACTCCTGCCGCTTGCGGGCCCGCTGCCTGGCCACTTCGGAGGACTGCAGCTGGTAGGGCACCGAGGTCACCATCACGCCCGGTGTGAACAGCAGGCGGCCCTTCAGGCGCAGGGCGCTCTGGTTGTGCAGCAGATGCTCGTACCAGTGGCCGACCACGTACTCGGGGATGATCACGGAGACCGCGTCGCGCGGCGACTCCTTGCGCAGGCTCTTGACGTACTCGATCACCGGGCGGGTGATCTCGCGGTACGGCGAGTCCAGGACCTTCAGCGGTACGTCGATGCCGCGCCGCTCCCACTCCTCGCGCAGCACCTTGGTCTCGGCCGGGTCGACGTTGACCGTCAGGGCCTCCAGGGAGTCCGAGCGCATCAGCTTGGCGTAGGCCAGGGCCCGGAGGGTGGGTCGGTGGATCTTGGAGATCAGGACGACCGAGTGCACACGGGACGGGCGGACCAGGTCGTCGTCCGGCTCCTCGGGGGCCGAGAGCTCCTCGGCGACGCCGTCGTAGTGCTTCCGGATCGCGGTCATGGTCGCGTAGAAGAGGCACATGCCGAGCAGGGCCACCCAGGCGCCGTGCGTGAACTTCGTGACCAGGACGACGACCAGCACCAGGCCCGTGAAGAAGGCACCGAACGCGTTGATCGCGCGGGAGCGCATCATACGGCGGCGCGCCGCCGGGTCCTGCTCGACCGCCAGGTGCCGGTTCCAGTGCTTGACCATGCCGGTCTGGCTGAGCGTGAAGGACACGAACACGCCGACGATGTACAGCTGGATGAGTCGCGTGGAGTCGGCGCCGTAGATGAACGTCAGCAGGGTCGCGGCGCCCGCGAGCAGCACGATGCCGTTGGAGAAGGCGAGGCGGTCGCCGCGGGTGTGCAGCTGGCGCGGGAGGTAGCGGTCCTGGGCGAGGATCGAGCCGAGCAGCGGGAAGCCGTTGTACGCCGTGTTCGCCGCCAGGAACAGGACCAGCGCGGTGGCTGCCGCGAGGACCACGAACAGGAAGCTGCCCTTGCCGAAGACGGCCTCGGCGACCTGGGAGATCACCGGGTTCTGGACATAGCCGGAGCCGATCGGGTGGCCGCCCCGGATCAGGTCGGTGGCCGGGTTCTCGGCCATGCGGACCTTGGTCGACATGGCGAGGGCGATGATGCCGCAGAACATGGTGACGGCCAGCAGGCCCATCATCGCGAGCGTGGTCGCCGCGTTCTTCGACTTGGGCTTGCGGAAGGCCGGGACGCCGTTGGAGATCGCCTCCACACCGGTCAGCGCGGCACAGCCGGAGGAGAAGGCGCGCAGCAGGAGGAAGACGAGCGCGAAGCCCGCGAGGCCCTGGTGCTCGGCCTTGATGTGGAAGTCCGCGGTCGGGGCGCGCATGGTGTCGCCGAGGACCAGGCCCCGGACGGCCCCCCACGCGATCATGATGAAGACGCCGCCCACGAAGACATACGTGGGGATCGCGAAGAGCTTGCCGGACTCCTTCACACCGCGCAGGTTCATCAGCGTCAGCAGCACGATCACGGCGACCGCGCAGAGCACCTTGTGCTCGACCACGAACGGGACGGCGGAGCCGAGGTTCTCGATGCCGGAGGCGATGGAGACGGCGACGGTGAGGACGTAGTCCACGAGCAGGGCGCTGGCCACCGTCAGGCCCGCCTTGGAGCCCAGGTTGGTGGTGGCGACCTCGTAGTCGCCGCCGCCGCTCGGGTAGGCGTGGACGTTCTGCCGGTAGGAGGCGACGACCGTGAACATCAGCACCACGACCGCGACGGCGATCCACGGGCTGAAGTGGTACGCCGACACGCCCGCGACGGACAGGACCAGCAGGACCTCGCCCGGCGCGTAGGCGACGGAGGACAGCGGGTCGGAGGCGAAGACGGGGAGTGCGATGCGCTTCGGCAGGAGCGTTTCACCCAGCCGGTCACTGCGCAGTGCGCGCCCGATCAGGATCCGTTTGGGCACGTCGGTCAGTTTGGACACGAGAGAGGATGGTAGGCCTTCGAACTGGCAGCCGCCCACCCGGTCCGTGCGATCTGCCTCACGAGTGAAATCAGGGGCGCACGGAACTGCGGATTCCGTGGTCCGCGCGCTCCCCGTGCCTAGATGGCAGACCCCGCTTGTCATCGCACCTCGGAGGACCCATGCCCGGCACCGCGGAACTGATCGGGGCGACTGTCGCCCTCGTCTGCATCGGAATCCTGACCCTGTGCAGCGTGCGCAGCATCACTCGCCGGACTTCGCCCCCGGTGATCGCGGACTCCGATCGCTGACGCTGCTCACGCGCGTGATCGCGGACGGTGATCATGGCGAACCGGCGCAGGGGGGTGCCCACCCCCGGCGCCCATGTGTAGCTTTGGGCCTCGGTCTGAGACCCTGATGCTGAGCAGTAACTTTTGGACACCGGAAGGACGGTCGTGCACATCGTCATCATGGGCTGCGGAAGAGTGGGCTCCGCTCTTGCCCAGACCCTGGAGCAACAGGGCCACACGGTCGCCGTGATCGACCAGGACCCCACCGCCTTCCGCCGGCTGGGCCCGGGCTTCGGTGGCCGCCGGGTCACCGGTGTCGGTTTCGACCAGGACACCCTGCGCGAGGCGGGCATCGAGGAGGCCGGCGCCTTCGCGGCCGTCTCCAGCGGTGACAACTCCAACATCATCTCCGCGCGCGTGGCCCGCGAGATGTTCGGCGTGGAGAACGTGGCCGCCCGTATCTACGACCCGCGCCGCGCCGAGGTCTACCAGCGTTTGGGCATCCCCACCGTGGCGACGGTCCGCTGGACCGCCGACCAGATGCTGCGCCGGCTGCTGCCCTCCGGTGCCGAGCCGCTGTGGCGCGACCCCACCGGCGGGGTGCAGCTCGCCGAGGTGCACGCCTCCCCGAAGTGGGTCGGGCACAAGATCAGCAAGCTGCAGGAGGAGACGGGCGTCCGCGTGGCGTTCCTGACCCGCCTCGGCGAAGCGATCCTGCCGACCTCGCAGACGGTGCTGCAGGAGGGCGACCTCGTGCATGTGATGATGCGGTCGGACGACGTCGAGAAGGTCGAGGCGGCGTTCGCCCAGGGCCCGGAAGAGGAGAGCGGTCACTGATGAGGGTCGCCATTGCCGGAGCCGGCGCCGTCGGTCGCTCGATCGCGGGCGAGCTGCTGGAGAACGGCCACGAGGTCCTGCTCATCGACAAGGCCCCGACCGCCATCTCGGTGGAGCGGGTGCCCCAGGCGGAGTGGCTGCTGGCCGACGCCTGCGAGATCACGTCCCTGGACGAGGCGGCGCTGCAGCGCTGCAACGTCGTCATCGCCGCGACCGGCGACGACAAGGTCAACCTGGTCGTCTCGCTGCTCGCCAAGACGGAGTACGGCGTCCCGCGCGTCGTCGCCCGTGTCAACAACCCCAAGAACGAGTGGCTGTTCAACGAGGCGTGGGGCGTGGACGTGGCCGTCTCCACCCCGCGCCTGATGTCCGCCCTGGTCGAGGAGGCGGTGAGCGTCGGCGACCTGGTCCGGCTGCTGCGCTTCAGCCACGGCGACGCCAACCTCGTCGAGCTGACCCTGCCCGAGGAGTCGGCCCTGGCCGGCACTCAGGTGGGCGACGTCCAGTGGCCCGAGGACACCTCCCTCGTCACGATCATCCGCGGCACCCGCGTGCTGACCCCGTCCAAGGAGGACTCCCTGGAGCCGGGCGACGAACTCCTCTTCGTGGCCGCCCAGGCCCGCGAGGAACAGCTGGAGGAGCTGCTGTCGGTGCGGCGCGAGGACACAACGAGCTAGCGGATGCGCCGCCGCGCCGAGGGCCCGGGATCGCCGGATCCGCCGGGCCCTTCGCGTGCGGACGCC